>PXPH01000001.1 GCA_003021615.1 Actinobacteria bacterium QS_8_72_14
CCACGGTGCGCCGCCTGGCTGCCGATGGCGCCTACCACGCCCCCCGCCCCGCCGCCGACGGCACCGTCTACGCGCTGCGCGCGACCATGCGCGAGCCCCACCGCGTGGTGGCCCTCGACGCCCCCACCACCGGCCTGTCGCCAGCATCCCCCGGTCCCAACCCGGCTCCATCCCACCGTCCCAACCCAGGTCCATCCCACCGTCCCAATCCGGGTCTATCCCACCGTCCCAACCCGCTGCCCACCCCAGGCGATGACCTCACCGGGCCCGGAGAGGTCGAGCGGCTGGTGGCCACCGCCGATGACGGCGCCGAGATCCCGGCGTGGCTGATCCTGCCGCCGGCGGCGGCCCACGACGCAAAGCGCGGCGCCCCCCTGGCGCTGCTCATCCACGGCGGACCCGTAAGCTCCTGGAACGAGTGGTCGTGGCGCTGGCAGCCCCACGTTTTGGCCGCCCGGGGCTGGGCGGTCGTGCTGCCGGATCCGGCCAGATCGACGGGCTACGGTCTGGACTTCGTGGCGCGCGGCTGGGGTCGGTGGGGCGCGGAGCCCTGCACCGACGTGCTGGCCTGCGTGGAAGCGGCCGCCGCCCGCGACGACGTCGACGCCGACCGCGTGGCGGCGCTGGGAGGCTCGTTTGGCGGCTACCTGGCGAACTGGATCGCCGGCCACACCGACCGCTTCGCCGCGATCGTGTCCCACGCCAGCTTGTGGGACCTGGAGGCGTTCCATGCCACCACCGACCACGGCCCGCTGTGGGAGCGCGAGTTCGGCGACCCCTACGCCGACGCCAGCCGCTACCGCGAGTGGAGCCCGCGGCGCGCGATCGGCGACATCACCACCCCCATGCTGGTCATCCACGGCACCAAGGACTACCGCGTGCCCGAGAGCCAGGGGCTGGCGCTGTGGACCGACCTGCAGCGCCACGGCGTCGAGTCGGCCTACCTGGCCTTTCCCGACGAGCACCACTGGGTGGTGACGCCGGCCCACTCACGCGTGTGGTACGACACCGTCATCGCCTGGCTGGACCACCACGTGCTGGGCCGGCCGTGGCGGCGCCCGCCGCCGGTGTAGGCACGCGCGCCGCACGGCCCGCCCGGCGACGCATCCAGCGAGGGCGGCGCGCGTGCCTACACTTCCCGGCGGCCCAGCCGGAGGGTGAGGAGCGGCGATGATTTTGACCGCCATCGACCACGTCGGCGTGGCCGCCCCCGACTTGGAGGAGGCGGTGGCGCACCACCGGCGAGCGTACGGCGCCGAGGTCGTCCACCGCGAGGAGGTGGCCGCCGACGGGGTGCGCGAGGCCCTGTTGCAGGTCGGCGACAGCTACATCCAGCTGCTGGAGCCCACCCGGGAGGACTCGCCGGTGGGGCGGTTCCTGGCGCGCAACGGGCCGGGCTTGCACCACGTGGGCTACCGGGTCACCGACTGCGCGGCCGCGCTCGCGCGGCTGCGCGCCGAGGGCGTGGGGCTCATCGACGAGCAGCCGCGGCCCGGCTCACGGGGCACGACCGTGGCCTTCGTCCATCCCAAGGACCACCTGGGCACGCTGGTGGAGCTCGTCGAGGAGCCGCGATGACCATCGCGATCGCGCCGTGAACGCCGACGCTCTCGGGTTCTTTTCACCGCCGCCGGCCTCCTGTCGTCGCCGAGGCCGTCGATACACTCGGGTGCGTGACTCTCTTCGACCGGTTCCGGCGTAAGCCACAGCGCGACACGCCCCTGACCGCGGCGTCCAAGCGCAACAGGGCCGATCTCGAGGAGTTTTTGACCAGCCGGGAGGGCGTCGAGGGCTTCGTCGAGCCCCCAACATCAACCTACGCGATGACGCTGTGTTTGGTCGCCAGCGACGGTGAGGCGCTGCGGCGGGCCATCAAGAACGAGGCCCAGGCCAAGAAGCTGTGCGACGAGTACGACGTGCCGCTGTACGACGCCCGCAAGGTCGGCTACCCCCAGCGGATGAAGGACTACCAGCAGGGGGTGCGCCGCGACAAGGTCCGCCTGGAGGACATGCCGCCGCTGGTGGCCGACGAGACGGCCGACGCCCCCGAGGCCGAGACCGACACCGACGACGACAGCGGCGGCTGAGCCGGGCCGAGGCGGGCGTCGTGGGCGTCAGACGTCCACGCGGACCCGCTCGAGATAGCACCGCTGCTGGGGCGTCTCGCCATCCACCGGCACCGAGGCGATGCGGTCGATGACGCCCATGCCGTCGGTCACCTCGCCGAATACGGCGTACTCGGGCGGCAGGCCCACGTCGTCGAGGCACACGAAGAACTGGCTGCCGTTGGTGTCCGGGCCGGCGTTGGCCATCGCCACCGTGCCGCGCTGATAGCCCCGGCGTCGGGCGGCCTCGAGCTCGTCAGCAAAGCGATAGCCGGGCCCGCCCGTGCCGTCGCCACGCGGATCACCCATCTGGACGATCAGCCCCGGCACGATGCGGTGGACGATCGTGCCGTCGTAGAAGCCCTCGTTGGCCAAAAACGCGAAGTTGTTGGCGGTCAGTGGCGATTCCGCGGTCAGCAAGCGCAGCGACACCGTGCCACAGGAGGTGGCCAGCGTGGCGTCGTGGGCGTCGGCACCGTCGAGCACCTGCTCGGGCGCGTCGAACTGGGGGCGGGCGCGTTCCGCGCTCTCGGGCACGGAACCGCCACAGGCGATGTCGGACACGACTGGCTCCTTGCGTCGGGCGGTTTCCACACCAGCAGGTCAGGCGGGTTCGATTTCCACAGACTCGATGTACACCCGTCGGGCCGGGCGGGTCTCGCCCTGGGATTGCACGACCTCGATCTCGCCGATGCGGCGCACAACGTCCAACCCCTCGGCGACTGTGGCGAAGCGCGGATAGGTGCGCCCCAACCCGCCGGAGACGACCGCGTCCATGAAGCGGCCCCCGTAGACGATGAAGAACTGGCTGCCGCCGCCGGCGGGCTCGCCCTCGGGCACGGCCAACGCCACGGCTCCCGGGGGGTAGCCGTCCTGCTGGGCGGCTTGCAGCTCCGCGGGCAGCGTGTAGCCCACGTTCCACGTGCTGCGGTTGTCGCCTGCGCCGGCCTGGACCATGTCCGTGCCTGGGCGGCTGCGAAAGAACCGCAACCCGTCGAAGAACCCCTGCTGGGCCAAGAACGCGAAGCTGTTGGCGGCCTCGGGCGCGCGCTGCACATCCAGGTCGAGCACGACCTCGCCACACGACGTCGTCATCCGGGCCCGCGGGTCCGCCACGCCCTCCAGGACCTGCTCGGGCTCGTCGAAGGTCGGCTTGTCCTGGTCGGCGCCCTCCGGCACGCTCGCGCCGCAGGCAACGGGGCGGTCATCGCCCGCGGCGCCCTCAGCGTCGCCGGACTCGCTGCTCTCGACCGGATCCGAGCCGCTGGCGCTGTCGCCGTCGGAGCGGCCGTTGCCCGAGCCGTTCTGGCCGTTCTGGCCGTTGTCGCCCGAGCCGTTGCCGTCCTGGCCGTCCTCGAGGGAGGGATCGGCCGGACCCGGCTGGGTCTCCTGCTCGAGGCTTACCCACACCAGCACGCCGCCGACGAGCACGATGCCGGCGACGAGGCCCAGGGTGATGAGGTTGCGACGTCGCTCGGCGCGTCGCTGGGCGGCCTGGCGCTCCTCGCGCAGGCGGCGCCGCTCCTTGTTGGTCTTTTTGCCCATCGCAACGATCCCTCAGGGTGAGTGGCGACTCCAGGTCGGGCAACGGCGAAGCACCGGGCGTCACGAGCTCGAGGGCCGCGACCGGCGAACCTCGAGGCGCCAGCAGTGGGTGTGCCAGTGACGCCGCAACTCCTCCTCGCCGGTGGGCCACACCACCACGTGTGCTTCACCCGACGGCACCAGGTTGCCGCAGTCGGGGCACCGATAGTCCTTGGTGGCGCGCTGAGCGGCCACCCGCCGCACCTCGTAGCCGTGCAGGGAAAGCTCCTGGTCGGCCTTGTCCTGTTGCAGCAGGGACTCGATGTCGCGGCGGGCCCGCGGATCCTGCCACGGCCGGGTGGCCCGTTTGCGCCGGCTGCCTTTGCTCATTGCCAACCCTGACTCGCCCATCGGCGCGCCCGCGCGACGTCCGGTCAACGCGTACGCCCCGAGTGTGCCGCTTCCGACGCAGCGCTCATACCGGGCGGGCTCGCGCGCACGCCAGCTTTCTAGGGTCACATCCAGGCCTACCTCGTTCACGTCCAGGCCCACCCCGTTCACGTCCAGGCCCGCCCCGTTCACGAGCTCGCAGGGCCCCAGCGGGTGGTCGAGGGCCCGCGTGGCCGCGACGACCGGTGGTGGGCGGCCCGTGATGGGCTCATGGGATCACAATCACGCCGACGCCGACGGCGTTGAACACCGCGTGGGCCACCACCGCCCCCCACAGATGGCGCTGACGCTCGACCAGCGCCGCCAGGGCCACGCCCACCGTCCCGAGCGTGACCACCAGAAAGGCGGCGCCCAGCACGCCCGTGCCGGGCAGGTGGACCGCCGCGAACAGCACGGCGCTGGCCGCCACGGCCGCCACGGCCCGCAGGTGTCGCCGCAGCGCCCGGAACGCCAAGCCCCGAAAGAGCAGCTCTTCGCCCAGCGGGGCGATGGCCAGCACCCCGACGACGGCCGCCACTCGCGAGCCCGAGGCGGTCAGCACCCGCCGGTGGGTCTGCTGGACCGTCGGCGGCTCCAGGCCGACCTGGTCCAACAGGACCTCCAGCAGCGGCGGCAAGCCCACGTTGCACACACCCCCGACGGCGACGCCCACCGTCACCGCCACCGCCACATGGCTCGCGGTCGGGCGCGGGCCCAGCACGGCGCGCAGGCCGGCGACCCCGCAGCGCGCCAGGCTCCAGGCGACGGCGACCACGCCCAGCATCGCCGCAACAGACGTCAGCGCGACCGCGTCGGCAAGCGCCCCGTCGAACTGGGCCTGCACCCCGCTGCTTGCCAGCCCCCCCAGCCCGTAGCCGGCCACCAGCACCCCGAGGGCATCAAGCATGGCGGGGCGCCACGACGCCTCTGCCCCGGCGGGCCCCCACCCGCCGGGGTCGCTCAGCGGCCCGGGGACGTCGTTTGAGCCGGTCACACTCCGGTCGGCGCCGGCGGCGCCTCGACGGCGCCGAGCCGGCGCACGCCGGCGCCAAGCGCCGCCAACTTGCCCGGGAGGTCGGCGTAGCCCCGCTCGATGTGGTGCGCCTGGGTGACCACCGTGGGCCCGTCAGCGACCAGGCCGGCCAGCACCAGGGCCGCCCCGGCCCGCAGGTCGGGGGCCGCCACCCGGGCGCCCTCCAGTCGGCACGGGCCGCGCACGATCGCGTGATGGGCTTCCACCGAGACGTCGGCGCCCATGGCCACGAGCTGATCGACGACGCGGAACCGGCCGTCGAAGACGTTCTCGGTCAGCATCGAGGTGCCCTGGGCCTGGGACAGCAGCACCAAAAACGCCGCCTGCAGGTCGGTGGGAAAGCCCGGGAAGGGCAGGGTCACCACGTCCACGGCGCGCAGCGGCGCGCCAGCGACGGTCACCGAGCGGTCACCCAGGGTCACCGCCGCCCCGGCGTCGGCGAGCTTGTCCAACACCAGGGCCAGATGCGCGGGCTCGACGCCCTCCACGGTGATCTCGCCGCCGGCCAGCGCCCCCGCCACCGCGTAGGTCCCGGCTTCGATGCGGTCGCCGACCACCGTGTGGTCCACCGGCTCGAGCGCGTCGACGCCGTCGATGACGATCTCGTCGGAGCCCGCCCCGGCCACCCGCGCGCCCATCTGCGACAGCATCCCGGCCAGATCAACGATCTCGGGCTCACGCGCCGGGTTGAGGATGCGGGTGGTGCCCGTGGCGGTCACGGCGGCCATCAGCAGGTTCTCGGTCGCGCCGACGCTGGCGTAGGGCAGCTCGAGCTCGGTGCCGCGCAGGCGGCCCCCCTGGGGAGCGCGGGCCACCACCGCCTCGTCCTCGAGCGTGATCTCGGCGCCGAGCTGGGCCAAGCCCCACAGGTGCAGGTCGATGCCGCGGTTGCCCAGGTTGCACCCGCCCGGCTGGGCCACCCGCGCATGGCCACAGCGCGACACCAGCGGGCCCAGCACCACGATCGAGGCGCGCAGGCGCGTCACCAGGGAGGCGGGCGTGTCGCAGCCGATCTCGGCGGGCACGTCACAGCTGACCACGTCGCCGTCGCGGCCGACGTCGACGCCCAGGTGGGCCAACACCCGGCCCATCGCGTCCAGATCGGCGATGGCAGGCACGTTGCGGATGGTCGTGCACCCCTCGGCCAGCAGCGAAGCCGCCAACAGCTTCAGCGCCGAGTTCTTGGCGCCCGACGCGCACACCGCCCCGCTCAGCGTCCCGCCGCTGAGGACCTCGAAAGCATCCATGCGGCAACAGGGTATCCGGCGCGTCCGCTGGCGTGGCAGCATGCCGGGCTGCGACAGCGAGAGGTGGAAGAAAGCGCCACACCATGGCCCAGAGCGTCGCGCGCGAGCAGCCAGAGGCCGTCGAGGAGGTCTCCTCGTTCGCCAAGTCGCTGTTTCGGGGCTCGATCCCCGAGCAGCTCGTCTTTCCCTACCCCGCCCTTGGGCAGGGCGAGGCCGCCAAGGTCCGCGAGCTGCTGGCGTCGCTGCACGAGGTCGCCTACGACCCGTGGGCCGCCGAGCGCGACGGGTGGATCGGCGACGACGTCGTCGCCGAGCTCGGTGAGCGGGGGTTGCTGGGGCTGTCGGTACCCGAGGCGTACGGCGGCCAGGGCCTGTCACAGACCGGCTACTGCCGCGTCGCCGAGGACCTGGGCTGGCTCGACGCCACACTCGCCGTGGTGCTGGGCGTCCACCAGTCCATCGGCCTGAAGGGCATCCAGCTGTTCGGCGACGACGACCAGCGCGCCCGCTTCTTGCCCGATCTCGCCAGGGGACGGCGACTGGCGGCCTTTGCCCTGACCGAGCCCCAAGCCGGCTCGGACGCCGCGGCCGTGACCACCCGCGCGCGTCGGGAGGCCGACGGCGCCTGGCGCCTGGACGGCGAGAAGCGTTGGATCGGCAACGGCGACCGCGACGTGCTGGTCACCTTCGCCCGCATCGACGAGGAGGACGGCGGGGGCCACATCGCCTTGATCGTCGAGGGCGACCAGGACGGGGTCAGCGCGCCGGCCCGCTACCGGACGCTGGGGCTCAACGCCAACCGCCTGATGCGCGTGCGCTTCGACGGGGTGCGCGTGCCGCCAGAGAACGTCTTGGGCGAGCCCGGCGAGGGCTTCAAGATCGCGTTGCGGGTGCTCAACAACGGGCGCATGGCACTGGGCACGGGTGCGCTGGGAGGCGCGCGGCGGCTGCTGGAGCTGGCCACGGCCCACACCAGCGAGCGCCACCAGTTCGGCCACCCCCTGGCCGACTTCGAGCTGGTGCGCGAGAAGCTGTCGTGGATCGTGACGCACAGCTTCGGGCTGGAGTCGATGGCGTATCTGACCACCGGCCTGGTCGACCGGGGGGTGAGCGACTACTCGGTGGAGTCGGCCATGGTCAAGGTGACCGCCACCGAGTTTTTGTGGTACGCGGTCAACCGCGTGTTCCAGCTCGCCGGCGGACAGGCCTACATCGCCGGCAGCCCCTATGAGAAGATGCTGCGCGACGTGCGGGTGCTGCCGATCTTTGAGGGGTCCAACGACGTGCTGCGGCTCTTCGTGGCCCTGTCGGGCTGCAAGCCGGTCGCCGACGAGCTACGCGAGCTCGACTCCGTCAAGCTCGCCGACCCGATCCGCTCGATCGGGCTGCTGACCGAGTACGTCGTCGGCCGGCTGCAGCGCGAGGTGCGCCCCGAGCGCATCACCCAGGCCCACGCGTCGGTGGCCCACCTCGCCACGCCGGTCAGCGAGCAGGTGACGCGCCTGCGCTCGACCACCGAGTCGTTGCTGCGCACCTACCGCACCGGCATCACCCAGCGGCAGTGGCACCTCAAGCGGTTGGCCCATGCGGCGCTGGACGTCTACGCCCAGGTCGCCACGATCTCGCGGGTCACCCAGCGCCTGGACGAGCAGGGCCCCGACCTCGCCGGACGCGAGCGCTACCTCGCCGAGGCGTTCTGCACTCGCGCCGCCGCCCGCGTGGACCGCCAGCTGCGCACGGTGGCCAACAACGACGACGAGCGCACCACCAACATCGCCACCCTCACCTTAGAGCACAGGGGCTATCCCACTCCCCTGTTCACGTGAGCCCGCACGCCACAGGCCTCAGTACCCCTCGACGCCGGCCATGCGCAGCCGCAGCTGGGCGCGCGCCTTCTCGGCGGCGGCGTCGCCCTCGTACTCGGGGTCCTGCTCGTGGCGCACGGCACGGGCGTAGGCCTCTTTGGCGCGCTCCACGTCGATCTCGACGGCGAGCTCGGCGATGTCGGCCAGGACCGTCAGCTCGTCGCCGCGGCACTCCAGGAACCCGTCGTGGACGGCGAAATGCAGCTCGTCGCCCTGGGTGTCCTGGATGCGCACCGGCGCCTTGCCCAGCCCCAGCACCGCCGGCTGGTGACCCCGCAGCAGGCCGATCTCGCCCAGCACGCTGCGCGCGAAGACGGCGGTGGCCTCGCCGGAGAAAAGCTCGCGCTCGGCGCTTACCACATCCACCTGCATGGTGGGCCGCTGCTCCTCGGTCATCCGGCTCGCTCCGTCACAGGGGGGATCAACTCTCCTGGAGCTCCTTGGCCCGCGCCTCGACGTCCTCGATGGTCCCCTGCAAAAAGAACGCCTGCTCGGGGGTCTCGTCGAACTGGCCCTCGAGGATCGCCTCGAAGCTCTGGATCGATTCCTCCAGCGAGACCGTCTTGCCGGGGATGCCGGTGAACTGCTCGGCGACGTAGAACGGCTGAGAGAAGAAGCGCTGGATCTTGCGCGCCCGGTTGACGACGACCTTGTCCTCCTCGGCGAGCTCGTCGATTCCCAGGATCGCGATGATGTCCTGCAGGTCCTTGTAGCGCTGCAGTGTCTCCTGGACCCGGTTGGCGACGTCGTAGTGGCGCTGGCCCACGATCTGGGGCTCCAGCGCCCGCGAGGTCGAGTCCAGGGGGTCGACCGCCGGATAGATGCCCAGCTCGGCGATCGAGCGCGACAGCACCGTTTGGGCGTCGAGATGGGCGAACGTCGCGTGCGGGGCGGGGTCGGTGATGTCGTCGGCGGGCACGTACACCGCCTGGAGGCTGGTCACCGACCGGCCGCGTGTGGAGGTGATGCGCTCTTGTAGCGCGCCCATCTCGTTGGACAGCGTCGGCTGATACCCCACGGCGCTGGGCATGCGCCCCAGCAGGGTGGAGACCTCCATGCCGGCTTGGACGAAGCGGAAGATGTTGTCGATGAACAGCAGGACGTCCTGGCGCTCCTCGTCGCGGAAGTACTCCGCCATCGTCAGCGCGCTCAGGCCCACCCGCAGGCGCACGCCCGGCGGCTCGTCCATCTGACCAAACACCAGCGCGGTGTTGGCCAGCACCCCCGACTCCTGCATCTCCAGGATCAGGTCGTTGCCCTCGCGGGTGCGCTCGCCCACGCCGGCGAACATGCTCACCCCGCCGTGGTGCTCGGCCACGCGGTGGATCATCTCCTGGATGACCACGGTCTTGCCGACGCCGGCGCCGCCGAACATGCCCACCTTGCCGCCCTGGATGTAGGGCTCGACGAGGTCGATGACCTTGATGCCGGTCTCAAAGATCCGGGTCTGGGGCTCGAGCTCCTCGAAGGCGGGCGGGTCCCGGTGGATGGGCCAGCGGGTCGTGGCCTCGATCTCGCCCGGGTCGGTGTCGAGGGGCTCGCCGAGCACGTTGTAGACGTGGCCAAGGATGCCCTGGCCCACCGGGACGCTGATCGGCGCGCCGGTGTTGCGCACGGGCGTGCCGCGCTGGACCCCGTCGGCGGGCTGCATCACCACGGCACGGACCACGTTCTCGCCCAGGTGGAGCGACACCTCGGCGGTCAGCGTCTTGTGCTCGCCGAAGATGTCGGCGTCGAACTCAATCGCGGTGAAGATCTCGGGCACGCCGCCGGCGGGAAACTCCACGTCGATGACGGGGCCGATGATGGCGATGATGCGCCCGTCCGGCGTGGCCTCGGTATCGGCGGTCGTAGGGTCGGTGGCGGTGGCGTCGGTCATCGCGGTTCCTTGCTCGTACAGGGCGGCCGTCATGCGTTCGGGTCGCAGGCCCCGCCGAGGGGGCTAGCGGTAACCGTCACGTCGAGGCGAGCGCCTCGGCGCCGCCGACGATCTCGGAGATCTCGGTGGTGATAGCGGCCTGGCGCGCCGCGTTGGCCTCGCGGGTCAGCTCATCGATGATCTCGCTGGCGTTCTCCGAGGCGTTGGACATGGCGCGCTGGCGGCTGGCGTGCTCGCTGGCGCTGGACTCCAGCAGGCCCGCATACACCCGGTGCTCCAAGTAGCGGGGCAGCAGCTGGCCCAGGATCTCGGCGGGCTCGGGCTCGAACATGAACTCGGCGGTGTAGCCCGCACCGCCGGCGAGCTCGCGCTGCTCGACCGGCAGCAGCTGGGCGACGCTGGGCACCTGGCGCAGCGCTGAGCGGAAGTCGGTGTAGCACAGCCACACGCGCTGGATGTCGCCGTTGGCGTAATCGTTGATGACCCGGTCGGCGATCTGGCGCGCGTCGGCGTAGCGCGGCCGGTCGGTGACACCGGTCCAGGACTCGGCGACCTGCTCGCCGCGGTAGTGGTAGTACTGCTGGGCCTTTCGGCCGACGATGTAGCGGACGGCGTCGCGGCCCTGTTGCGTCTCGGCCTCGGCGAGCCGTTCGGCGCGTCGCAGGATGTTGGCGTTGTAGGCTCCCGCCAGCCCGCGGTCCGCCGCGACGATCACCAGCCCCACCCGGTCGACCGCGGCGGGCTGGGTCAGCAGCGGATGGTCGGCGACGCTGCTCTCGGCGGCCAGGTCGCGGATTACCCGCGTGATCATGACCGCGTAGGGGCGGGCCGCCTCGACGGCCTGGCGCGCCCGCGTGATGCGACTCGCGGCGATGAGCTCCATCGCGTGAGTGATCTTTTGGGTCGATCGGACGCTGTTGATGCGCCGCTGCAGCGTGCGAAGCTCCGCAGCTCCCGGCATCGCGGCTCCTGGGTCGTGGGGCCGGCGCGCCCGTCAGGCGCTGGCCGCGGTCTCGTTCTCGCTTGCCTCGTCGCTGAGCGTCGCCAGGTCCTCCACGGGGCGAGGCTCGTCGGCCTCGGCATGGGGCTGGGAGGGCCGAAAGACCTCCAGGAACCCGTTGACGACCTCGGCCAGCGCCGACTTCTGCTCGTCGCCCCACTTGCCCTCGGAGAGCTGGGCGAGCAGATCGGGGGCCCGGCTGCGCACGTGCTCGCGCAGCTCGCGCTCGAAGCGGCTCACGTCCTCCACGGCCAGATGGTCGCACTTGCCGTTGGCCACCGCCCAGATGATGGCGATCTGCTCGCCGACCGGCACCGGGTCGTACTGGGGCTGCTTGAGCACCTCCATGGTGCGCTGGCCCCGCTCGAGCTGGGCCTGGCTCGACTTGTCCAGCTCGGAGCCGAACTGGGCGAACGCCGCCAGCTCGCGGTATTGGGCCAGGTCCAAACGCATCGTCCCGGCGGTTTTCTTCATGCCGGTGACCTGGGCCGAGCCGCCCACGCGCGACACCGAGATGCCGACGTTGATGGCGGGGCGCACGCCCTGGTAGAAGAGGTCGCTTTCCAAAAAGATCTGCCCGTCGGTGATCGAGATGCAGTTGGTGGGGATGTAGGCCGAGACGTCGCCGCCCTTGGTCTCGATGATCGGCAGGGCGGTCAGCGAGCCGGCCCCGTTCTCGTCGGACAGCTTCGCGGCCCGCTCCAGCAGGCGGCTGTGGAGGTAGAAGACGTCGCCGGGATAGGCCTCGCGCCCCGGGGGGCGGCGCAGCAGCAGCGACAGCTGACGGTAGGCGTCCGCCTGCTTGGTGAGATC
>PXPH01000002.1:0-571 GCA_003021615.1 Actinobacteria bacterium QS_8_72_14
TGCAGCGCCTGGATCTGTGGGCGCCCATAGCCGGCGCGGGCCAGCGCGTCGGCGGCGGCCTCCACTAGCTGGGGCGCCTGGCTGAGCTCGACGGCCTCCAGTGCCCCGGGCGCTGAGACGGTGGCCACCTGGTCACGCCCCGGCAGCGGCCAAGGCGGGGCGCGCAGGCGGCCGTCGGCCTGCACGACCACGGCGAAGCGCAGCGGGGTGGGCTCGCCCCAGCGATCGTTTTCGGCGCGGCGCACCAGGGCCGTGACGGTCACCACCGAGGCCGGCGCGGCGGCGTCGCCGCCGGGCAGGGCCTTGACGGTTGTCGCCCGGGCGTGGTCGACGTGGACCGGCCTTTGCTCGAGGCGGGCCAGGCGACGGGCGCCGACGGTGGCCACCGCCTGCTCGGCGGCCGCGGCCAGATCGGTGGGGATCGCGCCCGCGTCACCGCCGGGTGGGCTGGCGAGGCCGGCGCGGCTGTGATCGCCGGCGGCGTCACGCTGTGGCTGGCCGGGGGCCGAGGGCGTGGCCAAGGGGCTCGCTGCGGGCTCGGCTGCCGCCTCGGGCTCGGCCCCCGCCTCGG
>PXPH01000002.1:596-12184 GCA_003021615.1 Actinobacteria bacterium QS_8_72_14
AGCGCGCCGACCAGCGCCCAGGGCAGGGCGGCCAGCGCCCACAGCCGCCGAGGCCGTGGCGCGGGCGTTGGCGGTGGCGTCGTCTGAGGGCCGAGCTCGTCGGCACCCGCGTCGCCGAGGCCTTGCAGCCAGCCGGCGAGCTCGTCGTCGCGTCGTGGCATGACACACGGTCTATGAGAAGCTCATGGACGTGTCAATACGTTTTGAAACGCACTGGGGAGTAGTGACATGTCCGACGCGGGTGTTTACCGGGCGGTAGACTCGCGCTGCGAGCCACGAGCAGGAGGCTGGGGTGTCCGAGGCGCAAGGAGACCGCGGCCGGGGCGACGAGTCGCCGGTGCGCCGCGAGCTGACCGACGAAGAGCGGCGCCGGCGGTTCGCCGAGGAGGTGCTGCCCCACCTCGACGCGCTCTACAGCGCCGCGGTGCGCTACACCCACGACCGCACCGAGGCCGAGGACCTCGTGCAGGACGCGATGGCGCGCGCCTACGCGAGCTTCCATCAGTACGAGCCCGGCACGAACCTGCGGGCCTGGCTCTACCGCATCCTCTCCACAACCTTCATCAGCCGCTGGCGCAAGGCCCAGCGGCGCCCCCAGGAGGTCGCCGCCGAGCAGGAGACCGCCGACGACGGCGAGGAGGGGTCCTTCTCGCTGTTCGACCGCCTGGCGGCCAGCACCAGCAAGCCCGCCGAGCGCGAGGTGCTGGACCGCCTGACCGACGAGGAGGTCCGCGACGCCTTGGGCCAGCTACCCGAGCCGTTTCGCATGGCGGTCTATCTGGCCGACGTGGAGGGGTTTCGCTACGCCGAGATCGCCGAGATCATGGAGACGCCGGTGGGCACGGTCATGAGCCGGCTGCACCGGGGAAGAGCGCGCCTGCAACGCGCGTTGTACGCCTATGCCGCGCGTCGTGGGCTAGTGACGCCCGCGACCGGCGGCGCGGTTGACGCGGAACAGGAGCCGGCAAGCGATGGATGAGCACTGCCGGGACGCGCTCCGTCGACTCCACGAGTACCTCGACGGCGAGTGCCCCTCCGACCTCGAGACCATCATCCGCGACCATCTCGCTGATTGCCCGCCGTGCTGGGATCGCGTCGACTTCGAGCGGGAGGTGCGCGCCCTGGTGGCGCGCCATTGCCGGGAGCGGGCCCCCGCCGAGCTGGTCCAGCGTGTCCTGGCCGACCTGCGCCTGCAGGAGCCCGGCCACACCCCGTGACGCCGGCGCCGGCCGTGGGCGCCGCCCCCAGCGCCGGCCGTGGGCGCCCCCAGCGCCGGCCGTGGCGGCGTCAGTCCGGCGGCAGCTGCTGCTCGATCGACACCGGCTCGACCCGCTCGTCGTCGGGCGGGGGGTCGCACGCCTCGATCGCGTAGGCCTCGTTGTCGACGGGGTCTGCCACGGCCAGGCGCAGCACCCAGCCGGCCTCGGGCTCGTCGTCGCGCCACCACCGCCACCACACGAGCTCCTCGGCGGCCTCGCCGAAGTCGGCGACGGCGTCGTCGTCGACCACCGGGGGCCACTCCAGGCCGGCCACGGCCGCCAGCACCGACCACGCCAGGAACCGCCCGGCGGCGCCGCCCCGGCGCCGGCCCAGCGCGCCGCCGGCCGCGCCGGCCCACTGCAGCCACGCCATGGCCTCACCGGGGGTGCAGGCCGCCGCGCGCACCGGGCGCGCGTGGGCCAGGCCCGCGATGGCGGCCGCGGCGGTGGGCGCGTCGGCGCCCGCGCGCCACCAGCGGATGCGCTGGCCGGCGGTCAGGCCACCGAGGCGCCCCGGCGACCACGCGTCGGTCGTCTCGGTCAGCGCAGCGACCGCGGCATCGCCCGGGCGGCCCTGGCCGGGCTCTTCGATTGCCACCGGCTCGGCTTGGGCGATGGGGGGCCGCTCGGGCGAGGGAAACCACGCCTGGCGGTCGCGGTAGGCAACGCGCGGATAGGCCGCCGGCTCGAACGGCGCCAGCCACAGGGGCAAGTCGGCGTGCTCGCCCACCGGCTCGCCGCGCAGGTCCTCGCCGCGCGCCACTCGCTCGCTGCCCACGATCGCCGCCGCGACGGGGTCATCGAGGTGGGCCGCGATCTCAGCCCAGGCGAAGCGCTCGGCCACCACCTCCGTCAAGGGCCCCAGGGCGAAGCGCGCCGCCCCCGGGCGCACGACCGGCCCGGCCCACGCCGGAGGCGCCTCCAGGGCGAGGCGGTACTCGATGTGCTGGCGCACGGCCCACAGCTGGCGGCCGAGCTCGACGGCGTCGTCGCAGCGACCGGCGAGGTCGACCAACTCGCCCCACGCCGTGAGGTCGCACAGCTGATCGATGCCGCGCAGCAAAGCGGCGTCGTCGCTGGCGTCGACGAGGGGCTGGAGGTCGGCAGCGCGCATGCGAGCCGCCAGCTTAACCCGCGCCCTCACTCAGGGAGGCGCCGGCGGCCCCGGGCCCGGCCTGGGGCGCGCCGTGGCCGTCATGGTGTCAAAATCCCCACGGCAGGCGCCTGCCTTGCCCGCGCCCCTCGTTACCATGCCGACATGTCCCATTCTCGCGCCAAGGGCGAAGCCCGCGACGAGGACGCCGAAGTCAGGCGCCTGCGGGGCAAGCTCGCCAGCATCCTGGGTCGCTTGCCCGACGTGGAGCGCCAGGTCGTCGAGCTGCGGACCGGCCTGGCCGACGGCACGCCTCAGCGGCCCGGCCAGGTCGCCGAGCGGCTCGGCCTAACGATCCCTGAAGTCCAGCGGATCGAGGCGCGAGCGTTCTCACGGATCCGCGAGGTGGGCCCGATCAAGGGGCTCGAGCGATTCCTGTCCCACGACGAGCACGAGCGCGGGTGACCGCCGCCGGGTGGTTGTCGCCAGCCTGCCCGTACGACATCGGCGCTCGATGACGTCCTAGCGCACAGACACCGTCTGGACCGGCTGTCTCGCGGGCATCGCGGGGCGGAGGGGGCCCAGGCGACGCCCAGCCTTGTCCGGGAGGGGTTTCCATGCGTCAGCGAGCCCTGTGCCGACGCACCCTGATCCTCGCGTGTGTGAGCGCCGGGCTGCTCAGCGTGGTCCTGCTGGTGCCCATGGCCAAATCGGCGCCGTCGTCGGCGCCTCCGGCCGTCGTCGACGCCCAGATGTCGGGGCTGCCCGCGCTCGGCGACGCCGGCGTTGCGAGCGAGGCGGGCTCGGCGGGGTGGGTGCGCAGCGAGGCCGTGGCCACCCCCATCGCGTTCTCGCTGGTGGGCTTTGCCGTCCCGGAGGGCGTCGCGGTGGAGTTTCGCGCCCGCCACGGTGACGGGGGCTGGCAGGAATGGCACTCGGCGCCGGTCACTCCCAACGAGGCCCCCGACCCGGGCTCGTCCGAGGCGCGTCGGGCCGCCGACGCCGAAGCCGGCAAGCGCTTCAGCGCGCCGGTGTGGGTCGGCCCGGCCGACCACCTGCAGGTGCGCGTGGCCGGTGGGTCGCCCGAGCGCGTGGACGTGCACGTGATCGACGCGCTGGGCCAGAACCGCGACGTGGGCCAGCGCTTGAGCGACGCGGTCCAGGCGGTGGCCAGCGCCCTGACCCAGGGAGGTCGCCCGGCGGCGGCGTCGGTCGAGCGCCCCGAGATCGTCAGCCGCGACGGCTGGGGCGCCGACGAGTCGCACCGCTCAGGGTCACCGGACTACGCCGAGGCCGTCGAGGGCGCGGTCATCCATCACACCGCGACCGGCAACGACTACAGCCGCAGCGAGGCCCCGGCGGTGGTGCGCTCCATCTATCACTACCACACCCAGAGCCGCGGCTGGAGCGACATCGGCTACAACTTTTTGATCGACCGCTTCGGGACCGTCTACCAGGGGCGCGCCGGTGGGGTCACCGAGCCCGTCATCGGGGCCCACGCGGCCGGTTACAACGCGGGCACGACCGGCGTGGCGTTTTTGGGCAGCCATCACCGCGAGACGGGCACGGCCCTGTCCGATCCGGCCGCGGCCAGCGCCGAGCGGCTGCTCACGTGGCTGTTCGACGTCCACCACATCGACGCCGAGACGGACGCCACCGTCAACGGCGAGTCGCTGCCGGCCGTGGTGGGCCACAGCGCCGTGGGCTCGACCTCGTGTCCCGGTGGCCACGTGCGCGACCGCCTCGACGGGATCCGCCGCGACCTCGTCGACGGGCAGGCGCCCATGCTGACCGACCCTGACCAGTCGGACCCGCCTGTCAACCTTGGCGCCCGTGTCGAGGTGTCGGCCGGCATGAAGCCCGCCGGCGAGTGGGAGCTGACCGTGCGCCACGAGTCCGGCGAGGTCGTCGAGCGCGCCAGCGGTCAGGGCGAGGTCGCTAGCGCCTCGTGGCAGGCCGACCAGCGCGGGGCTTATCAGTGGGAGATCACCTCCGACCAGCGCCGGCCCGCCACCGGCGAGGTCCGGGTTTTGGAGGCGCTGGCCGAGCGCGTCGACGGCGACGGGCCCATCGCCGGGGCCGTGGAGCTGTCCCAGCTGGCCTTTTCCGAGTCCGACAGCGCCCAACGCGCCGTGCTGGCCCGCCACGACGTGTTCGCCGACGCCATGGCCGGCGGACCGCTGGCCGGCTCACAGGGCCCGTTGCTGCTGACGCCCTCCGACGAGCTCGACGACCGAGTGGAGACCGAGCTGGCGCGTGTGCTGCCCGAGACCGCCACGGTCTATGTCCTGGGCGGTGAGGCGGCGATCGAGGACTCGGTGGTCGACGAGCTCGACGACCGCTGGGACGTGCAGCGCGTCGCTGGCCGCGAGCGCACCGAGACCGCGGCGATGATCGGCCACGAGGTCCTGGACCGCTCGGGGGGTGATCAGGCGATGTTGGCGCGCTCGGCACCCGACGAGGCCAACCCGTGGGCGGACGCGCTGGCCGGTTCGGTGTGGGGTGCGGCCAACGGCGTCCCGGTGGCGCTGACGCCCACCGAGCGCCTCACGCGACCCACCGAGGAGCTCCTGGCGCGTGTGGACTACACCATCGTGCTGGGCGGCACCGCCGCCATCTCACGCAACGTCGCCGAGCAGACCCCGTCGCCGTGGCGCGTCAGCGGCGGCGACCGCGCCAGCACCGCCACCGAGATCGCCACCCACATGTGGGACGAGACCTCGGCCAGCGCCGACGACCGCTTCCTGGTGGGCGCCGGCTGGTCCGACCGTGGGTGGCAGCGGGCGCTGGCCGCGGCGCCGCTGGGGGCCAAGAAAGAGGCGCCGCTGCTGCTGACCGCCGCCGACCGGCTGTCGGGGCCCACCGCCGCCTACCTCGAGGATATGGAGTATCAGGGCGGCGAGCGCACCGGCGGTGGCTGGGTGCTGCACGGGCCGTCGATGATCGACGAGGAGGCCTGGACGGACGTGAACGCGCTGTTGCAGTAACGTCGGTGGGGATGCGCGCCTCGCTCGTCGCACCGCCCGCGGCCCTGGGCAGCCGCCGCCGGCCGTGACCCCCGACGAGCTGCTGCTGCGCCGAGCGCAGCTGGATCGCCAGGAGGCGGCCCACCTGCAACAGGTGCTGGCCGAGTGGCAGATCCTTGCCGACCTGTCCTTTGCCGACCTGCTGCTGTTCGTGCCCGTGCCCGACCGCCGGGCCTATCTGTGCGTGGGCCAGATGCGGCCCTACACCGCCCAGACGATCTACCTAGAGGACCTCGTCGGCGAGGAGTTTCCCGTCACCGACCGGCCCATGGTCGGGCGGGCCCTGGCCGAGGGCCGGGTGATCCGCGACGCCGACCCGGAGTGGTCCACCGGCGTGCCGGTGCGCGAGGAGGCGATTCCGGTGCGCCACGGCGACCGGCTCATCGGGGTCGTTACCCGCGAGGCGAACGTGGCCACCGCGCGCCTGCCCAGCGCCCTGGAGCTGACCTATCTGCAGACCGCCGGGGAGCTCGCCCAGATGATCGCCGACGGGACGTTTCCCTACGAGGGCTCGATCGTCGACGAGCAGGGGCTGTCGCCGCGCGTGGGCGACGGCGTGATCCGCCTCGACGCCGACGGCGAGCTCACCTACGCCTCGCCGAACGCCATCAGCGCCTACCGGCGCCTGGGGCGCCAGGGGCTGATGGTCGGAGAGCGCCTCGCCGAGTTTGAGCCCGAGCCCCAGCCCCTGTTGGACGCGCTCAAGGCCGGCCGGCCCGAGGAAGGCGAGGTCGCCCAGGAGGGCGCCTCGGTGCTGCGGCGGGTGTTGCCGCTGCTGGCCGGCGGCGAGGTGGCCGGGGGGCTGATGCTGGTGCGCGAGGTCACCGAGCTGCGCCGCACCGAGCAGGCGCTGCGGATCAAGGACGCCACGATCCGCGAGATCCACCACCGCGTAAAGAACAATTTGCAGACGGTGGCCTCGCTGCTGCGCCTGCAAGGGCGGCGCTTGGCCTCCAGCGAGGCCCGCGAGGAGCTGGCCGAGAGCGTCCGTCGCATGTCCTCGATCGCCCTGGTCCACGAGACCCTGTCCCAGGAGTCCCACCAGCGCGTGCCGTTCGACCACATCGCCCAGCGCATCGTCGACATGCTCGCCGACGGCTTGGTCGGCCCCGAGACGTCCATCAGCTTCGAGCTGCAGGGCGAGGCCGGCCAGCTGCCCGCCGAGGTCGCCACGCCCTTGGCCCTGGTGCTGACCGAGCTGCTGCAGAACTCGGTGGAGCACGCCTTTGCCGGCCGTGACGCGGGCACGATCCGGTTGACGTTCGCCCGCACCGCCGCCACGCTGCGCCTGGAGCTCGCCGACGATGGCGTGGGCCTGCCCGAGGACTTCTCCTACGACTCCATGGCCAACCTGGGCTTGAGCATCGTGCGCACCCTGGCCGAGAGCGAGCTCGGTGGGTCGTTTACCCCCACCAGCAGCGACCAGGGCACCACCTTCACGCTGGTGCTGCCGCTGCCGTAGTTGGGGCACCACTTTCACGTTGGTGCTGCCGCTGCCCTAGCCAGGGCGTGAGCGGGCATCAACGCCCCAGGCGCACACCGCCGAGAGAATCACCGCCTGTGCGCGCCGAGGCCGCGGCGAGCCAGCGGATGGCCGCTGCGACCGGGTGGCGGGCGCGCGGGACTAGCTCGCCGCGCGGCCGCGAGCCCGCGTGCGGCGCAGCGAGCGGCGCTCCTCTTCGCTCATGCCGCCCCAGACGCCGGCGTCCTGGTTGGTGCTTAGCGCCCACTCCAGGCATTCGTCGATGACTTGGCAGCGCCGGCAAACCGCCTTTGCCCGCTCGAGCTGATCCAACGCGGGGCCGGTGGTGCCCACGGGGAAAAACAACTCGGGATCCTCGTCGATGCAAGCGGCTCGTTGGCGCCAGTCCATCGTTGGCCTCGCCTGTCGTGTCGTCAGCTTGCTGGGGGTGACGCTTGGGCCCGCGCGGTGTCGTTCGCGCCGGGGCCGCACGCCGCCATCGCGACTCGTGAATACACTCACAAGATAGCGCACAAATCACTAGCCCGTCGCCACCACCTTAGCCGCTATGGCCGTCGGCGTAAAGGGGGCGCCCAAATCCACAGCGGGGGCGATGGGCTGGCCGCGCCCAACGCGGCCAGCCCAGCACAACGCGCCCGGCCGGCGCCGACTAGGGCTCCTGGCTAGGCCTCCTGGTCCGCGCCCACCATGCCGTCGCGCAGATAGCCCAGGATGCGCGACAGCAGCCGGGACACGTGCATCTGGCTGATGCCCACTTCCTCGGCGATCCCCGACTGGGTCAGCCCCTGAAAGAACCGCAGGTACAGGATGGTGCGCTCGCGCTCGGGCAGCTGCTGGATCAGCGGGGCCAGGGACGCGAAGTACTCCAGGTTCTCCAACTGGACGTCCTCGTCGCCCATGCGCTCCACGCGCCCCGGGGCGTCGTCCTCCTCGCCGGAGGGGGCGTCCAGCGAGGCCGTGGAGTACGCCTGCCCGGACTCCAGGGCTTCCAGGACCTCCTCCTCGCCGACCTCGGCCGCCTGTGCCAGCTCCGACACGGTGGGGCTGCGCCCGAGCTCTTGGGTCAGCTGGGCCACGATCTTGTTCAGCCGCAGCGACAGCTCCTGCAGGCGCCGCGGCACCCGCACGGCCCAGCCCTTGTCGCGGAAGTAGCGCTTGAGCTCACCGACGATCGTGGGGGTGGCGTAGGTGGAGAACTCCACGCCGCGATCGACGTCGAAGCGGTCGATCGCCTTCAGCAGGCCCACCGATCCCACCTGCACCAGGTCCTCGATGGGCTCGCCGCGGTCCTTGAAGCGCCGCGCGAGGTATTCCACCAACGGCAGGTGCAGCCGCGCCAGGGTCTCGCGCACCTCGGGGTCGCCGGTCTCGCGAAGCTCGCGGAACAGCTCCTTGGTGTCCTCGCGCGTGTACGACGAGGCGTTGCTCATGCGGTCCCTCGGCCCTGGTCCTCTCGCCCCACCTCCGGCAGCGCGCGCAGCGTGACGATGGTGCGGCTGCCCTCGGTGCGCACGTCGAGCTCGTCGGCCAGGACCTGCAGGATGGTCCAGGTAAACGACTCCCGGTCGATGACGGCGCCATCGGCGGACGTGGCCGCCGACACGCGGACCTCCAGGGCCTGGTCGCCCTCGGCGACCGCCAGCTCGACGCCGTCGCCGACCACGTGCTTTAGCAGCTGCCCGGCGGCCTCGTCGACGGCCATGCGCAGGTCGTCGATCTGGTCCAGCGTGAAGTTGCGGTGGCCGGCACAGCCGCCCACCACGGTCCGCAGAAGCGCCACATAGCCGGCGTTCGCCGGCACGTGCAGCACCACCTCGTCTCGGCGTGTGGTGTTCATCGCCTCTCGTTGGCCAACGCCCGTCGTGCGTCCCACGCTGACCGACACCTTAGCGGGGCGTGCCACCCCTGGGGGGCCAGCCAGCAACCTCTGCGCTACGGGATTGCGCCACCGCGGCGGCGGGTACGATCCGGGCAGTATCGATAGGGGGAGCAAGCGGCGATGAACATCAACCTCAACACCTACTACCGGGGGGCCGGCGCCGAGCGGGTCCAAGAGCTCGCCGACAACCTGGGGCGGCTGGCCAGCGAGGCCGACCAGGCCGGGGCTGACGACGCGGCGATGCATCTCGCCGACCTGGCCACGCAGCTTTTGGACCTCGGCGTCGATCTCGCCGCCCATCGCGGCGAGTACGACCACGCGTGAGCCGCCCCGGCTTTTCGTGAGCCGCCCCGGCTTTTCCTGAGCCGCCGGCGCCGGCTGGCCGCGAGCCGCCGGCGGGGCCGGGGCGCGCCGGCCGGGTGTCACCTGTCGGCGGTAAGCTGTGGGATGTGGCACCCGCGGAGCGCGCCGACACGGCCGCGGCGGCCACCGACCCGCTCGCCTGGGCGTCGGAGGCCGCCCGTGAGTGGTTCGCCGCGTCGTTCGACGCGCCCACGCCGGCCCAGCGCCGCGCTTGGCCCCACGCCGCCGCCGGGCGCAACGTGGTGGTCTCGGCCCCGACGGGCTCGGGCAAGACCCTGGCGGCGTTTCTGGTGGCCGTCGACCGCCTGGTGACGCAGGGCGCCCAAGACTCACGCCGGCGCACCCGCGTGCTGTACGTGTCGCCGCTGAAGGCGCTGGCCTACGACGTCGACCGCAACCTGCGCGCGCCCCTGACGGGCATCCGCGCGGCGGCGGCCCGCCGCGGGGAGCCAACCGCCCCGGTGGAGGTCGCCATCCGCTCGGGTGACACGCCCATGGCCCAGCGCCGCCGCATGGCCCGCCACCCGCCCGAGGTGCTGATCACCACCCCCGAGTCGCTGTATCTGCTGTTGACCTCGGCGGCCCGGCAGACGTTGGCCGAGGTCGACACCGTCATCGTCGACGAGATCCACGCCGTGGCCGGCAACAAGCGCGGGGCCCACCTGGCGCTGTCCCTGGAGCGCCTCGAGGCGTTGATCGCCACCGCCGGCGGACCGGCGCTCCAGCGCGTGGGCCTGTCGGCCACTGTGCGCCCCCTCGAGGACGTGGCCCAGTTCCTGGCGGGAGGCACGGTGGACGACCACGGCCAGTGGCGCCCGCGCCCAGTCGAGGCTATCCACGTCGACCCCGACCGCGCGGTCGACGTCGACATCGAGCTGCCCGCCGCCGACGACAGCGAGTCCGGCCAGCCAGGACCGCCGGCCGCCAGCGGGCCGGTGGCCGCCGGCGACCAGCGAGCCACCTCCGGGGAGACCCACAAGTCGATCTGGCCGGCGGTGCACCCGCGCATCCTCGAGATCGTGCGCGCCAGTCGCTCCACCATCGTCTTTGCCAACTCGCGGCGGCTGGCCGAGCGGCTGTGCGCGCGCCTCAACGAGCTCGCCGCCGACGACAACGCCGAGCAGCAGGCGGCGACCGCGGCCGACGCGCCGCCGGCCGGCGCCGACCGCGGGCAGGCCCCGGCCGGCGAGGTCGTGGCGCGGGCCCACCACGGCTCGGTGGCCCGCGACGAGCGCCTGGCCATCGAAGAGGCGCTCAAGACCGGGGCGCTGCCGTGTGTGGTGGCCACCAGCTCGCTGGAGCTGGGCATCGACATGGGCACCGTCGAGCAGGTCGTGCAGGTCGCCTCGCCGGGGTCGGTGGCCACCGGGCTACAGCGCGTCGGGCGTGCGGGCCACCACGTGGGCGAGGCCAGCCGGGGCACGATCTTTCCCAAGTTCCGCGGCGACCTCGTCGAGGCAACCGTCGTCGCCGACCGCATGCGCGCCGGCGCCATCGAGTCAACCCACCCACCCCGGGTGCCGTTGGACGTGCTCGCCCAGCAGGCGGTGGCCATGACCGCGGTCGACGCGTGGGGCGTCGACGACCTGCTGGCGCGCGTGCGCGGGGCCGCGCCGTTCGCCGAGCTGTCCCGCAGCCAGCTCGACGGCGTGTTGGACCTGCTGGCCGGGCGCTATCCCTCCGACGAGTTCGCCGAGCTGCGCCCGCGGATCACCTGGGACCGCGTGGCCGACGTCGTGCAGGGGCGGCGCGGAGCCCAGCGCGTGGCGGTGACCTCGGGGGGCACCATCCCCGACCGCGGCCTGTACCGCGTCGAGCTGGACGCCGGCGCCGAGGACGCCGGCCACACCGGCGGGGCCGGCCCCCGCGCGCCCAAGCGCGTGGGCGAGCTCCACCCGGAGCGTCGGCAGCACCTCCTCGACGACGATCTCGCTCGGGAGCCGGAACGTCACTGTCCGCCCCCCGCCCGCTCCGCGAGGGCGAGCACCCGCTCGGCGGCCGTCCCCGCGTCCTCATCGAGCACGCGCGTGACGGCTTCCTTGCCGACATCGCCGCGGTCGTAGACGGCCACGGGCGTCCCGTCGGCACGCTCGAACGCGCGGTGTGCCGCCCACCCCATCGTCGTCCCCTCCTCGTCTGGATCCGGCTCCGTGTCCCGGTCGATCTCCACGGCGGGAGCCGCGAGCTCCGCGAGGGCGCGCTCGATGCCGTCGTCGAACCGGCAGTTGACCGCGAACTGGAGATTGGGGTCACGCTCACGCGCGGCCAGCAGGAACCGCGCCACGTGACTGGACGCGCCGAACCGGACACCCCGGTTGGGGGCGACCCCCGTCAGCGTGCGGGTGATCCGGCCCTCGACGGCGGCCGTCTCGCCCAGCCGCTCGGCGTACGGCGTCGCACCGACGACGTTCATCCCTCCCTCCGGGACGACTCGGGAGACGTTCCCCTCGACGAACCGCCGGACGACCGACTCGACCGCCTCCCG
>PXPH01000003.1 GCA_003021615.1 Actinobacteria bacterium QS_8_72_14
CGGTGGGCGCGTCGGACTCGGAGCCGCACGCGGTCGCCATCATCAGCAGGCAGAGCACAACGGCCGTGCGCACGGTGGGGCCTTTCGCGCCGACGGCGGTGTCACGGGGGGTTCGCCAGGGGGTCACGCGGGGGTTTGGTCCGCTGTGTGGTGGACGCCAGCTTGGGGCAGGTCCTTCCGGGATTGAACGGCCGTTCGCTATGATGTCGCCGTCCACAGCCACCCGACCCGGTTGCGCCCGGCGCGTCGCACCCCCTCGCTACGGTGCCCGGACCCTGCCAGGACCCAAGGAGGACGTCGTGGAGCGTGACAAGGCCCTCGACATGGCCGTCGGTCAGATCGAGAAGCAGTTCGGCAAGGGCGCGGTCATGCGCTTGGGTGACCAGGCGAATCAGACGGTTGCCTCAATCCCCACCGGGGCGATCAGCCTGGACCTGGCGCTGGGGGTCGGCGGCATCCCGCGCGGGCGGGTGACGGAGATATACGGCCCGGAGGCCAGCGGCAAGTGCGTCGTAGCCGGCACCCACGTGTGGACCGACCGCGGCCTCGAGACCATCGAGGAGCTCTTTGCTCGCTGTGGCCAGCCGACGAGCTGCACGTCCCGGGTGACCGACGTGCGCCAGCAGGGATTGCGGGCGGTCAACGAACACGGCGAGCTCGAGGGCGTGGCGGCGCTGACGCACAACGACCGCAAACCGGTGGTGCGGTTAAAGCTGCGCACTGGTCGCAGCATCGAGGTCACCCACAACCATCCGCTTCGGGTGGTCAGCGAGCACGGCTTCATGGTGTGGCGTCAGGCCGGGGAGATACGCGAGGGCGACACGGTGGCCTCGGCCGCGTTCGGCGCCGAGGAGGCCGCCGAGGGCGACGGGCTGGACGAGGACGAGGCCGTGCTTCTCGGCTATCTGACCGCCCAAGGGTCGTTGTCGAGCCACACGGCCATCCGCTTCACCCACCGGGATCCGGAGGTGGGGCAAGACTTCACCGATGTCGTGTCACGCGTGCTGGGTGACGTCGCCGTCCGCTGCGACGACGGCAAGGAGTACGCCGTCTTTGGCACGGCCGTGCGCGGTGAGCTCGAGGCGCGCTACGGCTTCGGCTGCGACGTCACCGCCCCCGTCCACATTCCGCACTGCGTGCGCACCGCCGGTGGGAAGATGCAGCGGGCCTTTTTATCGGCGTTGTTCGAAGGTGACGGGTGGATCGACGAATCCTCAACGATCGGCTGGGCCAGCGCCTCGCACTCGCTGGCCCAACAGGTCCAGCTATTGCTGCTCGGGCTTGGCATCCCGGCCGCGCTCTCGGCCAAGACGAGCTCGATCGACGAGCGCGGCTCCTGGACCGTAACCATCAACCCCGAGTGGGTGAGGCGGTTTTTTGACGAGATCGGCTTTCGCGCCACACAGCGGCAGAGCCAGGTGGAGGCGGGCTGTCGCGCTTTCGCTCAGGATCAACAGCTCGAGAACGCATCGCACCGGGCGGGCCTTGCTGGGCACCGCTACCTCTTCGAGCGGGTCGAGCAGGTCGAGGAAGCAGGCGACAAGCCGACCTTCGACCTGATGCTGCCGCAGAGCCACAGCTTCCTGGCCAATGGCGTGCTCAGCCACAACACGACTGTGGCATTGCACGTGGTCGCTGAGGCACAGCAGGCCGGCGGCGTCGCCGCGTTCATCGACGCCGAGCACGCCCTCGATCCCAGCTATGCCAAGGCGCTGGGGGTCGACACCGAGGAGCTATTGGTCAGCCAGCCCGACACCGGCGAGCAGGCACTCGAGATCGCCGACATGCTGGTGCGCTCCGGAGCCGTCGACGTGATCGTCATCGACTCGGTCGCCGCACTCACCCCCAAAGCCGAGATCGAAGGGGAAATGGGCGACAGCCACGTCGGCCTGCAGGCGCGACTGATGAGCCAAGCGCTGCGCAAGCTGTCGGGCACCCTGCACCGCTCGCGCACCTCGGCGGTGTTCATCAACCAGTTGCGCGAGAAGGTCGGTGTGATGTTTGGGTGTTTCGACCACTCGACGCGCGTGACGCTGGCCGACGGCACGCAGGAAAAGATCGGCGAGATCGTCGACCGGCGCATGCCGGTCGAGGTGCTGTCCTACGACGCCGAGCGCGACGAAGTGGTGCCCAAGCCGGTCACCAACTGGTTCGACAACGGGCCGACCGAAGCATTCCTGCAATTTCGCGTTGACAAGGCCACCGGCGACCGGCCCGCCCAGTTCGCCTGCACCCCGAACCATCTGATCCGCACGCCGGGTGGGTGGCGAGAGGCCGCGGAGCTGTGCGAGGGAGACCGGGTGATGCAGACGGTCACCACGTCCCTGTCGGACGAACAGTGGGAGATCGTGCTGGGCGCCGTGATGGGCAACGCCACGCTCTCGCCCGACCGCAGCGGTCAGAGGAGCCGCCTCGGCTTCGGTCACCGCGGCGATCAGGCGGCCTATGCGGAGTGGAAGGCCTCGTTGTTCTCCAATGTCGACGTGAGGCGCTACGCCGACGAGCGAGGGGTCGTCTTTTATGACGTCCAGCCGCTGGCCGAGCTCGGCGAGCTATCTGACGCCGTCGCCATCGACGGGACCACCAAGACCTTCAGCGACGAGTATCTCAAGCAGCTGACGCCGAGGTCGCTGGCGGTCTGGTACATGGACAACGGCGGGTTCCCCCGTCGCACCGAGGAAAGACAGGGCCGGCCCCGAGACCACGACGCCGGCGCCGAGATCGGCGTAGAGGCCATGGATCCCGGCACGCGCCGGCGACTCCAGGCGTACTTGCGAGACACCTGGGGAATCGAGGCCACCCTCGTCGAGGGCAACCGGGCCGCCAGCCTCCAGTTTCCCGCGGCCGAGGCCCGCAAGCTGCACCAGCTCATCGCCTGCCATGTGCACCCGTCGATGCAGCACGCGTTGCGAGCGGACTGCCGCGGTCACTTCGTCAACGCGGTGGCCCAAGGCGAACCCCGCCAGCGGTTGATGCCGCTGGCGATCAGGTCGGTTCGATGGGCGGCGCCCAGCGGGCCCGCCCCTCATCGCTACGACCTCGAGGTGGAGGGCACCCACAACTACTTCGTTGACGGAGTGATGGTCCACAACAGCCCCGAGACGACCCCCGGTGGCCGCGCCCTGAAGTTCTACTCCTCGGTGCGTCTCGATGTGCGCCGTATCGAGTCACTTAAGGACGGCAACGACGCGATCGGCAACCGGGTTCGGACCAAGGTCGTCAAGAACAAGTGCGTCGCCGCGGGAACGCGGGTGGTCGACGCTGGATCCGGCGAGACCCTTGCGATCGAAGACATCGTTGCCAACCAGCGACCAGCGACGGTCTGGTCGGCCGACAAGCGCGGCAAGCTTCATCTCAAACCAGTCGTCGGCTGGTTCGATCAAGGCCATCAAGAGGTGATCCCCTTGGCCTTGCAAGACGGGACGACGATTCGAGTGACCGCTGATCATCTCATGCTTACCGATGACGGATGGCGCCCGGCGGGGGAGCTCCGCGTCGGTGATTGCTTGGCACGCCCCCGGCTTGGCGATGGCGGTGGCAGTGGCCAAGGGATGTCGCCAGAGTCGGCCCAGTACCTGCCCGAGGCTCACACCGCGCCCGTTCTGGCATACCTGGCGGAACGCGAGGTGACCGCAGCCGATGCGGCATCGCTGATCGGTGAGGACGCCGGGGACCCACGGGGTGGCTTGAAGCAGGTGCTTGGCAGCGATCGCCTGCGTCGGGACCGCTTGGAACGGCTCGCAGGGGCGTTGGACAGTTCGTTTTTGCGAGAGGTCCTCGAGGAAGACGTGTTCTACGATCCAATCGCCACGATCGGAGCCCCCGAGCGCAAGCCGACCTACGACATCGAGGTGGCAGACCTGCACAACTTCGTTGCCGAGGATGTGGTGGTGCACAACTGCGCTCCGCCGTTCAAGCAGGCCGAGTTCGACATCATGTACGGCACCGGCATCTCCAAGCAGGGGGCCCTGCTGGACCTTGGCGTCGAGCACGGGATCGTCAAGAAAGCCGGGGCCTGGTACACCTACGACGGCGAGCAGCTCGGCCAGGGACGCGAGAACGCCAAGAAATTTTTGGCCGAGCACGACGACGTCACCGACGCGATCACCAAGCAGTTACACGAGCAGCTTGGCTTGGTTCCCACCGACGCGACCGGCGACGGGGCGGCTGACGGCGAGACCGGGCCCGCTGGAGAGGCTGAAGGCAGCGATGCCGCCAGCGGCTCAAAGAAGGCCACCGGCACATGAGCAACCGGCACGCGCGAGCGCGCGAGGCGCTGCGCGCCGCCGAAGCCCGCACGCGAGGCGACGACTCGGCGGCGGAGGCGCGCGAGGCCGCACAAAACGGCGATGAGGCGGTCGGTCAGGCGCTGCGCGTGTTGCGACGCAGCACACAGCACCGCCCCCGGACCGAAGCGGAAGTCGCCGGCAAGCTTCGCCAGCGCGGCTACGGCGAGGCCATCATCGAGCAGGCGCTGGCGGCCGCTCGCCGGCAGGGCATCGTCGACGACGCGGCGTTCGCGACCGCCTGGGTGCAAGACCGCGGCCTCAAGCGCGGATTCGGGGCGAGACGGCTGCGTGACGAGCTGGCCGGGCGAGGCGTCGGCGAGGCCGACATCGAAACGGCGCTGGAACGCCTCGATGGCCGGGACGAGCAGCACACGGCATGGGAGCTCGCGCGGACTCGGGCCCGCCAGCTACCGGCCGACCTGAGCTACGACGCGCTCGTGCGCCGCTTAGGCAGCTATCTGATGCGACGCGGTCACGCTCCGAGTGTGGCTGAGCACGCCGCGCGGGAAGTGGCCCGAACTGCCGAGCAGGGCTGAGCCCGCCGCCCGCAGAGGCGGGCTCAGCCCTGTGGCAGCGGTCCCGCCACGGTCTACTCGTCGGTGTTGGGGGCGGCGCCGAGCCTGCGCGTGGCATGCAGGGAGTGGGCTGCCGCCAGGATCACCACCAGCGCGGCAGCCGCGGCCACGAGCCTGTTGGGCACCTGGGCCTGAACGGTCGCTGAGGCCTCGTCCAACACCGGCAGGCTGGGCAGCGCCGCAACATCCCGGCTGTCCGAGCCGGAGCTCTCGCCAAGGACCTGCGGCTCGCGAGGTTGGTAGGCGCCCCGGTCGATCGACTCGAAGTCGTCGTTGGACGCCGGGGCCTGTCCGCCCGAGGCCACGCCGGGCCGAGAGGCCCGCCGTGGTCCGGAGGGCGCGGCGCCTTGCCGTGTCGGCCCGTTGCCACCGGATGACGCCGGCTCGGCCGAGTCCTGCGAGGAGGCAGCCTCCGAGGGCTGTGGCTGGTTTTGCTGCCCGCCGCTGTCACCCTGTGGCTGCGAGGCGCCGTCGCCGGACGGCGGGGTCACCTCCTGGGGTTGGGACCCGTCGGTGGCGGCTTTGCGCTCCGACTCCGAGGCGCCGGTGACGTCGTTGACTACGTCACCCAGGGCCTCGCCCAGGGTCGCGTCCGAGGAGCCGGAGGTGTCCTGTGCCTCGCCGCCCTGCGTCTCGCCGCCTTGTGCCTCGCCGCCTTGTGCCTCGCTGTCCTGTGCCTCGCCGTCCTGTTGGTCGCCGTCCTGTTGGCCGCCGGACTCCTGCTCGGCGTCACCCCCGCCGAGCAGGTCAACCCCGGCCATAGCCGGTGGCGCGGTCACCGGCACCATCATCATCACGACGATTGCGCCGGCGGTGACCGTCTTCGGCAAGAGCCGTCGTCGTGCCACGAGGCAACCCTCTCGTTAATCGGAGCCCGAGTCCGTCACGTCACGTCGTTAACGAGGGCCGGTGGTGTGCGTGACGGCACCGTCGGCCAACACAGCACCGCCGCCCGCTTGCGCCCGCTGACGTGATCCAGCGCCGCCCATCCTCGCGAATGCCGTGTTGCGGGTCAACGCCCGGATGTCGGCGGCCTTCGGCCGGGCCTCGCCGCGCCACCAGCAGCTAGGCTGTCGCGCCGGTCCCAAGCCCGTCGAGGCGCCCGTCAAGGAGTCGGTCGTGACGCTGGTGCAAGCCTGGGTGTTCATCGGCGTCCCGGCGGTAGCGCTGGGCGGTGCGATGTTCATCGGCGCGTCGCGATGGCGGCCCCTGGTGGGCTACGCGATCCTGCTGGTCGGCTTCGGCGGCATGGTGTGGCATCACGCCCCCTCGGGGGCCGTGTTCGGCTTGATCGTCGCGTTGTTATACGCCGCCGGGCGGGGCGGCTCGGGGGAGCGCAACGTCGCCTCGCAGTCGGCCACTGGCCTGGAAGCCGCTGAGGCCGCCGAGCGCCACGCCGGCTAAGGCGGCAGGCAGCCGCGAAGCGACGGCTCACCGGCGCCCAGGCCAGCCTGGGCCCGGCGAGCCGATCGCCGCCCGGCTGGGCTGGGGGCTTCGACGCCGGCGCCGTGGCGCTATCCTCGCCGCCGTGAGCGCCCGCACCTACTTCATCCGCACCTTCGGGTGCCAGATGAACGAGCACGACTCCGAGCGCGCCGCCGGCGTGCTGGAGACGATGGGCTATCAGCCCGCTGGCGACGCCGAGTCCGCCGACCTCGTGCTGTTCAACACCTGCGCGGTGCGCGAGAACGCCGACAACAAGCTGTATGGCCAGCTGTCGCAGCTCAAGCCCCTCAAGCAGGCCGACCCCGACAAGACCGTGGTCGTGGGGGGCTGTTTGGCCCAGAAGGATCAGCAGGGCGTGGCCGAGCAGGCCCCTTGGGTCGACGTCGTCTACGGCACCCACAACCTCGGGCGCCTGCCCCAGCTGTTGGGCCAGGCCGACTCGGCCGAGCTGCCGGTGGTGGAGATCCTGGAGCAGACCGAGACGTTTCCCTCGGCGCTGCCGGCGCGCCGCGAGGTCGCCCACCACGCCTGGGTGTCGATCTCGATTGGCTGTGACAACACCTGCACCTTCTGCATCGTGCCCCAGCTGCGCGGGCCCGAGAAGAGCCGCAAGGTCGGCGACGTGCTCACCGAGGTGCACCAGCTCGTCGCCGACGGGGTGACCGAGATCACGCTGCTGGGCCAGAACGTCAACTCTTACGGCCGTGACCTCGTGCGCCGTGGGGAGGCGGGCGTGGCCGGGCGCACCGGCGACCGCAAGCGCACGCTGTTCGCCGAGCTGTTGTACGCCCTCGGCGACGTCGACGGGTTGCACCGCATCCGCTTTACCAGCCCGCATCCCAAGGACTTCTCCTCCGACGTCCTGGCCGCCATGCGCGACGTGCCCGCGGTGTGCGAACAGCTGCACCTGCCGCTGCAGGCCGGGTCGGCGCGCGTGCTGCGACGCATGCAGCGCTCCTATACCCCCCAGCGCTTTTTGGACCTGGTCGCCGAGGCCCGCGAGACGCTGCCGGGCGTGGCGATTTCCACCGACATCATCGTGGGCTTTCCCGGCGAGACCGAGGACGACTTCGAGCAGACGCTGGCGGTGGTCGAGGCTGCCCGGTTCGACTCGGCGTTTACCTTCGAGTACTCGCCGCGGCCGGGCACTGTGGCTGCCGAGATGGAGGGCCATCTCGACTCACTGACGATCAACGCCCGGTACCGCCGGCTGTCGGCGCGCACCCGCGAGCTGGCCGCCGAGTCCAGCGCCCGGCAGGTCGGCACGGTTCAGACGCTGCTGATGGAAGGCCCCTCCAAGCGCGACGCCAGCCGCATCACCGGGCGCACCCGCGGCAACCGGGTGGTCCACGTTGACGACGACGGCTCGGGGGCGCTGACCCCCGGAGCGTTCGTCAACGCCCGGCTGACCGAGGCCCACGGCCACTACCTGTTGGGCGAGGCCACCCGCGCGGTTGCCCAGCCGCCGGTGGCCACGCCCGCCCCGCCCGGTCGAGTCCCGGCGGCTTCCGCGCGGTCATGATCGTAGGAGCGTGCGTGCTGCCCAGCGCGCCGCTCCTCGTGGCGGGAGTCCGCCCCGATTCCTCGCCGGCCGTGGCGGTGATCGCCGAGGCGATCGATACCGCCGTGGCAGGCCAGCGCCGCAGCGACGCCGCCGTGCTGGTGGCCCCCGGGCCCCGCACGGGCGTGCACGCCGACGCGCGCGTCGATCTGGCCGGCATCGGCCGCGGCGACATCGCCGAGGACCACACCCCCCATCGCGGCGCGGTCGCCGCCGTGGCCACCGCCCTCGACGTCGAGCCGGTGTGGGGCCCTCGGCTGCCGCTGGGCCTGGCGGTGTTGGCGCTGCTGCTGGGCGCCGGCCCGGCCGTCGTGCCCGTGACCGTCGCCGACGACGTCGACTTCGACACCGCCACGGCTGTGGGCGCGGCCATCGCCGACGTCGGCGACGCACACGCGTGGGACCTGGTGGTGTGTGCCGCCGGTGATCTGTCGGCCGGCCACGGGCCCAGCTCGCCGCGCCCGGACGTGGCAGGCGCCGGTGACTACGACCGCCAGGTCACCGACGCGATCGACACGGGGCGCCTGGGCGACCTCGCCCGGCTGGGCCCCGAGTGGGCGCGCCGCGTGCACGCCGTGGGCTGGCCGTCCCTGGTGGCGCTGCACGGCGTGGTGCGCACCGCCGAGCTCTCCCTGGTGCGACGCTGCTACGGCGCGCCCTGCGGCGTTGGCTATCTCGTCGCCCATGGCGGGTAGGCCACAGGCCCGGCCCCGCCGGGCCGACGCCGGCGACGCCGCCACGGTCCCGGGCGTGGTGGCGCTGCTGGGACCCACCGGCGCCGGCAAGAGCGCCCTGGCCCAGCAGGCGGCCGAGCGGGCCCGGCGTGGGGGCGTCGCCGTCGAGATCGTGGCCGTGGACGCCTTCACGGTCTACCGCGACATGGACGTGGGCACGGCCAAGCCGGACGCGGCGGCCCGCCAGCGGGTGCCCCACCACGTCATCGACGTCCTGCCACCCCATCAGGACTGCACCGCGCAGTGGTTTCAGGCGGTCGCCCGAGCCGCCGTCGCCGACGTGCGCCGGCGCGGGGCCGTGCCGCTGCTGGTGGGAGGCTCGGGCCTGTACTGGCGCGCCGTGGTCGATCCGCTGGAGTTTCCCCCCACCGACGCTGCGGTGCGCCGCGCCCTGGAAGCGCGCTATCGGGACCATCCCCCGGCCGCCCACGCCGCGCTGGCGCGCGCCGACCCGGCGGCGGCCGAGCGCATCGACCCTGGCAACCTGCGGCGCAGCGTGCGCGCCCTGGAGGTGGTGGCGCTGACCGGTGGGCCATTCAGCGCCTGGCGCACCGCCTGGGACACCCACGAGTCAGTCTTTGACCACCTGAGCGTGGTGGGGTTGCACACCGACCCCGGCGAGCTGGCCGGCCACATCGCCGCGCGGGCCGCGGCGATGGTCGACGCGGGGCTGCTGGCCGAGGCGCGGGCGCTGGCCACGCGCCCGCACGGCTTGTCGGGCACCGCCCGGCAAGCGATCGGTTACGCCGAGGCGCTGGCGGCGCTGGCCGGACGGCGCCCTTACCAGGGACTCGTGGAGGCCATCGCGGCGCGCACGCGCCGCTTCGCCGCGCGACAGCGCCGCTGGTTCGCCGCGGACCCGCGGGTACGGTGGCACGAGGCGCAGCCCGCGCGAGGGGCGCTGTTAGCCGCCCTGACCGCCGCCGCGACATCACAGGAGCCGACCTTGCAAAGCAGGCCACCATCGAGTTCGTGAAGGCCCACGGCACCGGCAACGACTTCGTGATCCTTGCCGATCGCGAGGATGCGGTCACCCTGGACCGCGGGTTGACGCGAGCGCTGTGCGACCGGCGCACGGGCTTGGGCGGCGACGGCGCGATCCGCATCGCCCCGGCGCGCGCGTCGGTCGAGGCTGACGTCTTCATGGACTACCGAAACCGCGACGGCTCCGTGGCCGAGATGTGTGGCAACGGGGTGCGCTGTGTGGCCAAGGTCGTCCTCGACCGGCACTGGGTGGGCGGCGACCGCCTCCGTGTCGACACCCGCGCGGGCGTCAAGGTCGTCGACGTCGCCGCCCGCCACGCCGACGGTCGGGTGGCCCAAGTGCACGTGGGCATGGGCCGGCCGGTGGTGGGCGAGCCCGTCGAGCTCGACATTAGCCCGCTGGTCGAGGCGCCCGGCCCGGAGGCCGCCGACGACGGCGCCGACGGCGGCGAGGCGCTGGTCACCGCCGAGCATCGTGTGCTGGCCTTGACCACCGTATCGCTGGGCAATCCCCACGCGGTGGCCGTGGTCGAGGATGTCGCGCGCGCGCCGTTGGCGCGGTGGGCGCGGCTGGCCGCGGCCCATCCCGCCTTCGTCGACGGCGTCAACGTCGAGGTTGTGGCCGCCGTCGACGAGCACACGGTCCAAGGGCGCGTTTACGAGCGCGGCGTGGGCGAGACGGCGGCCTCGGCCACGGGCGCGTCGGCGATCGCGGTCGCCGCCGGCCGGGCGGGGCTGGCCGGCTCCCGGGTCGCCGTGCGCCTGCCCGGCGGCGAGCTCGCCTGCGACTGGCGCCACGACGGCGTGATGCTGACCGGGCCCGCCGAGGTTGTGGCCACCGGCCATCTCGACTCCGGGTGGCTCTCGGCGCGTCGCGACGCCGAGCCGGGCCGCGATCGGCCCGACCGTCTCCCACCCATGCTGGCTGGCTCGTGAGCCAGCCAGCGTCGCAGGCTGCTGGGCGCCATGGCGAGGACGCCGCGCTGCAGCTGTCGCGGGCCGAGCGTCGCCGCCAGGCCGCGCGGCGCCTTAGCGACGAGGAGCCCCAGGAGGGCATGCCGATCTTTCGGCCCGTCGAGCGGGCCGTGTTGGTCGCTGTGCAAGCCGACGGCGCCACCCGCGCGCACGTTGAGGCCGGCCTGGACGAGCTGGGCGCGCTGTGTGACACGGCGGGCTCGCAGGTGGCCGGTCGGGTGGTGCAGCGGCGGGCCCATCCGGACCCGGCAACGTTCGTGGGGCGGGGCAAGGTCGACGAGCTCAAGGCGATCGCGGCCGATCTGTCCGCCGATGCCCTCGTCGTCGACGACGAGCTTACCCCGGCACAGCAGCGCAACCTGGAGGCGCGCCTGGAGCGCAAGGTGCTGGACCGCACGATCGTGATCCTGGACATCTTCGCCCAGCACGCCGCCAGCAAGGAAGGCAAGGCGCAAGTGGAGCTGGCCCAGCTCGTCTATTTGCTGCCCCGGCTGCGCGGCTGGGGTGACGCGCTGAGCCGTCAGGCTGGCGGCATTGGCACGCGCGGGCCCGGCGAGACGCAGCTGGAGGTGGACCGTCGCAAGCTGATGCGGCGCATCCATCGTCTGCGCAGGGAGCTGCGCGAGGCAGCCGGCGCCCGACGACTCAAGAGCAAGGAGCGGGAGCGCCAGGACGTGCCCACGGTGGCGTTAGTGGGCTACACCAACGCTGGCAAGTCGACGCTGCTCAATACCATGACGGGATCGGGCGTGGAGGTCGACGACCGGCTGTTCGCCACGTTGGACACCAAGGCCCGCCACCGCACGCTGCCGCACTCGCGCGACGCGGTGATCACCGACACGGTGGGCTTCGTCGACAAGCTGCCCACCCAGCTGGTGGAGGCGTTCAAGTCGACGTTGGAGGAGACGGCCCGCGCCGACTTGCTGGTCCACGTCGTGGATGCCAGCCATTCCGACGCCGAGCGCCAGGTCCTCGCGGTCAACAGCGTGCTGGCCGAATCAGGCCGAGCCCGGCGACGTGAGCGCCCTGCAACGACTGCTGGACGGGGTCCCCGTGTCAGCACACACCGGGCACGGCGTCGACGAGTTGTTGCAGCGAATCGGGACGACCCTGCCGGCGCAGCGGCGCCCGGTTGAGGCCCTTGTGCCCTACGAGCGCGGCGACCTCGTCGCGGCCGCCCACAGCGAGGGGGAGGTCCACAAAGAGGAGCACCGGCCCGAGGGCACGTTCCTGGTCGCCGAGCTCGGCCCCCAGACAGCCGCACGACTCGCTGATTACGCTGAGCACAACCCCTGGGCCGACGACCGCGACGGCCACGGGCCGGGCTGATCGCCCGGGCTTAGATCCCGCGGTCCTCCACGCGCTCCTCGACGATGTGCCCGTCGGGCTCCCGGCGGACGGCCCGCGTGCGCCGGGTGGTCGAGACGAGGCTGAAGACCAGGCCCGCGATCCCGCCGACTATGAGGATGACGCCGATCGCGTTGAGGCTTACCCCCTGCAGGTCGTACTGCACGGCAAAGGACAAAATCGCGCCGAGCACAATCAACGTGATGCTGCCGCCAATGGTCATCGCGTTCCACGCTCCCAAAGCTGATCGGGGCTCTTACTGCGGTGACGCGGTGACGGTTGCCGGTGCCGCCTCTGCCGAAACGTGGCGGACCTCGCCCGACCGGACGCTCCGGCTGGCCCGACGCCGGAGCACGGGTGGCTCGCCCCGCCTGTCCCAGTTGGGCTAGATCCGCCGCAGCACCGTCACGACGCGCCCCAGCACGCCCGATGCCTCGTACTCGCCGACCACGATCGGCTCGTAGGCCGGGGTGGCCGGCTCGTGGCGCACGACGACGAGGTCGCCGTCGTAAATGCCCGCGTCGATCATCGAGTCGCCGCGCACCCGCAGCATGAACAGCGAGCCGTGGCCCACCAGCGACTCCGGCAGCGCCAGGACCTCCTCGACGTTCTCTTCGGCGACGACCGGCGAGCCGGCCGCGATCTCGCCCACCAGCGGCACGGGGGTGGTCGCGGCGGCGGCCTGCTGCCCGTCGGCCGGTGGCACGGCCACTCCCGCGTGCTCGGCTGGTGTGGCCGGCTCGAGCAGCTCGATGGCCCGCGACCGGGTGGGACGGCGTCGCACGTAGCCGGCGCGCTCCAAAGCGGCCAGCTGGGTGTGCACGCTCGAGGGGGACTTCAGCCCCACCACCTCGCCGATCTCCCGGACGCTTGGGGGATATCCCTGGGTCGCGATCGCCTCGCGGATGACGTCCAAGATTCGCTGCTGGCGCTCGTTGAGCTTGCCGGGGTCGTGGTTGCTGATCTCGGTCATCACCGCCCCTTTGTCTGGCGCCGTGGCGTCTGGCCACGCCGCTGCCGGCAGTGGCGGGGCTTGGGGGGGCGTTGGCGAAGGGGACTCGTCGCCGGCCGGACTGGCTTGAGCGGGAACGTGCGTTCGGCTAGCCTGCCGGTAGGAACGGACGTTCGATGTCACACCCCCGCGTCATGCTCTTGTCACGAGTTGGCACGCCCACGCGACAGGTGCCCACGGCACCAGCATCCGAACCCAGGGCACGACGCTGCGAATAGGAGAGACCATGACCGGCGTCGCGATCGGGGCCCGCCGCGGCACGGGTTTGGCCGGCGGGGTCGGCGCGTGGCGGGGCGCGCACCGGCCCCAGCGGCTGGCGGCGGCAGCAGCGGCCCTGCTACTCAGCGCCGTCCTTATGGCCGGTAGCGGTGTGCTGGCGCAAAGCGGTGGTGTCTCGGCTCAGGCCGAGCGGGTGGGCAGTGGCACAGGCGAGGGGCGCGCGGCCGCGACGGTGGTAGTGGGCCGCGGCGAGACCGCCTGGGAGGCGCTTGCGCCTCACCGTCCCCCGGGAGTCGACCACACCGTGTTCGTCCACCGGGTGATGCGCTTCAACGAGGTCGACGCCCGCCAGTTGCGCCCCGGCGACGTGCTGCGCGTGCCAGCCCCAGGCGGGAGTTGAGCCCACCTCGGCCAGGGCGCCGGCCCGACCGCGCGTGTGTCGGGCAGCGACGCTCTATATTGTGCTCGGGGCGGACGCGTGTCCACAACCGCCGCCGCACCGACAGGGACGCGCAGGCCATCGCGCGCTGTTAGCGTCGTTTCGCCCCGGGTGTGCCACCCGACGCCCAGATCGGTTGCTTCCCCCACATGCAGGGGCGTGCGTCGGCGTCGAGGGCAACATGTTGCGTGTTTCTTAGCGAGCCACCCTTGACGGCCGACACCACGGCGTGCATCCTCCACCCTTGGAATTACAAGGTTGTGCTTCCGTCGCGCACGCCTTGGGCCGGCCACGAGCAGCCCTGACCCCGAAAAGCCCCGCCCACCCCGAGGAGTCCCGGATGGTCACCACCCGTGCCGCGCTCCGCGCTGCCGCCGCAGCCGACGGCCGCGTCGGCCTGACGCTGGATCGCTACTTCACCACCCAGGGTGTACACCCCTACGACGACCTGGAGTGGGAGCACCGCGACGCGGTCATCACTGACCACCAGACCGGTGACGTCAGCTTCGAGCAGCGCGACGTGGAGTTCCCCACGTCATGGTCGATGAACGCCACGACGATCGTGGCCCAGAAGTACTTCCGTGGCCATTTGGGCACGCCCGGGCGAGAGCACAGCGTGCGCCACATGATCGACCGGGTGGCCGACACCATCACCCAGTGGGGCACCGAGGGGGGCTACTTCGCCGACGCCGAGTCGGCCCAGGCGTTCAACCACGAGCTCAAGCACCTGCTGGTCACCCAGAAGGCCGCCTTCAACTCGCCGGTGTGGTTCAACGTCGGGGTGGAGGACACGCCGCAGGCGTCGGCGTGCTTCATCCTCTCGGTCGAGGACCAGATGGCCTCGATTTTGAACTGGTACTACGAAGAGGGGATCATCTTCAAGGGCGGCTCGGGATCCGGGGTCAACCTGAGCCGTATTCGCTCGTCGGAGGAGAAGCTCAAGGGCGGCGGCGAGGCCAGCGGGCCGGTGAGCTTCATGCGCGGCGCCGACGCCAGCGCCGGCACGATCAAGTGCCTGCACGCCGACACCGACGTCGTCACCGACGGCGGCGTGTGCCGCATCGCCGACATCCGGCCTGGCCAGCGGGTGCTGACCCGCCACGGCTTGCAGGCCGTCACCGCGGCTCACGACAACGGTGTCCGCGATGTCGTGCGGGTGCGCACCGAGCTGGGCGACGACGTCGTGTGCACCCCCGAGCACCGCTTCTGGGTGCGCGGCCGTGACGGGGAAGGCTGGCGCGAAGCCGGCGAGCTGGGCGACGACGACGCGATCCTGCTCGAGCTGTCAGCCACCGCCCACGGGACACCGCAATCGCTGCAGCCGGTCGGGACCCATCACAACGAGACCAGTCACGACCTGCCCTCGACGCTCGACGAGGGCTTGGCGCTGTGGCTGGGGCTCGTGGCCGGCGCCGGCTCGATCACCGACCACGCCCATGCTCACCAGGTCGCGCTACCGGTCGCCGACGAGGACAGCGACCTGGCTGACCGCTACGAGCAGCTGGTCGCCACGGTGTTTGGTGATCGCCTCCCTGTGTTTCGCGACCGCTGCCACGGCCACGCCGACACCGCCCAGTCGGTGCGGTTTCGCTCCTCGCACATCCTGGGATTCCTTCGCGCCAACGACCTGTGGAAGGCCACGCCCGAGGCCGTGGCCGTGCCCAAGGCGGTGTGGTCGTCGCCCCAGCCAGTGCGTGCGGCGTTCCTGGCCGGTCTGTTCGAGGTCCGGGGCCACGTCGCCGACGGCCGTCCCACGCTGTCGACGGCCAACGCCGCGTTGGCCCAAGAAGTGCACCGCTTGCTGCTGTCGGTGGGCATCGCCTCCCTGGTCGACGTGGGCGATGAGGGGGCCGCCGCCTTTGGCGACGCGGGCGGGTGGTGCGTCCGCGTCGTGGGCCCTGGGGGTGTGGGGTCCTTCGCCAAGACCGTCGGGTTCGTCTCTGAGCGCAAGTCCCGGGCCTTGGAGGCGGCGCTCCAGATTGCGCCAACGGGTCACGACGAGGCGAGCTGGACCTTCTCCGGCAACGGCGCGCCCACGATGAGCACGTCGCTGCCGCGATTCGCCGAGGGCGATCACCTCTACGTGGCAGCCACGGTCGAAGCGGCTGGGCAAGCGCCGGTGGTCGATCTGACCGTGGAGGGCGTGCACGAGTACCTCGTGCACGGGTTGGTGACTCACAATTCGGGGGGCAAGACCCGTCGCGCGGCCAAGATGGTGATCCTCGACTCCGATCATCCCGACATCGAGGAGTTCATCTGGTGCAAGCGCGACGAGGAGCAGAAGGTCCGCGCACTGGAGGCCGCCGGCTATGACATGAGCTTTGACTCGCAGGCCCTGTCGACCATCCAGTACCAGAACGCCAACAATTCGGTGCGTGTCGACGACGACTTCATGCGCGCAGTCGACAACGACGAGGAGTACCAGCTCATCGGCCGCACCGACGGCGAGGTCAAGCAGACTGTCAGGGCTCGTGACCTGTTCCGCCAGATCTCCCAGGCGGCCTGGGAGTGCGCCGATCCCGGCCTGCAGTACGACACGACCATCAACAGTTGGCACACAACGCCCAACGCCGGACGGATCAACGGGTCCAACCCGTGTTGCTTCACGGGTGAGACCTTGGTCGAGACCGAGGCGGGGCCCACACGGTTCGACGTGCTGCACAAGATCGCAGAGGCCGGCCAGCCACTGCCGGCGGTCAAGACCTTCGATGCGGCGACCGGCCACGTCGGTGTGCGGCGTCCCGACCACGTGTGGATCGCAGGCCATACGTGCGATCTGCTCGAGGTTCGCAGCGAGGCCGGGCTCGCGCTGACGTGCACGCCCGAGCACCGATTCCGCACCCATGCCGGAGAGTACGTCGAAGCCCAGGACCTGGCGGTGGGCACACGGCTGTGTGTGGGGACTGTCGGCGCCGAAACGGTGGTCGATCGCGTCACGCAGGTGGCTTCTGTTTCCCCCCAGGAGCCCGAGACGGTCTATGACCTGCAGATGCCGGGGACCCGCAACTTCGTGGTAAGCAGCGAGGCCGCCAGTCACGGCGTCGTGGTGCACAACTCTGAGTACATGCACCTGGACAACAGCGCCTGCAACCTCGCGAGCCTGAACCTGCGCACGTTCGAGTCCGACGGGGTGTTTGACACCGAGGCGTTCACGCGCGCGGTGGAGATCATGTTCACGGCCCAAGAGATCATCGTGGGCAACTCGAGCTATCCCACCGACGCGATCGCTGAGAACGCCAAGGCTTACCGCCAGCTGGGGCTGGGCTACGCCAACCTCGGCGGGCTGCTGATGAGCCAGGGCATCGCCTATGACTCCGACGAGGGCCGTGCCTGGGCTGCGGCGATCACGGCGCTGATGACCGGCCACGCCTACCGGACGTCGGCTGAGCTGGCCAGGGCCCAAGGGCCGTTCGACGGTTACGCGCAGGATCGGGAGGCCACGCTGGGCGTGCTGCGCCAGCACCGCGACGCGCTGGCCGACATCGACCAGGACAAGGTGCCCACCAACATCCTCGACACGGCTCGCCGTTCATGGGAGGAGGCCGTCGAGCTGGGCAGCGAGCACGGCGTGCGCAACGCCCAGGCCTCGGTGCTTGCCCCCACCGGCTGTCTCGTCGGCGGATCGTTGGTGCCCACCGAGCGCGGGATGGTCCGCCTGGCATCGCTCGGGGATCCCGCCGGCTCCCAATGGCAGGCGCTCGACGTGGGCGTGGCCACCGACGAGGGCGCTCGTCGCGCCAGCCACTTCTACGTCAACGGCACCGAGGCGGTGGTGACCGTCGACACGGCGCACGGCCATCGGGTCCAGGGAACGCCGGCCCATCGCATCAAGGTGGTCGCGGCTGACGGGAGGTGGGCGTGGAAGCGCTTCGGCGACCTTGAGGCCGGCGACAGCGTGCCGCTGGCAATGAACGCCCTGGTCGGCGAGCCACAGACGGTGTCGTTGCCGCCGTGGGGCGATCACGACGGGGACGGGCAGCGCCACGCCGTGGCACCACACACCATGACACCGCAGCTCGCCGAGCTCGTGGGCTACTTCATGGGCGGCGGCTCGCTGACCGCCGAGGCGGTGCGCCTGTGTGTCGCCGACGGCGAGTTCGAGGTCGTCGAACGCCTGACGCGGCTGGGCAAGGAGCTGTTCAACCTCGAAGCCCAAGTCTCTGAGCAGACCGCCTCCACCGAGGTGGCGCTGTGCTCGATCGGCCTCGCGCAGTGGTGGCAGGCCGCTGGCTTTGGCCAGCACGCGCCCAGCGAGACACATCCGGGCGATCGGCGCGATCCTCACATCCCCGATGCGGTGCTGCGCGTCAACGACCGTTTCGTGTACGCGGCGTTTCTGCGCGGATTGTTCGAGGCGGATGGCACCGTCACGGTCGGCTATCCCGAGTGGACGACCGCCTCGCCGGAGTTCAGCCACCATGTCCAGAGCTTGCTGCTGGCGCTGGGATATCCCACCACGCGCCGCGTCCAGCCCAGCGGGCAGGAGTCGCAGCTGGTGGCGCTGCGGCTGCTCAATACCGGGTATCACCAGGCATGGCTGGATGAGATCGGCTTTCTCAGCCATCGCAAGATCGCCGCGGTTAGTGTCACGGACCACGCCCAATCGGCTCACGATGACCGAGTCCCGGTGACTCGGCAGCTGATCGACCGGGTGGCTGCTGCCAACGAGGGCGTTGGCCAGGCGATGCTGGGGGAGCACCGTCGCCACGGGCGAGTGTCGCGGCGGCTCGCCAGCCGGGCCTACAACGTCAGCGGTGACGCCGAGTTGGGTCGGTTGTTGGGGTTCTTCTACGACGAGGTGCATGCAGCCGCGCTCGGCGAGGACGAGCTTACCTACGACCTGTCGGTGCCAGCCAACACCACCTACGTCGCCAACGGCTTCGTCAGCCACAACACCATCGGGCTGATGATGGACTGTGACACCACCGGCGTCGAGCCCGACCTCGGACTGGTCAAGATGAAAAAGCTCGTGGGCGGCGGGACGATGCGCATCATCAACCAGACCGTCCCGGTGGCGTTGGAAAAGCTCGGTTACCAGCCCGAGCAGATCGAGGCGATCGTCGACTACATCGACAAGCACTCGACGATCGAGGGCGCACCGGGCTTTCGCGACGAGCACCTGCCGGTCTTCGACTGTGCCATCGGTGAGCGGTCGATCGCCCCAATGGGCCACGTGCTCATGATGAGCGCGGTCCAGCCCTTCATATCGGGGTCTCTTAGCAAGACCGTCAACCTTCCGGAGTCGGCGACGGTCGAGGACGTCGAGAAGATGTACTTCGAGGGCTGGAAGTTGGGCCTGAAGGCGATCGCGATCTACCGCGACAACTGCAAGGTCAACCAGCCGCTTTCGATCGGCTCCTCGACGTCGACGTCGGGCGAAAGCAGCGGCCCAGCCAGACGCTGTCGTTCGCCGTCGGCGACGCCGAGGGCTATCTGACCGCCGGCGAGTACCCCGGCGACGGGCTCGGCGAGATCTTCGTCAAGCTGGGCAAGCAGGGCTCGACGTTGTCGGGGGTGATGGACGCCTTCGCCATCGCGGTCAGCCTGGGGCTGCAGTACGGCGTGCCCCTGGAGGCCTACGTCAAGAAGTTCGTCAACACGCGCTTCGAGCCCAGCGGCATCACCGACGACCGTGAGGTGAAGTTCGCCAGCTCACTGATCGACTACATCTTCCGCCGGCTGGCCATCGAGTACCTGCCGTCGAAAACCCGCCAGGACATCGGCATCTACACCATCGCCGAGCGCAACGCCCAGCTGGAGGACGGCCACGGCGCCTTCGGCGGTGAGCAGACACGCGAGGAGCCGATCGCCGACGCCGAGGGCCAGACGGTGCTGCCGGTGGACAAGCCCACTCCCGTCAACGACGTGTACGGCGACGCGCCGATGTGTGTCACCTGCGGGGTGCAGATGGTGCGCGCCGGAAGTTGCCACCTGTGCCAGAGCTGCGGGGCCACCAGCGGCTGCAGCTAATGAGAATGGCCACAGTGACACCCCAGGGTCTGGCCACGCGATGTCAGTGGTTGGCCACCGTGGTGTCAGTGCGTGGTCGCCGTGACACGTCGTGCGCTTGTGCGGCGATGGCCCCCTTCGGCGCTTTGGGTAGCCGGCCCTCGCCCTAACAGGAGGAAGGAGGATGCACCAGGCGTCGTCGTTCGGCGAGTCGTACTTGTTGTGGTTGGACGAGTCGGTGCGCGGCGAAGTTCTTACTGTCGGCGGGGTGATGATGCGAACCGCCGACGAGGTGAGAGTCGTCGATGCGTGGCGGGCCCTCAAGGAGCGGATGGGCCTGGACGCATTCGGCGAGTTGAAGCACGCGCTCAACGAGAAGCATCCAAGCCGGCCCCGTCTGGATGCGGCCGGGTGGACCCAGAAGCACCGGGTGCCGGGGATGCTTGAGATGATCTCAAAGCAGCCGGTGTTGGTGATCGTGGCCACCCGGGTGGACAACCGGGAGGGGGATGGTCGTCCTCACCCGGAGGACTACTACCTCGACGCTCTGATGTGGTGTGCGATGCGCTTCTGCAACGCCATGCACCGGGATGGCCGAGCGACGCAGGGTCCGCATCGGGTGACGGTGGACTACCCGACTCAGCCTGATGATCTAGAGAACCGGCAGGTGAGCGCGCGTCTGCGCGAGCTGTACTCGGCGAACCCGACCACGGCGGCCTTCCAGCGCTACGAGCGCGCTTGGGCTTCCCCGACGTCGACTGTGGCTAGTGGGAGGATGCCCCCCCTACGGCGTGGCGATCTCGCACCTTCGCTGGCGGCTACGCACTCCCAGCACTGCGATCTGCTTCAGATGGCCGATGTGGTGACCGGCACCACCAACGAGTTCGTGGCCTGGAACCTAGCCGAAGCCGAGGGGAGCAACTTGCCGTGGCCGTCTTACCGAGACAAGAACTTCCAGAAGCTCCGGTCGGTGGTACGACGGAGCCCAGGAGGAGCTCTGCGGGGCTACGGATTCGGGCTGCTCCCCGAAGCGACGCCGGCGCAACAGCAGTTGATGGAGTTCGTGGAAGACGAGCGAGCCGTCGATGACGCCTGCGCCTAGCCTGCTGGCTCGTCGAGCAGCAGGCTGAACCGCACGTCTTCGGCGAGTTCGAGTTGGTCGGCGTCCTCGATCAGCCCGGCGTTGTGGAGGCGGGCGAGGGCGACGCGATCGTTGTTGCCGGTGATGCGCTGTTCAGCGCGCCCGTGGCGGATGTCGGAGAGCAGGCGGGCCTCGGTGATGCTCAGCCCGCGGCGGGCGTGGTGGTGTTTGAGCAGCTCCTGGAGTTGCTCAGGGTCGGTGGCGTCGTCGCGGCGGACGGCGACGTGGCCTTTGGTGCGCTGGATGGTCCAGCCGAGGGGGTGGGCGCGCCGGTCGAGGTCGTCGATGGCGGCGTGGGCGCGCTCGAGGGTCCAGCCGAGGGCCGGGCGGCGTGGCGGGGTCGGTTTCCGGCCCGCCCCGGCGAAACGCCCGCGAGGCCGGCTGAGCGGCCCGGACAGCCTCGACACGGGACCCCCAGGGAAACGCGCGTTCGAGGTGTGACGCGGATGGCGCCGCAGCCGAGGGCTACGTCCCACCCTTGCACCCTGGGAGACTCCGGTTGCGTTCGCCCACGAACGCCGGACCGTAGCCGTGGACTGCCCGAGCACCGCCGGGGGAGACGTTGGCAACGGCCACGACCGACGAGCCGTCGCCGTGTTGAGGAGATCCGCGCCGTGAGCTACACCCACGCCGAAGCGGTCACCTTCGTCTGGTCGGTCGCCGACATCATTCGCGACGCCGGCTACCACCAGAACCAGTACGGGGACCTGATTTTGCCGTTCGTTGTGCTGCGCCGGCTCGATCAGGCCAGCCAGGACACCCGGGAGGCGGCACAGCACCGCGCCAGCCAGCTCAAGGAGCTCGGCTTCGACGGCGACGATCTCCACGAGGGCGTCGCCCACGCGGTCGGCCGCTCGTTCTACTCGACCGCGCCACTGGCCTTCGATCAGCTGCTGGACGACCCCGGCAACCTGCGCGCCAACCTGAGTCAGCTGGTCGCCGGGTTCTCCCCGAACGTGCGGGACGTGCTGGAACGGTTCGAGTTCGACCGGCACGTGGCCAAGCTCGACGGCAAGAACCTGCTGTACCCGGTAGTGGCCAGGTTCTGCGAGATCGACCTGTCACCCGAGCGGGTGTCCAACCTCGACATGGGCTACGTCTTCGAGGAGCTGATCCGCCGCTTCGCCGAGCTGAAGAACGAGGAGGCCGGCCACCACTACACCCCCCGCGAGGTCATCCGCCTGATGGTCGACCTGCTGTTCAACGACGCCGACGAGCTGCTCGCCGACCCCGACAAGATCGTCACGATGCTCGACCCGGCCTGCGGGACCGGCGGCATGCTGTCGGTGGCCGAGCACCGGCTTCGCGAGCTCAATGCCGACGTCGACTTCCGCCCGTTCGGGCAGGACTTCGACGACCAGTCGTACGCGATCGCGCTGTCCGAGCAGCTCATGACCGGCCGCCAAGAGCTCAACATCGCGCTGGGCAACTCGCTGACCGACGGCGACGCCTACCCGAACCGCACCTTCGACTTCGTGCTCGCCAACCCGCCCTACGGGGTGTCGTGGAAGCAGTACGCCGGCCCCATCGAACGCGAGCACGAGCGAGATGGCTTTGAGGGACGCTACGGCGCCGGCCTGCCCGGCAAGGGCGACGGGCAGCTGCTGTTCGTCCAGCACATGGTGTCCAAGATGCAGCCGGTCTCCGCCGACGCGCCCGGCACGCGCATCGCGATAGTGATGAACGGCTCGCCGCTGTTCAGCGGCGCGGCCGGCGGCGGCGAGTCGGAGATCCGCCGATGGATCATCGAGAACGACTGGCTCGACGCGATCATCGGCCTGCCGACCGAGCTGTTCTACAACACCGGCATCGCCACCTACGTCTGGGTGCTGTCCAACAACAAGCCCGCCAGCCGCCGCGGCAAGGTGCAGCTCATCGACGCCCGCGACCGCTACGCCAAGATGCGCAAGTCGCTGGGCAACAAGCGCGTCGAGCTCACCGACGCTCACATCGACGAGATCGTCTCCCTGTACGGCGACGAGACGGAGAACGGCCGGTCGAAGTGGGTCGCCAACCACGATCTCGGCTACCAGCGCGTCCCGGTCCAACGACCCCGCCGCGCTCACGTCCGCGGCGGCCCCGACGCCGCACAAGCGCTGCGTGAGAACCCCGACTGGGGCGAGGTGAAGACGCGCAAGACTGCCGGCGACCCCGGCCAGGTGCGCGCCGCTGTCGAGGCTGCGATCGCCGAGTTGCCCACCGACGGACTCGACCTGCCCGCCGCGCGCAAGCAGCTCGACGAGCACGGCGCCTGGAACGCGCTGCTCAAGACCGGCCAGGAGTTGGTCCTCGACTCACTGCTCGACGACGACCCCCAAGCGCCAGTGCTCACCGACGCCAAGGGCCGCCCGCAGCCCGACCCGCGGCTCAAGGGCTTCGAGACCGTGGCATTGGGGGAGGACATCGACGACTACATCGCCCGGGAGGTCCACCCGCACGCCCCCGACGCCTGGGCCGAGCACGGCAAGGCCAAGGTCGGCTACGAGATTCCCTTCACCGAGACCTTCTACGTCTACCAGCCCCCGCCACCGCTGGCGGAGATCGACGCCGAGCTCAAACAGGTCGAGCAAGAGATCCTCGCCCTCCTCAAGGAGGTCACCGAGTGACGCGGTTAGGTCCCGTCCTTGAGTCTGCGTGGGAGAGCGTTGCGCTTTCCTACCTTGTGACCACGAAGTATGGGCACCCCTTCGCGTCCGAAACGTTCAACACCGACCGTGTCGGTGTGCCAGTCATCCGTATACGCGATGTCATCCCCGGACGCGTCCAGACCTGGGCCGATGAGACACCCGCTACGGAGGCATGGGTCACAAACGGCGACATTGTCATTGGGATGGATGGGGACTTCAATCATAGACTGTGGGATGCTGGGGACGCTGCGATGAACCAGCGGGTCTGTGCCCTTCGTCCCGGCCCAAGGATGGACCGTCGCTACCTCAACTACGTAGTGGGCTATCCACTCAAACGGATAAACGAGACAGTCCACTATACGACAGTGAAGCACCTATCCTTCGCGGATCTACTCGCTCAACGAGTTCCAGTCCCACCTTTGGAAACCCAGCGCGGTATCGCGGACGTGCTCGATGCGGAGACCGCCCGCATCGACACGCTCATCGAGAAGAACAACGAGGCGCAGCGGCTAGCCGAGACGAAACTACGTGAAGAGATCGCAACCGCGGTAACCCTTGGGCCGGAGGGGAGCTCGCGTCCCGTGGCAGGCTCTTCGTGGGCCTACGAGGTCAACGGTTCGTGGGATTGGGCGCCCTACCAGTACTTCGCGGAACTGGGGTCGGGGCACACTCCGTCCCGCTCGCGCGGGGACCTTTGGGAGAACTGCACCATCCCGTGGGTGACGACGGCTGATGTGAAGCACCTACGGGACCACCGGCGGGAGTACCTGGAAGAGACCACGCATCACTTGTCCGAGGCTGGCCTCGCGCATAGTGCCGCGCGCCTGTTGCCGGCGCGCACGGTGGTGTTGAGCCGGACGGCGTCAGTGGGCTTCTCAGCGATCATGGCGAAGCCGATGGCAACGAGCCAGGACTTCTTCACGTGGACCTGCGACGAAGGCCGGCTGCTGCCCGAGTACCTGTTGTATGTCCTGCGCGCGATGAAGTTCCGCGGCCACTTCGACCGGCTGATGTACGGATCAACGCATCAGACGATCTACTTCCCGGACCTCGTGCAACTACGAGGTCCCGTGCCCCCGGTCCCAGAGCAACGCGCCGTCGTCGAGTACATCCGCAAGAGGAGCGGGCCCGTCCATCGACTTGCGGACCGAGTGCAGCGCACGAACGAGCTGTTGCGACTGCGCCGCCAGGCGCTCATCACTGCGGCGGTGACTGGCGAGATCGAGGTGTAGGAGAGAGGGCTGGGATGAGTGGCGAGGTTGACGCGTTGCCGGTGACGGCGCTGCTGGCCACCGAGCCGCAGACGCCGGTGGTGATGTTCGACAACAACGCGGCGCTGCGCATAGCGGTGGCTGACCGGGTGTCGCTGCCCGGCCTTGACGAGTCGTGGGACGCACCGGGCGTCTACGTGCTCCTCGACCCGATCGACGTCGATGGCAGCTTCGGGGCCTACGTCGGCAAGGCGCCGCAAGGCTTGCGCGGCCGGCTGAAGGAGCACGCCTCCAAGCGCGGCAAGGAGTCGTGGCAGCGGGCGGTGCTGGTGATGCGCGACACGACCCACGGGTGGCACTCGGCGCACGTTGGCTGGCTCGAAGGTCGGCTCTACGCGCTGTTGGAAGGCGGCAGCGCCCCTCGGCTGTCCAACGGCAACCGGCCCCAGGACGAGACCGTGCCGTCGCACGACCGCGCCGCCCTCGAGAACGCCATCGAGCCCGTCGCGGCGCTGCTGCGACTGCTCGGCTACCCGCCCGACGCCGAGGACGACCCGCCCTCGACCGGCAGGGCTTCGAGCCGAAAGCGCAGCTACTCGGTGACCGTCGCCGATCTGCTCGCCGCCGGCTACCTCACCGCTGGGGAGGCGGTCACCTCCACGAAGACGACGACACCCGGGTCGGGCATGATCAACGGCGACGGCAGCATCACCGTCGACGGGGCTGCGCACGCGACGCCGTCGGCTGCCGGCTCCGCGCTGCGGGACGGCCATCAAGTCAACGGCTGGGAGCTCTGGGCGGTCGAGCGCGACGGCAGCCGGCTGCCACTAGCGACCGTGCGCTCTCGCTACCTCGCAGCGACACAGCAGCGTGACGGCGAGCCGTCGCAGGAGGACCGCTGATGCCAGGACCGCACGACGAGCAGCACTTCGAGAGCGCGGTCGTTCACGAGCTGACGACCTGGTCGGGCTGGCAGGAGCGGCCCGCGGGCGACTACGACCGGCACCTGCGGCTCGTGCCGGCCGACCTCGAGACGTTCCTGCGCGCGACGCAGCCGGACGCGGTCGACCAGCTGATCGAGCGGCTCGGCGACGGGTGGCTGCGCAAGACCTGCGAGGTGCTCACCAGGTCGCTGAAGCGCCCGGGGGACGCGCTGAAGCTGCTGCGCCGCGGCAAGAACGTGCACGGGGTGCAGCTGTCGCTGGCGTACTTCAAGCCCACCCATGGGCTCAACCCGGACGTGGTCGCGCGCTACGACGCGAACGTGTTGACCGTCATCCGCCAAGTGCCGTACTCGCCCGAGCACGGCAACACCGTGGACGTGGGGCTGTTCGTCAACGGGTTGCCCGTCGCGGACGCCGAGCTCAAGAACGGTACGAGCCAGCGGGTGGGGGACGCGGTCGAGCACCGTGCGGTCGGTCAGCACGATCACCTTGTCGAACACCTTGCGGTCGTCGGCGTCGAACAGGTTCGCCAGCCGGTGCGCGAGCCACAACTATCAGCCCGCCGACGGATCACACCCCACGTCGTATCTGTGGCGCCAAGCGTTCCAGCGGGACGCGTGGATGGACCTGCTGGCGTCGTTCATCCACGTCGAGCATCCCGACCCCGACGACCCGCTGGCCGCTCCGACGATGATCTTCCCGCGGTTCCACCAGTGGGACTGCGTGCTCCGGTTCGTCGACGACGCCCGCCAGCACGGGGCGGGGCGTAACTACCTGGCGATGCACTCCACCGGGTCGGGCAAGACCAACACCATCGGCTGGCTCGCGCACCGGCTGGCGAACCTGTTCGACGCCGACGACCGCAAGGTGTTCGACAAGGTGATCGTGCTGACCGACCGCACGGTGCTCGACCGCCAGCTGCAGGACAAGATCGAGCAGTTCGAACAGGTCAAAGCTGCGGGGATGGTCCGCGCCATCAGCGACTCCTCCCAGCAGCTGCGTGAGGCGCTCGAGTCGTCCTCGGCCAAGGTCATCGTGTCGACCATCCAGAAGTTCCCCTACATCAGCTCCTCGCTGACTGATCGTAGGGGCGAGCGGTTCGCGATCGTGATCGACGAGGCGCACTCGTCGCAGTCGGGGGAGTCGTCGGCAGCGGTCAAGCGGGCGCTGGCGCCCAGCCGCACCGAGTCGGAGGAGACGCTGCTTGCCCAGGCGGCCGAGGAGGAGGCGCACTACGAGGCCGCGGAGCCGGACCCGACGCTGGCCGCCGCGGAGGCAGCCCGTGCCCGCGGACCGCAGGACAACCTGTCGATGTTCGCGTTCACCGCCACGCCCAAGAACCGCACCCTTGAGCTGTTCGGCGGCACCGAGCCGGCCACGGGCCACAAGCGGCCCAGCCACGTCTACTCGATGCGCCAAGCCATCGAGGAGGGCTTCATCCTCGACGTGCTGCAGAACTACACCACCTACGACACCTACTACCGGCTGGCCACCGCCACCGTGCAGTGGGACTCGGAGACGGTGGAGAAGTCCAAGGCGCTGGCGGCGGTGCGCCGCTTCGCGATGCTGCACCCGCACAACATCGCCCAGAAGGTCGCGATCATCGTCGAGCACTTCCGCGAGAACGTGATGGGGGGACTCGACGGGCAAGCCAAGGCGATGGTGGTCACCGCCTCCCGGCTGCACGCGGTGCGCTACAAGCACAAGATCGACGAGTACCTCACCGCCAACGGCTACCACGACCTGCGCGCGCTCATCGCCTTCTCCGGCGAGGTCATCGACCCCGACGGCGACCCCGATCATCCCTACACCGAAGCGCACATGAACGGGTTCCCCGAGGGGCAGACCACCAAGCGGTTCGATTCCGACGACTACCAGGTGATGGTCGTGGCCGAGAAGTACCAGACCGGCTTCGACCAGCCCAAGCTGTGCGCGATGTACGTCGACAAGAAGCTCGCCGGCGTCAACGTCGTGCAGACGTTCTCGCGGCTGAACCGCCCGCTGCCCGGCAAGACCACGTTCATCCTCGACTTCGTCAACGACGTGGATACCATCCGCGACGCTTACGCCGACTACTGGAGCGAGGCGCTGGCCGAGCCCACCGATCCGCAGGCGCTGTACGAGACTTGGGAACGGTTGGACGACTACCACGTCCTCGACGACGAGGACGTCGACCGGTTCGCCGCAGTGTGGTTCGACCCCACCTTCGACCCGATGGCGACCAGTGACGACAAGAAGAAAGCCGCTCGGAAGCACCAGCAGCTCACCGACGCGCTCGCCCCCGCCGAGAAACGCTTCGCCGCCCTGGCCGAGGAGCAACAGGACGAGTTCCGCAGCGTGCTGAACCAGTTCGTGCGCATGTACAGCTTCCTGGCGCAGGTGCTGCCATGGAGCGACCCGGACCTGGAGAAGCGTCACGCCTATGCGCGGCTGCTATCACGCCGTGTCGCCGACGAGCGCGGTAAGGCACTCGACCTCTCCGACGAGCTCGAGATGACCCACTACCACCTCCAGCAGTCGTTCCACGGCAAGGTCGAACCTGGCGATAGCGAGGTCATTGGCCCCACCTTCAGCGGGAGCGGGCACGGAGCGCTCACGGAAGAGGAGCAAGCAGCCCTCGCCGATATCATCGCCAGGATCAACGACCGGTTCGGCGCCGGCCTGGACGAGCAGCACCGCGTTATCGCCGAAGGGATGGCCCACCACGTACTGGCCGACGAGGATGCCCAGAGCAAGCTCGCCGCCAACCCACAGGACAAGGCGTGGATCGCCTTCGAACAGATGTGGTCGAAGGCGAAGTACGCCTACCTCGACGAACACACCGAGTTCATCAAGACGCTCGTCGACCAGCCCGAGATCGAGAAGATGCTCGGCAAGGCCGTGTTCGACTACGTCTACCGCGAGGCCCGCCGCCGGCAGAGTCAGGACATCGAGGGCGAACCCAGCGCCACCTGAGCCGGTGCGGTGCGGAGGGGCACCGCGGCATGGTGCCCCCTACGTCGAGCGTGAACGCGCCGAGAAAGTTCTAGGCGATCTCGACGGTCGTTACGGGGCGGACGAGCGGCGACGGGCCGCGCCCCGGTGAGTGCGTCCAGTAGTCCGGCCTCATCTGACTTGAATCTCACCCTATGGGGAGTCACAAGAGAACATGGTGTCACTGTGGCCATCGGAGTGACACTCGGATGGCCACACACAGCTAACCGGGGTGGCCGCCGTGGCACTTCGGGGCGTCGTGGGCGTCTCGCTCGTGGGGCGTGACCAACTCCCGGCGGTCGGGCCGACAGATGGTGCGCGTTAACTTTGCAGCTTTTGCATGAAGCGCTCGATCTCCTCCTCCGATCGGCCCTCGGCTCGCAGGCGCTCCCGCAGGAACTCCTGTACTTCCTCCTCGCTGGGCTCGCGGTCGGGAAAGCGCTCCTCTAGCTCGTGGGCCAGCGTCGTCAGCAGGCTCTGCAGTTGGGTGATGTCGACATCGGGCTCGGTATCGGACTCGGACTCGGAATCGGAATCGGACATGGGATCGTCGCCCTTCGCCGGATCGGGTGCGCCATGCCTTTTCGCGATGGCGCGGGGTGGCGGGCAGCCTAGCGACGCGGCGCGATGGCTCAGCCGGGTGCGTCACCCGGGCGACCAAGGCCTGTCAGGCCCAGCCTCGGCGCCCGGGGGCGGCGTGGCCTCAGCGAGACCTCAGCGCCCCGTGGCAGGGCGTGCACAGGCCGATATCACTGGCGGCGTTGCGCAGGTCGCAGCACCAACACAGCTCGGCGTCGGGAGGTCGACCCGGCGAGAAGCCGTCGCCGTCAGCGGCGTCCAACGCGATGTGGGTCTGGCGCACCGACTCGCCGCGGGTGTCGAGATCGAACCACATCTCGGCGGCGGCGGTTGAGGTCGCCGCGGCGTCGAACCGAGGGCGGTTGGGGCTTCGCCAGCGGGGGACCGAGGCCGCCAACGCCAGCTGGATCTGGCGATCGATGCGCCCGCGCAGCACGCGGTAGCGCCGCTGGGGATCCGGGCACACCCGGCACAGGCGCTCATAGTTGTCGCGGCCCATCTCCAACATGTCGGCTTGGACCTGGCACAGCTGCTCGTCGAGATCCTCGACGGCCGTGGCCTCGTCGTCGGAGGCGGGCTCGGATCCCCACGGGGGCGGCTCGGAGGGGGACGTGGTCGTCACGGGGTGCCTCCCGCGCATACGGATCGAGAACTTGTCACCATCAAAACCGAGTCCACATGGCGGTATGGCGGCCAGCTCGCCGGCCGATGCTTCGCAGGGCTGACGTCGCCGCCTGACGATAGCGGTCCGAGTCACTCCGCATAAATGATGCAGACATCTACCCCGTGGCCCACGGCCCCCTCCGGCGATACGCTCAGGGGACGTTTTCAGGCCAGCGGCAATCGCGAGGGTCGCCATGGAGCCGCCCGAGTTGTGCGAGCTGTGCGCCGAGCACGTGCCACCGGAGGACGCCTACCGCGCCGAGCTGTCGGTGGGCGACCTGATGTGTCCCACCCCGATGACCTTTCACCGGGCCTGCTACGAGCGGGCTTCCCAGGTGTGGCAGCCCGGCGACTCCACCATGTGTGGCTACGACCCCGAGCTACCCGAGACGGGGCAGTGGCCTTCGCCCACCGCCTTCGAGTGACCGTGGGCCGCGGCGGGCCGCTCGGGTCTGTCCGCCGTCGCCGCCGTCGGGTTCCCGTGCGGGCGCCACGGGCGGGTCACGGCGGGGGTGGCTGGGCCGGCGCCGCCACTGAGGTGGGCGCTGGCGGCAGGCGCACCGTCAGGGTGGTGCCCTGGCCCAGGGTGGAGTCCAGCTGGAGCTCGCCGCTCAGGCGCCGCACGGCGTGGCGCACCAGAGCCAGGCCCAGCCCCGTGCCACCCGCCCGCCGACTGCGGTGGGGATCGACGCGGTAGAAGCGCTCAAAGACGCGCTGCTGGTCCTCGGGTGAGATGCCGATGCCGGTGTCGCTGACCTCCAAGACGACCTCGTCGCCGGCGCGCCTCACCCGTGCCGTCACGGTCCCGCCATGGCGGTTGTAGGCCACGGCGTTGTCGACCAGGTTGGCAACGACGATGCGCACGTCGCCGGGCGAGCCGGCCACGCGGGCGACGTCGGGGACGTCGACGCGCAGGTCCATGCCCTGCTCGGCAGCGGCTTGGGCCACGCGGGTGGTCTGGGTGCGCACCAGCTCGGCGAGGTCGGCCTCGGCGGGCTCCTCCTCGCCGGTGCGCTCCTCCAGGCGCACCAGGTCCAGCAGGTCGCGCACGAGCTGGCTCATGCGGGCGGCTTCGCGCTCTAGCGACTCGAGCATGCTGGCCGCCCGCGCCGGATCGCGCTCGGTGGCCAGGCGCAACGAGTCCGCCAGCGCCTGGATGCTGGCCACGGGGGTCTTGAGCTCGTGGGACGCATTGAGCACGAAGTCGCGGCGGATGGTGTCGGTGCGGCGTACCTCGGTCAGGTCGGTGATGACCACGCCCACCTGCCCGCAAGCCGTCGGTGACGCGCTGACCTGCCACTGGCGTCCGTCGCGCTCCAGCTCGCAATCGATCGCCTGGCCGGTGCGCCGGGCACGGTTGACGGCGTCGACCACCGCCGGCGCCTCCACATGGGGTGGCGAGCTCGCCGCGGTCGCGTCGAGCTCGACAACGCGTCGCGCCTCTGGGTTGGCGTAGGCCAGGCCCTCGTCGTCAAACAGCAAAACCGCCACCGGCAGGGCGGCCAGCACCTGTTGGACTCCCTCGGCTCGTCGCCGCGCGGTCGTCGACGCCCACCGGGCAACCCACCAGCCCAGCCCGGCCCCGGCAACGAGCCCCAGCCCGGCCGCGAGCCACGCCCA
>PXPH01000004.1 GCA_003021615.1 Actinobacteria bacterium QS_8_72_14
AGCGAGTGGCGGCATCGCGCGTCTCGCGCTCACGACGAGAGCGTCGCGGCTCAGAAGGTGGAGAGTTCGCCGTCGATGACGCGCCGGGTGACGTCGGTGACGTTCGCCAGTTCGCGGTCGACGACGTCGGTGACTTCGCCCTCGATGTCGGCGACTGCGACGCCGTCTTCGCTTACGATGGCGGCGTCGGCGACGTGCGGCTCGTCGATGGGCTGGCCGATCTGCGAGAGCAGGCGGATGCGGATCTCGCGGATACCATCGACCTCGTCGACGACGGACTCGGCGATCTCGGTCGAGAGCAGGTTGTAGATCTTCCCGATGTGGTTGACCGGGTTCTTCCCCGAGGTGGCCTCCATCGACATCGAGCGGTTCGGCGTGATGAGCCCGTTGGCGCGGTTGCCCCGACCGACGGAGCCGTCGTCGCCCTGCTCGGCGCTCGTTCCCGTCGTCGTGAGGTAGATGGCGCCCTCGTCGTAATCGTCGGCCGTGTTCACGTGGATTGAAACCTCGCGGTCCGTGTACTCCGCGGCGACCTGCTCGACGAACTCCCTGACCGCTCGGACCGTGGCGTCGTAGCCGTCGAGGTCGTCGACGTACGAGTCGACGACCGCCGCCGCGACCGTCACGTCGATGCGGTCCCCCTCGCGCTTGCCCATCACCTTGACGTCCTGTCCGAGCGCGGGGTTGTCGGCGGTGAACTCGCCGTTGAGCCGGCGCTCGGCGTTCAGGACGATCTCCTCCGTCTCGGTCAGCGGAGCGTGGCCGACGCCGAAGGAGGTGTCGTTCGCCATCGGGACCTGCTGGCCCTCGTCGCCGAACACCTCCTGGAGGTCGCCGGAGCCCTCGCCGAGTTTGACGTCGACGACCACGTCCGTTCCGAACTCGACCTCCGGGAAGGTTTCCGCGAAGTAATCGCGGGCCGCCCGGAGCGCGATGGTCTCCGTCGGAATCTGCGTTCCCCGGTAGCGCTGGGTCGCGCGGCCGGTGACGAGGAGGTAGATTGGCTCGACGACTTCGCCACCCCCGAAGGCGGGCGCGGCCGTCCCCGCGACCAGCTGCGTCTCGTCCGTGTTGTAGTGGAGTACCTCCCCCACCCGGTCAATGTACTCGCGTGCGAGCGCTTGCGAAACCGCCTCCGCGATGCCGTCGCAGATGGAGTCCGGATGACCGAGACCCTTCCGCTCGACGATCTCGACCTCCTGGTCCTCCACCGCGCGGCCGACCATCGGCTCGACGCGAATGTTGCGCTCGGTCATTACTCCGAGTTCCCGGGCGCCGCGCCTATAACTTACGGAAACCGTCGCGGCCGGAGTGATTACTCCGGTGCATCGAGCAGGAGCCCGAGGGAGGAGGTGCGGATCTGGTCGTCCGCATCGAGGCCGAGTTCGCGGAGTAGCCGGATCGCGCCCTCGCGAGCCGGCTCGATATCTTCGGCTTCCGTCTCCACCTCGAGGAACTCTCCGAGGTCCGTCACCGCGTCCAGCGTGACAGTATAGCCGTCGAGGCCGAACCGTTCGCGTTCCTTCTCGACGGTCGCGGCAGGCTCGAAGCCGAGTCCGTCGAGGATTCCCCGGGCGGCCTCCGGGTCCGCGACCGCCGTCTCGAATTCCTCGCGCGTCTTCGACTCGGCCTCGACCAGGGGGCCCTTGTACGTGAGACGGGTGGTCGTCTGGCCGTCGCGCGTCTCCTCGCGGACGCGGAACGCCTCGTCGGTCTCGGCGAAGTCGCGGTGAGGGGCGTCGTAGTAGGTGTCGACCTGGGTGACGGTGCCCCGGTGGGTCGCCCCCGCCGCCCGGAGCCCCTCCCTGACGGTCTCGTGGTCGGCGCGGACCTTGAGTTCCACCTCGTACACGGCCGGTGGGACGACCGGCCGGGAGAAAACGCTGACGACGGACGAAACGTGATTGTTAAGGGTGCGACGAGCGACGCTCCGGGTATGAGTGACGGAGCCGATGAGGTCGAGGCACCCGAGGAATCGTCGGGCGCAGACGAGGAGACCGGGGCGGAGGAAGAACCGACAGACGCGGAGCAAGAACCGACAGACGCGGAGGAAGAAACGGCCGGGCAAGAACAGCCCGAGGGCGAATCCGAACAGGCTGACGAGGCCGCGGGTGCCGAGGCAGCGGACGCCGACACCGAGGACGAAGCCGCGGGCCTGCAGGACGGCGACTTCGTCCGCATCGCCTACACCGCGCGCACGGTCGAGGGCGACCAGCTGGTCGACACCACCGAGACCGCGGCGCGAGAGCAGCTCGACGCGCTGGGGTTGATCCCCAGCATCGACCGCCAGAACATGCTGACCTCCCCCGAGGGGACGGTCATCGGCCAGGACCCCCCGGCCGGCAACGAGGTGCGCCGCGGCAGCGAGGTGGGGCTGATCGTCTCGGCGGGGCCCTCCACCGTCGAGATGATCGACGTGACCGGTATGTCGCTGGCCGAAGCGCGCTCGCGGCTGCAGGCCGCGCCGCTGCATCTCAGCATCGCGCGGGTGGACCGGGTCTACTCCGACACGGTCGACGAGGGCGACGTCATCGCCCAGTCGGTGCGCGGCGGCGAGGACATCGAGCAGGGCTCCGATGTGGTGTTGCAAGTCTCGCGGGGGGTGCAGCAGGTGGAGGTGCCCGACGTGGCGGGCATGACGCGCTCCGAAGCCGAGCAGGCGCTGGCCGACGCGGGCCTGACCCTCGACGTCTCCCGCGAGTACAGCGACACGGTGCCCTCGGCCGGGGAGGTCATCGAGCAGTCGGTCGAGCCCGGCACCAAGCTCGACATCGACAGCAGCGTCGAGGTGGTGGTCTCGGCGGGGCCGCGGACCATCGACCTGCCCAACGTTCGCGGGGATGCCCTGCAGAGCGCGGTGGACCAGCTCCGCGAGCTCGACCTGCGGGTGCAGGTGATCCGCGAGCCGCGCCAGCGCATCGGTCCGTTCGTGCGCGGCGAGGAAGGCCTGGTCGAGGAGACGGCTCCCCCACCGGGCTCGAGCATCCAGCGCCAGGAGCGCGTCAAGCTTTACACCTTCGACGACGACGCCGAGGAGTAGGGTCACGGCGAGCCGGGCACGAGCACCAGCTTGCCCAGCGCCTCGCCGGCGGCCAGGCGCGCATAGGCCCGGCGCGCCTCAGAGAGGGGATAGACGGCGTCCACGGTGGGCCGCACGCCGCTGGCGGCGAGCATGCGCGCCAAGGCCGCTAGCTCCTCGCGGGTGCCCATCGAGGTTCCCACGATGCGCAGCGACCGGGCGAACAGGCGGTTGAGCTCAGCCGAGGGGTGGGCCCCGGTGGTCGCGCCAGCGACCACGACCGTGCCGTGGGGCTGCACGCTGCGCAGCGAGTGGCCGAAGGTGGCCTCGCCCACGGTCTCCAGGGCGGCCTCGACGCGCTCGGGGGCGTGTTCGCCGGGAGCGATCGCCGCGTGCGCTCCCAGCTGGAGGGCAAGCCGGCGCCCCTGGGGGTGGCGACTGGTGGCGGTGACGTGCAGCCCCGCGGCCCGGGCCAGCTGAATGGCGGCGGTGGCCACCCCGCCCGAGGCCCCCTGGATGAGCACGCGCTGGCCCGGCAGGGCCGACGAGCAGCTGAACAGCATGCGGTAGGCGGTCAGCCACGCCGTCGGCAGGCAGGCCGCCTCCACGAAGGACAGCTCGGCGGGCTTGGCCACCAGGTTGCCGGCGGGCACCGCCACCCGCGGCGCATGGGTGCCGTCCACCCGCTCGGACAGCAGCGACAACCCGGCTCCCAGCGCCGCGGGCTGTTGCGGGTCGACACCGGGATCGGGCACCACGGCGTGGACGATCACCTCCCGACCGTCGGGGGTGACGCCGGCGGCGTCCGAGCCCAGCACGATCGGCAGGGTGTCCTCGGGGGTGGCCACGCCGCGCAGCGTCCACAGGTCGTGGTGGTTCAACGCAGCGGCTCGCACCTCGACGCTGACCCAATCGACGGGCGGGTCGACGTCGGCGCGCTCGTCCACCACCAGACACGACAGCGGGTCGTTCGCGTCGGCACAGACAGCCATGGCCGCCAGCATCGCGCACCTTCGTGTCGCGGCGTGGCGATCCTAGACTTCCTGCTCAGCAATGTCTCATCAGCCCCGGGGGCGACGCTGGCCCCGGCGGTTGACCGTGCGAAAAGGGGCCGAGGCGGTGGCCGACTACGTGGGCGCGATCGATCAAGGCACCACCAGCACGCGCTTTGTCGTGTTCGACCGCGCTGGCAGCGAGGTCGCCCGCCACCAGCTCGAGCACACCCAGGTTTTGCCGCGGGCGGGGTGGGTCGAGCACGACCCGGTCGAGATCTGGGAGCACACCCGCGCCGTCATCGAGCAGGTTTTGAGCCACAAGCGGCTGCGCGCCGAGAAGCTGGCCGGCGTGGGCGTCACCAACCAGCGGGAGACCACTGTGGTGTGGAGCTGCCACACCGGCCAGCCTTACCACAACGCCATCGTGTGGCAGGACACCCGCACCGACAGCCTTGTGTCGGCCCTGGAGCGCGACGGGCGCGGCCAGGTCGTCCGCGAGCGCGCCGGGCTGGTGCCGGCCACGTACTTCTCGGCCGGCAAGCTGCAGTGGCTGCTGGAGCACGTCGCCGGCTTGGCTGAGGCCGCTGAGGCCGGCGAGGCCCTGTTCGGCACGATTGACACGTGGCTCGTCGACACGCTGGACTGGGACGACGAGCTGCTGGCCCTGTTCGGCGTCCCGCGGACGATGCTGCCCGAGATCCGCCCCAGCAGCGACCCGCGCGGCTACGGCGCGACGCGACCCGACGGCCCCTTCCGGGCCGGGGTGCTCATCGGCGGGGCGCTGGGCGACCAGCAGGCGGCCATGCTGGGCCAGGCGTGCTTCGACGCGGGAATGGCCAAGAACACCTACGGCACGGGCAATTTCCTGCTGCTCAACACTGGCACACAGGCGGTGCGGTCCCACTCCGGACTGCTGACGACACCGGCCTACCAGCTGGGTCGCCAGGCGCCGGTCTACGCCCTGGAGGGCTCCATCGCCGTCACCGGCTCGGCGGTGCAGTGGCTGCGGGATCAGCTCGGGCTGATCCACGACGCCGCCGAGACCGAGACGCTAGCCAGCTCGGTGGATGGCACCCACGGTGTCTACTTCGTGCCGGCCTTCTCTGGGCTCTTCGCCCCCGACTGGCGTGGCCGAGACCATGGCCGCCGACGCGGCAATGGGCTTCGACGTGCTGCGCGTCGACGGCGGAGCCACAGCCAACGCCACGCTGTTGCAGCTTCAGGCCGACATTCTCGGGGTGGCCGTGTCACTGCCGCGCGTGGCCGAGACCACCGCCCTGGGCGCGGCCTACGCCGCCGGGCTCGCCACCGGGTTGTGGGCCTCGACCGACGACCTGCGCGCCAACTGGCAGGAAGCACGCCGCTGGGAGCCCACGTGGAGCGTCGATCGCCGCGAGGCCGCCTACGCCGAGTGGCGCAGGGCCGTCGAGCGCACGCTGAACTGGGTCGAGGTGTAGCCGCTTGCGGGCAGCCACAGCCGGCCGAGAGCGCTGGGCTATGAGGCGGTGCGGTGCCCCGACACCAGCCCGTCCTCGGCGTCGATGATCTGGCCGAGCCGATCGAGCTCGGCGTCATCGACGGTGACCTCGCCGGCTTTGACCTTGGCGGCGTACTCGTCCACGTACTCCTGACCCGACAGCAGCATGAGCTCGTACATGAGCTCGTCGGTGGCGCTGCGGATGGCGAAGCGGTCGTGCTCGCGCCCGCGGTAGCGGGTGGCGAAGTCCATGGGCGCGCCCATGCGGATGCCCACCCGCCGCATCCGGGGCACCCTGGCGCCGGTGGGCAGCACCGCGTCCGTGCCGATCATGGCCACCGGCAGCACCGGGGCGCCGGTATGCAGCGCCAAACGGACCAGGCCGGTGCGGCCGCGGTATAGCCGCCCGTCGGGCGACCGTGTGCCCTCCGGGTAGATGCCCAGCAGATGGCCGGCCTCCAACACGACCTCGCCCATGCGCAGGCTGGCCTCGGCGGCGTCGCCGCCCTGGCGGTAGACCGGCATCACGCCCAGCCCCTCAAAGACGTGTCGCTGCCAGCCGGTGAAGTAGTCGCTTTTGCCCAGGAAGTACACGGGACGGTCGATCATGGCCGGCAAAAAGACCGAGTCCATGAACGACAGGTGGTTGGAGGCCAAGATGGCCGGGCCGCGGGTCGGCACATGCTCCAGGCCCTCGGTCCAGGGGCGCCACAGCGCGGTCAGCACCGGCGGGATCGTGGCGTGCAACACCCGGTACAACCGGGGCGCGGATTCGCCGGATCGCATGGCTGGGGTCTCCTTGCGCGCCCTCTCGGGCTCTGGCGGGGTCGAGCCGGGCGCCCCGTGTGGCACCGACCCGGCGGGCGGGCGGGTCGCGACCGTCGATCAGCGCCGTCACGGGTAGAGTTTAGACCCGGGCTGTGCACGCCGACCAGGATCACCGCCGACGCGAGGTGGCGTCATCAACATCGACCGCCCCACTGCCATCGCCGACTTCCCGCCCCAACTGGCCGAGGCGGTGGCGGCGACCCTGCGCGATCACGGGGTGGCCGCCGAGCTGATCGACCGTGGTGAGGCCGCCGACGTGATGGTGTCGGCCGCTCGCCGCGACGACGCCGTGGCGGTGATGGCCTCGCACATGGACGAGATTCGCGACCGCGTCGACGACGGCGAGGCGCTGGACGCTGAGGCGAGCGAAGCCGCCCACGAGCCCGCAGGCTCGTGGGCAATTGAGGAAGAGCCCGGGTCGCGGCGGATGGTCTTCGAGCGGCTGCGGCGGATGTGGCCGGTGCCGGTGATGCTGGTGCCGCTGCTGCTGCTGCTGGGTCTGGCCAGCGTGCCGGCGAACTTCGCGGTGATCGCGATGATCGGCGGGATGGTGGCCGTGGTGGCGTTACGGCAGGGCCGCCGCGCGCCGTGGCGCTAAAAGCGGCGCCGGGCTCAGCCGGCCGCCTCGAGGCGCGTCAGCAGCCCGGCGCCAACCAGGCCGGCGTGCTCGCCCAGCTCGCCCGGGCGTAGCGGTGGGGGCTCGCGCGACGGCGCGCCCAGCACGCGCTGGGCGCAGGCGCGCCGCGCCGGGGCCAACAACGCTTCCCCGGCGCCGACGGCGGCGCCCCCGCCGACGACGATGGCCGGCGGGTCCACGGCGTTGGCGATCGAGGCCACGCCCACCCCGAGCCAGAAGCCGGCGTCGGCCAGTATCGCCAAGGCGTCGCGGTCGCCCTCGGCGCCCGCCGCCGTGACGACCTCGCCGCCCAGATCGGCTGCCGAGGCCAACGGCGAGCCCGCGGCGACCTCGCCGGCGGCCACCGCCTCGCGCGCCTTGCGGGCGATAGCCGTGCCGCTGGCGTGGGCCTCCAAGCAGCCGTGATTGCCGCACCCGCACAGCGGGCCGCCCTCGTCGATGATGATGTGGCCCAGCTCGCCCGCCGCGCCATGAGCGCCGCGAACCAGCCGGCCGTTGACCACCAGCCCGCCGCCCACACCGGTGCCGAGCGTCAGCATCGCCAGCCCGCCGCCGCCGCGCCCCGCGCCGCGGCACAGCTCGCCCCACGCCGCCGCGTCGGCGTCGTTGACCACCGTCACGCCGACCCCGCAGCCGGCCTCGAGGCGCGGCTGCAGCGGCGCGCCGACCAGCGCGGGCAGGTTGGGCGCGCTGCGCACCGTGCCCGCCAGGTCGATGAAGCCGGGAAACCCCACGCCCACCGGCATCCGGGCGTCTCCCAGCTTGCGGGCCAGCCCCGTCACGGCCTCGACCAGCTCCGCGAGCCCGCCGGCGGGGGTGGGCTGGCGCTGGTGGGCGCGCAGCGTCCCGTCGGCGTCGACGACCCCCGCGGCGATCTTCGTGCCGCCGATGTCGACGGCGACCGACGCGTCTGCCATGGCGGTAAGGGTTAGAAGCGCAGCAGGGCGGCCACGGGATGACCCGCGAGGCGCTCGGCGTCCCGAAACAGCTCCACGCCGGCCCCGGAGGCGACCGCCTCTTCGATGCAGTCGTCGATGAGATCCGCCACGGGGGTGACGGGCTCGCCGTAGCTGCGCGCCTCGTGCTCGTGCAGGGTCAGCGCCCCCGTGGCCGCGCGCCAGCCCGGCTCGCCGGCGCCTTCGACGACGAACAGCGTCTCCACGCGCTTGCTGTTGATGGCCTCCAGCACGTGGCGCAGGCCGCGGGCGGCCTTGCCCGCCTGACCCTGGGCGGCCGCCAGCCGCTCCAGCAGCTCGCGCCGGCGCGCGGTGACCAGCTCCTGTTCCACCTCGGCGCACACCTTGGCCAGGGTGTCCAGGGAGGCGTCCACCGCCAGGCTGCGCGGCTCGCCGTGGACGATCTTGGCCAGATAGGGGTGCAGCCGGCGGGTGAGGCCCGCGGCCTCTGCCGGGGGGCCGGCGACGATCAGCGCATCCAGGGGCTGCTCGCTCTCGTGGACGGCGCGCAGCACCTCGCTGACGTCCTTGAGGTGGTGCAGCACGTCATTCTCGATGTTGCGCTGATGGCGGGCCTGGGCCCAACCGCCCTGGGCCTGCTGGCGATGCGCCTCGCTCTCCAGCGCCTGGTACTCGGTCAGCTGGCCCAGGCGGTAGCGCAAAACCCGCGCCCGGTCGCGCTCGACGAGCACCAGCGCGATGTGGTGGATGCGCCCCAATAGCGCCTCCAGCGGCACGACGTAGGGCCGGTGGCTGACCCGGCTGATGTTGCGCACGCTCTCGGCGACCTCGACGTGCTCGAAGAGCTCGCCTTTACAGGCGAACAGCGCCAGGCCGCGCGTGTCGCCACGCTCGAAGCGCTCGCGGACCCAGCGGTGGATGGCGCGCGCGTCGGCCTTGACCGACTCGGCGGCACCGTCGCCCATGGTGGCCGCGTGCTGCTGGGCGTCGCGCAGCAGCGCCTCGAGGCGGGCTTCGTAATCGGCGGCTCGCGGGAACTGCGCCCCGTCGGTGTTGAGGTAGACGCTGGTCACCGGCGCGTCGGTGACGGGTTGGCGCACGAGGTCGCGGACAGCGGTGTTGGTCAGCTCCACGCCGGCTCCTCTCGTCTGAGCGCAGGCGACGGCCCTGGGCATTCCGGGCTTTAGTCCACCCGGACGCGGTGGAGCCGTTGCTCGCTGCGTTGGCTGCGGTCGTCACGGGCCTCCAGCAACGTCGTCAGCGCCCGCGTCAGCTCCCGACCCGCCTCGACGAGGTGCCCGGTGACCTCGGGGTGGCTGCTGGCCACCGCCTGAATGAGCACACACACCGGGCACAGCACGCACTCCTGGCCGCCGCCGAGCGGCCCCGCGCCGTGTGGGTGCTCGCTCACGTTCTGCTCGGTCACCGCCCTCGCGTTTCGTCGGGGCGCGGCAGTCTACGACACGTGCCCGCCGGTGTGGGTCGGGCCGGGGGCGACATCGCCGGTGGAGCTGGCCGAGGCCGCCGCCGGGGAGCCTGCCCAACTGGACGGCTCGGTGGCCTCGCCGGGCTCGGGAGCCATCAGCCGGACGACGAGCTCGCCGTCGCACAACGTCGCCTCGGCGATCTCGCCACGGCGCAGCGCGGCGGGCAGCATCAGCGAGCGGGTCTGGCTGCCCACTCGCACCAGCAGCTCCTCGCCGCGGCGCAGCACGTCGAGCTCCTCACGCTCCACGAACGGCAGTCGCAGCCGCAGCGTCCATCCCTGCGCGGCTGGCTCGATCCGCAGCGGCTCGCCGTGGTGGAGCACGGCCCGCTCGTCGCGCTCGCCGTAGAGCGCGTCGGCCAGCTCAGCCAGCGCATCGGCGCCCACCGGCTCGGTCGCCCGCAGCGGGGCGTTGAGCACCGGCGCACCCGCAAAGCCGTCCTCGAGCTCGCCCAGGAGATCTTGCTGGCGCCGCTTGGCCGCCGTGAAGAAGGGATGGTCGACCTCGTCGGGCAGCACCCGGTTGACCACGGCCGCGTCCACGTTGTACCCGAACAGCGCCAGCTGGCCCATCAGGCGCCGCGCCTCGGCCATCACCACCCGCTCGGGGGTGACCACCAGCCGCAGCGAGGTGGTATGCGCGTCGACGAGCACGTCACGCACCCCATCGAGCGTGTGGTGCAGTGCCTCGACGGCCGACAGGACGTCGGGTTGGGGCGCCGGCACCGCCGCGCGGTCGCCCAGCAGCGGCTGGATCACGCTGTGCCACCGCCGCGCCAGCGGCGACAGGCGCTGCAAGTACCAGCCCAGGGCCGGCGGCAGGCTCAGCAGCCGCAGCGTCTCGGCGGTGGGCGCGCAGTCGACCACCAACAGGTCGTGACGGCCGGCGGCGACGTGGTCACGGACGTCGACCAGGCCAAAGACCTCCTCCAGACCGGGCAGCACCGACAGCTCCTCGGCTTCGAGCTCGTCGACGCCGCCATGGGACAGCAGCGAGATGACGTACTCCTGCACCCGGCGCCAATGGGTCTCCAGGCGGGCGCGGGCGTCGACCTGCTGGCCCTCGAGGTTGGTCGCCACCCGGCCGGGCTCGCCGCCCAACTCCACGTCGAGGGCGTCGGACAGCGAGTGAGCCGGATCAGTGGACAGCACCAGCGTGCGAGCCCCCTGCCGCGCGGCGCGCACCGCCGTGGCAGCGGCGATCGACGTCTTGCCGACCCCGCCCTTTCCGGTGAACAGCAGCACGCGCATGGCAGCGCTCCCAGTCCTTCGTCGACGAGCCTGGCAGGCCAGGCGGAGTCGTCAGGCCGCCTCGGCTTGGTCCCTCATGCTCGACAGCGCCCGGGTGACGATGCGGCGCGCCGCTTGCCGCTTGACCAAGCCCGGTAGCGGCACGGCCGCCTCGATCTCGAGCTCGTAGGTCACCACGGTGGTGCCGTCGTCGCGCTCCTCGAGGCGGTAGGTCCCGTCGTTCTTGCGCAGCTTGTCACCCTCGACCAGCCACCAGCTCATGCTGTCGTCGGTGTAGGTGTAGGCCAGGGTGAACGTTGCCCCGATCACGCCGGCGTCCACCTCGAAGCGGACCCTGGTGCCCCCCCCGTCCTCGTCGGCGTTCAAAACCTCGGCGCTGGTGATCTCGTCGTTCCACTCCGGGTAGGCGTCGAAGTCGGCGATGACGTCCCACACCGCGTCGGGCCCGGCGTCCACCACGATGCTGTCCGATACCGAGTCCGCCAACGCGTGCTCCCAGGCGACGAGGCCGTGATCGAGGGCACATGCTAGGCCCCGCGTCCAACTCACGGAGCGGGTGCTGCGGCGGCTCAGCGGCTCACAGCGACACCGGCGCCGCCCGCGCCACCAGCGTGAGCACCACGCCCACCAGCACGGCGACCACCACCCACAGCAGGACCCGGGTGTCCAACACCTCGGCGCGCCCCCGGGCCAGGCGCGCCACGTCGAGCACCCCGCCCGCCCATAGCACCGCGACGCCGGCCAGCAGCGGCACTGCCGGGGCCAGCGCGGCGGTCCCGCCGGACAGCAGCAGGCCCAGCGCCCCCAGCAGCCACACCCCCGCCAGCAGCAGCCGCGCCCCGCCAGTGCCGGTGCGGCCAGCCGCCAAATGGCCCAGCCCGGGGGCGAGCACGGCGCGGCGTCGGGCCAGGTCCCAGTCGATATCGAGGGCGCGATGGTGGCCCCGGCCCAGCGACGTGCCACACGTGGCGCACACGAACGCATCCAGGTCGTTGATGCGCTCGCAGGTGGGGCAACGCCACCGCACCGTCTGCCCATCGGCCACAAACGCCCCCGTATGGACGCCGGTGTCGACGCCGACAACAGCGCCGTGGGCCTCGCCCGACGACGGCGCGGGCGGCACGACCGGGAAGGCCGATTCGGCGGGCGCGAACGCCTCTCCCGCCGCGGCAGGCGCGGGGACGCGGCCGGTGGGCTCTTGGTCGGCGCCGGCGGCCACCGCGGCGCGGGGGCTGGCGGCGGCGTCGAAACGCGTCAAGCACTGCCCACACCAGGGCGCCTCGCGGGGGTTGTGCGCCCCACACCACGGGCATCTGCTCATCGGCGGCCGCTTCCGTCGCCGCGGTCGATCCGGGCGGTGCCCGCAGCCGCCCTGGCTTGATGCGCCTCGACGCCGCGCCGGAAGGCGTCGGCGGCCTCGGCCTGGTCGGCCAACAGCTGCGGGTCCGGTTCCTCTCCGGGTGATCGGTTGGTTTCCAGGCGCGCCTTGAGCTCCTGCAACGCCGCGCGTACCGAGGCGCGGTAGGCGGCCACGCGCCGTTGGCCACCGCGGTCGGGGGCCCACACGCGCAGCAGGTGGGTGACCGCCACCCCGGCGGGCTCGTCGAGGTAGTACCACTCGGCCTCACCGACCATGTCGCCGGTTACGGCGAAGTCCACCCCCAGATCGGGGCGCTCGTTGGTGACCCGCAGCCACACTCGCCGCCGGCGCGGGTCGCCCGGCGGGCGGTGGGCCAGCAGCCAGCCGCCGTGGCGGCGGCGCAGTCGCAGGCGCGGCCACCAGGCGGCGTAGCCGGCGACGTCGGCCAGCACCGGGTGGACGTCGCGCCGGCGGGCGCGCACGAAGGCCGCGTCGCAGGCGTCGAAGCGCACACAGCGAGGGTAGCGCCCCCCGGCGTCCCCGGTGACCTTGCGGCCATGAGGTCGGCTGGCAAGGGCGCCCGCGGGTGGTGACGCCTCAGCCGGCGATGACTGCCAAGACCGCCAGTGCCCCCACGACCGCTCCCATGGCCAGGCGCGCGCCGGTCTGATCCCGGCCCAGCCACCCCCACGCGAACGTGATCGCGAACCCGGCGACGAAGCCGCCGAGGTGAGCCTGCCAGGCGATGTTGAGCCCGGGGAGAAACGAGATCACCAGGTTGATCAGCACCAGCGGCACGATCTGGCGCAGCATCATCGAGCCCTGCAGGTTGTGACGGTTGCGCAGCCCGGCGGCCAGCCAAGCGCCAAAGAGCCCGAACACCGCACCGGAGGCGCCCACCGCGGGGGTCATGCCCCCCAGAAAGAAGTACGCCGCCGCGCCGGTCAGGCCCGATCCCAGGTAGAGGGCCGCGAACGCCCAAGGTCCGACCCCTCGCTCGATGGCCGGGCCCAAGATCCACAGCAGCAGCATGTTCATGGCGACGTGGGCCACGCCCCCGTGCAGAAACATCGACGTCACCAGGCGCCAGTACTCGCCGGCTGCGACGCTGGGGTTGTGCTGGGCGCCGAGCACGAAGATGTCCTGTTGCAGCCCGACCAGGCCGAGCAGGAACACCGCGACGCACACGCCGATGACGCCCTTGGTGAACACTGCCGTGCTCATGCCGCCCTGCAGCGCCTGTTGCGCCGAGATCACGCGGCTGCGCCCGGACGGCTGGGCGCACGCGGGGCAGCGCTGGCCCACCGCCGCCGACGTCATGCACTCGGTGCAGATCGGGCGCTCGCACACCGAGCACGACAGGCGGGTCTCCCGGTCGGGATGGCGATAGCACGTCGGCAGCGAGGTCTCGGGCATGCGAGCAACCACCCTAGCCCCCGTGGCCCCGGTCGGCCTGGCGCTAGGTTGGCGCCCCGCCCGCTGCCGAGATGCCATGTGAGGGATCTCATGCGCCAACGCTTGCCCGATCTCGACGTCACCGAGCCCGCCACGCTCGTGGGTGGCATCGCCGCGGTCCGCGCCGGTTTGGGCGTGGCCCTGCTGTGCGCGCCGGGGTGGGCCTGGCGTCTGCTGACCGGCTCGCGTCGCCACGGCGAGGCGACGACCCTGGCGGTGCGCATGCTGGCCGCACGCGAGCTCGCCTTGGGCCTGGGAGGGGTCATGGCCGCTCGCCGCGACCCGGGCGCCGTGCGCGGCTGGGGCGAGGCGGGTGTGCTGGCCGACGCCGGCGACGCCGTCCGCCCGCAAGGTGTCGCGCGCGGCGTGATTTTCGGGGGGCGTCATGACCCGCCGGGTCGGCGGTGGGGCCGGCCGGCGACCTTGGCCACCAGCGTCGCGTGGCGCGCCGCTGACAGCGTGATGAACCCCTCGGCGTAGCCCGCACCGCCCAGGCCGGCACTGGCGCTGCGGTAGGCCGCCAGCCCCCGGGCGGTGCGCAGGTAGTCCACCTGGCGGCGCGCGGTGGCATAGCCCGCCAGGGCCTGCTCCTTGCGGGCGAAGACGTCGGTGACGTCCAGCAGCGCGTCGACCGGTCCTGGCGACCACACCTCGCAGCCCAGCACCCGGGCTGGCAGCCCACAGCGAGCTACGGCGGCGTTGGCCGCGAGGTGGTCGCGATGGGCGTCCAGCAGCGAGGGCACGTACACCGTGGCTGCCCGGGCGCCGTGGCGGGCCACATGGCCGGCCAGCGCCTCGACGCGCTCGCTCAACGCCCCGTCGGGCAGCCGCAGTAGCACCGGGGGCCGGGGCAGGCCCAGAGCAGCGCAGGCGCCGGCCACCTCGGCCTCGCGGCGGGCGGCGAGGTGGCGCGCCAGCGCGCCCCCACAGCCGATCGTCTCGTCGTCGGGGTGGGCGGCCACGCACAACACGGGGCCCGGCGGCGGGCCGGGCAGGCGCGCCGGCCCGTCGACGACGCGGGCGCCCAGGGCAAAGGCGGTCTCGGCCAGCGCGTTGGGCAGATGGCGCCGGGCCACGCCAGCGAGGCGGTGCAGCGCCCGCCGCGGTGTCTGGGGCACGGATCCTCGCTTTCCCGCGCCGGGGGTCGGCGCGAGGGCGGGATCCTACTGGCGGTACAGCTCCTCGATCTCGTCGGCGAAGTGCTCGGCGACCACGGGGCGCTTGATCTTCATCGTGGGGGTGAGCTCGCCGTGCTGCTCGGTGAAGTCGCGCTGGAGCACCCGGAAGGCGCGCACCGACTCGGCCTGGCTGACCGCGGCGTTGGCATGGTCCACCGCGGCCTGCAGCTCCGCGCCCACCCGGGGGTGGTCGGCGAGCTCGTCGCCTGGCTCCAGAGCGTTCTCGCGGGCGAAGGCCGACAACTCGTCGGCGTCAAGGGTGATCAGCGCCGTCACGAACGCGCGGTTGTCGCCCACCACCATGGCCTGTGACACCAGCCGGTGGGCCTTGAGGCGCTCCTCGAGCACCGCCGGGGCGACGTTCTTGCCGCCGGCGGTGACGATCAGCTCCTTCTTTCGGCCGGTGATCTCAAGATAGCCCTCGTTGGTCAGCGCGCCGAGATCGCCGGTGCGGTACCAGCCATCGGCGGTAAACGCCTCGCGCGTGGCCTGCTCGTTGCGCCAATAGCCGGCAAAGACCCCGGGGCTGTGCAGCAAAACCTCGCCGTCTTCGTCGATCTTGATCTCCACGCCCGCCAGGGGCCGCCCGACCGTGCCGATGCGCAGACCCCTCGGCGGGTTGACCACGGTGGCCGCCGACGTCTCCGTGAGGCCATAGCCCTCCAAAATCGGCACGCCGGCGGCGTGGAAGAAGGCGGCGATGTGGGGCGCCAGGGGGGCGCCCCCGGAGATGGCGTAGCGCACCCGCCCGCCCAGGGCGGTGCGCAGCTTGGCATAGACGGCCTTGTCGAACAGCGCGCGCTTGGCGGCGGTGGCCACGCCGGGCGACTCGGCAATCGACCACGCCCGGGCGGTGGCCACCGCCTCGGCAAAGAGCTTGCGTGTGAGCCCGCCGCCGGCCTTGCGCTGGGCACCGTTGAAGACTTTCTCGAACACGCGCGGCACGCCCAGCAAAAACGTGGGGCGAAACGTGGGCAGGTCCTCGGTCATCGTCTCCAGCGACCGCGCGTAGCCGGTGTGGACGCCGTTCTCTACGCAGGCGAACTGAACGATCCGAGCAAAGGAGTGCGCCAACGGCAGAAACAGCAGGGTCGAGTCCTGAGGGCTAAACAGCTCGGCCAGGGTGACCCGGGTCGCTCGGGCGGTGAGCAACAGGTTGCCGTGGGTCAGCATGCAGCCCTTGGGGTTGCCGGTGGTGCCCGAGGTGTAGATGATCGAAGCCAGCGTGTCGGTGCCCAGCGCCTGCCGGCGGCGGTCCACCTCGGCGCGGGTCTCGTCGCAGGCGTGCTCGGCCAGGCGGTCCAGGCCACCGTCGTCGATCACACAGACCTCGCGCAGGCCCGCCGGGGGCTGGTGGGCCTGCTCGAGGCGCTTGGCGTAGTCGGCGGTGGCCACGATCGCGTGGCGGGGCTCGGCGTCCGACAGGATCCAGGCGCACTGTGACGCCGAGCTCGTCTCGTAGACGGGCACCGTGACGCCGCCGGCCATCAGCACCGCGTAGTCGGCCAGCGTCCATTCGATGCGGGTGTTGGCCATCAGCGCGACGCGGTCGCCGGCGTCCAACCCCAGGCTGATCAGGCCCGCGGCGAGCTGGCGAACCCGGTCGTGGACCTGTGACCACGTCATGGGCTGCCAGCCAGCGCCGTCGTGATGGCTCAAGATCGCGCGGTCGGGCTCGGCCCACGCGCGCCGGCGCAGCGTGGTGGTCAGGTCCTCGTCGGCTTCGGCTTGCGGCGGGGGCGGTCCCTGCGCGTGCGTCAACGGCATCGTGGCTCCTCGGCTCGGCCTGAGCTTTTCGAGGCGGGGGCGCGCCGCCGACGGGCGACTTTTGGGTCGAAACAGGCGGCCGGGGCGACCTTACCCCACACCGCCGGGATCTCACGGTGGGCCTGTCGGCATGCCCGGGCCTGGGCCCGCGCCGCGGGCGCCGGTGGGCGAGGCGTCGCTAGGATGGCCTTCGGCGTCTCGCGCCCACCGCCGTGCTCGCGTCCTCTTCGGTGGAGGTGACCCGTGACCCTGGACTCCGTTGTCGCCGGTGAGGGTTGGGGCGTGCTGCACCTCTTTTTTGGGCTGCGCCGCGACGTGCTCAGCGACCCCGCTGTGTCGGCCGACGCCGCCGGCAAGGACTTCGCCGCCAAGGTGGGCGCCTTCCACGAGCGCGACGACGCCCAGGCCATCACCTTCAGCGTGCTGGGCCAAAAGGCCGATATCGGGGTGATGGCTGTATGTCCCGACCTGGCGGCGCTGGACAGGCTCTCGATCGACCTGGCCCGCAGCGAGCTGGGTCTTGCCCTCGTGCCGGCCGCCAGTTACGTGTCGCTGACCGAGCTCAGCCCGTACACCCCCACCGCCGACGACGAGGCGGCCCGCCTGCAGCGCGAGGAGGGCCTGGAGCCCGGCGATGCCGAGCACGAGCGGCGCGTGGCGGCGTTTTCCGAGCGCATGGCCACCTACACCGAACATCGCCTCCACCCCCAGCTTCCCGACAGCCGCGTGATCGGCTTCTATCCCATGAGCAAGCGCCGCGAGGGCGAGGACAACTGGTATCGCCTCGACTTCGCCACCCGCAAGGAGCTCATGGGCGGCCACGCGCGGATCGGGCGCCAATACCGCGGGCGAGTCCTGCAGCTGGTCACCGGCTCGACGGGACTGGACGACTGGGAGTGGGCCGTGACGCTGTTCGCCGACGACCCGGCCGCGCTCAAGGAGATCGTCACCGAGATGCGCTTTGACGAGGTCTCGGCCCGCTACGGGGAGTTCGGCCCGTTCGTGACGGGCCTTCGCGCCGCGCCCGAGGTGTTGCTGGCCCACCACGGCGTCACCGACGGCAGCTAGCGCCGGGCCACGCAGGGGCCGGCCGCGCGGCGCGCCCGTCCACGCCTGCCGACCCGCCCCGTGGACACGCGCGGTCTAGTTGAGGGCGTCCTTGAGCGCCTTGCCCGGCCTGAACGCCGGCGCCTTGCTGGCCGGCACCCGCACGCTCTCGCCCGTCTGAGGGTTGCGAGCCGTGCGCGACGAGCGGTCCCGCGCCTCGAAGCTGCCAAAGCCGGTGATCGTGACCTTCTCGCCTGCCTTGAGTGACTCGGTGATGGTGTCGAGCACGCACTCCAAAGCCGTGGCCATGTCCGTTTTGCTCATGGCGGCACTGTCGGCTGCGGCGTCGATCAGCTGCTGCTTGTTCATGACATCCTCTCGTGTAGGCATCCGGCTGGTGCCCCGTCGGATCAAGGCCCGACGAACCGAGTGGGCAGGCTGCCCGGTCGTCGTGCTGCCTGCAAGCATCCGCTCCCGCCGAGGGGGGCGCTGAAGCCCCGCGGCGGACGCAGGGCGGCGGCCCGCAGCGGGCAACGCACCCGGCGGGTTGTCACCCCTTGGCCGCCTCGATCAGGCGCTGCCACCCGTTGGGGTCCTCGCCGACGACCAGCTCGTCACCGCAGCGAGCCAGCGGCAGCCGCAACAGCGACGGGTCATCGGCCAGGCGGGCGAGCCAACCCTCGTCGTCGGTGGACAGGTAGGCCAGCCCCTGCTGCTGATACGAGCGGGAGTGCGGATCGAGCAGGGCCTCGGCGCCGTAGCGCTCGACGAAGCGGCGCAGCTCGCCGACAGCGGGAGCGCGCCGGCGGCAGTCGACCTCGTGGACGGCCACGCCCCGCTCGGAGAAGAAGCGCTTGGCCTTGCGCGACGGCTGCGATTTGGGATGGGTAAACAGCTGGACACGGGCCACCGACCAAGCCCCCTGACCGTGACATCCTGCGCCGGCACGGCGCCGAGCTGGCCTCGACGGGGCGGCATGCTAACGCGCCGCCCTCGCTGAGCAGCTCGGCGGCCCACAACTGGGACGAAGGCCGCCAGCACGACCCGGCGGCGGCGAGTGACATGGCCGCTGCCTGCGGCGCAGGCGCGCTCCCGGCATGCTTGTGCGCCCCCACTCCCCTCGACCCCAGGAGGCGCCATGCTCGTCGAGCGCACCGCGCTGGTCACCGGCGCGTCGAGTGGCATCGGCGAGGCCTGCGCCCGCCAGCTGGCGCGCGCCGGCGCGCGGGTGATCGTCACCGCACGCCGCCGCGACCGCCTGGAGGCGCTGGCCGCCGAGCTCGACGGGCCGATCCACCCGCTAGAGCTCGATGTGAGCGACCACCACGCGGTGCAACGGGCCCTGGACGAGCTGCCCACCGAGTGGCGCGACATCGACCTGCTGGTCAACAACGCGGGGCTCGCGGCGGGGCTGGGCCCCCTATGGGACAACGCCCCCGCCGACTGGTGGGCGATGCTGGACACCAACGTCGCCGGCGCGATGTCGGTTGCCGCCGCGGTGCTTCCCGGCATGGTCGAGCGCGGCCGCGGCGACGTGATCATGATCGGATCGATCGCGGGCCGGGAGGCCTACCCCGGCGGCGCGGCCTACTGCGCCTCCAAGGCGGCGGTGCACCAACTCACTGACGCGTTGCGCGGCGACCTGCACGGCACCGGGGTGCGCCTGTGCCTGGTGGAGCCGGGGATGGTCGAAACCGAGTTCTCCCTGGTGCGCTTTGGCGGCGACGCCGACCGGGCCGCCGCGGTCTATCAAGACACCACTCCTCTGACCGCCGACGACGTGGCCGATGTCATCACCTGGATCGTTGACCGCCCCGACCACGTGGAAGTCGCCGATGTGCTCGTGATGCCCACGGCGCAGTCGGCCGCCACCCGGGTCGAGCGTCGCCGGTAGCGGCGCGCTCGACGCGCTGGCCGCCGGCGAGCGCCATCACGACCAGCGCGAGGCCGACGCCGTGCCACACCCCGAGGGGCTCGCCCAGCACCAGGTGGGCCCACAAGCTGGCCAGTGCCGGCACCGTCGCCAGCGCCAACGACGCCAGGGCCGCTGAGACGCGGGGGTGGGCCCAGTTGAGCAGCAGGTGGCCACTACCGGGGCCGAAGGCCATCAGCGCCAGCAGCGCCACAGCGGAGGCGTCGACGGCGACCGCCGACGGCCCCTCAAGGGCCGCCATCGGCGCCACCACGACCAGCGCCACCCCCAAAAACGTGGCGGTGAACGTCAGGGTGGGCACGCCGCTCGCGCGGGTGCGCTTGGCGGCCAGGAAGTAGGCGGTGAACGCAGCGAGGTTGGCCACGGCCAGCAGGTCGCCGACGGGGCTGCGCACGGCGTCGCCGCTGGTGGCCAGCAGCGTCAGCGCCACGCCGGCGATGCCTACCAGGCTCCAGCCCACCAGCGCCGGGGGCACGCGCTCGCCGACGGTGCGCCGGCTCAGCAGCGCCACCACCAACGGCTGCAGCGACATGAGCAGGGTGACCACCGCCACCGACGTCAGCCGGGTGGCGGTGACGAACAGCAGCTGGTGGGCCCCGAACGCGGCGCCGGCGAGCAGCATCGCGCCGCGCAGCCGCGGCCACGGCAGCCGCCACGCGAGGGCGACCGCCCCCAGCCCGACCGCGCCCAGGCCCAACCGCCACGCGGCCAGCGGCGCCGGCGCCAGCGGGATGACCTTGACGAGGATGAACCCCCAGCTGAAGCCGAGAACGGCCGTGACCACCGCGGCCAGGCCCGCCCCCCGCTCGCCCGCCGGGCCATCCGGGCAGTGTGTCGGGGCCCGCGCGGCCCTCACGCCCGCTCGAGAGCACCGGCGCCGCCCACGCCCAGCGCCATTCGGCGCGGGTTCAGCCCCCACACCCCTGGGGCCAGCGCGTGGAGGTCGCAGGCCACGTCAGGCGGCCGCGTCGAGGACCTCGGCCACGCTGGGGTTGACCAAGAAGCGCTGGCCGACTTGGACGGTGGGCACGATCTCGTTGCCACCGGTGGCCGCCTTGACCACCTCGGCCTGGGCCCGGTCGGTCCAGATATCGACCTGGTCGAACTCGACGCCGCGCTCGGCGAGCTCGCCCTTGAGCTGCTCGCAATAGCCACACATGGGGCGCCAGTACACCGTGATCGAGGCCATGGGCTCCTAGTACTCCTTCTGGGCGTAGACAACCTCGCCGGTGGTCTCGTCGAGGCTGTTGATCTTGGGCACCGGCACGGCCACCTCCGGTGGCGAGGGCACGCCCTGGGCGCGCTCGGCGAACTCCTCGGGAAAGACATCGATGATGCTGCGGATGGTGAACGCCGAGCCGGTGGGCAAGAAGCAGCGGGCCGCGTCGCTGACGTGCTCGGTGCGCTTTTTGATCTCCTCGACGTCCTCGGGGGTACCCTCGCCGCGCACCAGCAGGCCCAGGCGCTCGGCCATGTCGGCGTTGCCGAGCTTGCACGCGGTGCACTGGCCACACGACTCGGCGGCGAGGAAGGCCGCCATCCGCTCGGCGATCTGGACCATGTCGCGCTGCTGGCCGTAGACGATGAACCCGCCGCTGCCGAGCCCGAAGCCAGCGTCGCTCAAGGCCTTGAAGCAGCAGGGCACGTCCAGGTGGCCCGCGGGGCCCACGGGGTTGGACGTGCCCGACAAGATGGCCTTGGGGTCCTGTGCGCCGGCGATGTCGACGAGCAGCTCGCGCAGGGTGATGCCCAACGGCATCTCGTAGGTGCCGGGCCGCTCGACGTCGCCGACGATGGTAAAGATCATCGTGCCCGGCGAGTCCTCGGTGCCCACCGAGCGAAACGCCTCGGGCCCCTCGGCCATGATGGCCGCCGCATGGCAAAACGTCTCCACGTTGTTGGCCACCGTGGGGTTGGGCGCGGCCATCGTGGCAAACAGCCCCACCTGGAACGGTGGCAGTAGCCGGGGCATGGCGAGCTTGCCCTCGATGACCTCCAGCAGCGCCTTCTCCTCGCCGAAGAGGTAGTCGTCGGGGCCCGGAACGATCTGCAGGCGGTCGGCGCCGGGCCAGTCGGCCTTGATGGCCTGCTCCTGGGCGGTGACCAACCGCCCGATCTCGTGGGTGTAGTGGTACTTCACGGCGATGAAGGACTCGGGGGCCTCCAGCACGCTGGCGGCGATCAGCACGCCCTCGACCAGCGCGAACGGGTTGTTGGCCATCAAGCGCCGGTCCTTGTAGGTGCCCGGCTCGCCCTCGGCGGCGTTGCACGCGACGTAGGGCGTCGAGCCCGGCTCGCTGGCGGCGTCGCGCACCGAGCCCCACTTGAGCCCGGTGGGAAAGCCCGCGCCGCCGCGGCCACGCAGCCCGGCGGCCTTGATGCGCTCGACCGTCGCCTCGGGGCCAAGCTCCACGGCGCGCTCGAGGCCGCGTCCGCCGCCGGCGGCCACGTACGCGTCCATGTCCGCAACCGGCTGATCCGGCAGGATCGCATACTGCGCCATGGCTCGCCTTTCACTCGGTGGGGGCAACGCCGTGGCCGGCCAAGGGGGCCGCGTCGTTCAGGCTGGCCCGTAGTCGTACCACGCCGTGGCGTGGACACCACGCCACGGACGGGGACCCGTTAGGCCGGAGCGCCGGCCTTGGCCGACCCCGTCTGCTCCACCCGCGACATCTCGTCGCGCGGGGCGACGCGCCACAGGGCGTGGGAGGCCTGGTGCCAGTCGGCCAGCAGCGCGCGGGCCCGGGCGGACTCGGTGACCTCGGCGTGACGCGCGATGAGCGCGTAGGCGCGGTCGAGCTGGGCGCTGTTGGGCCGGCGAGCGTCGACCAGCTGCCCGTTGATGCGCGCCAGGATCTCGGCGTGCTCGTCGAGCACGAAGCACTCCCCACCGGTCATGCCCGCCCCCAGATTGAGCCCGGTGGGCCCGAGCACGACCACGGTGCCGCCGGTCATGTACTCGCAGGCGTGCTCGCCCACGCCCTCGACCACGGCGTCCGCCCCGGAGTTGCGCACGGCGAAGCGCTCGCCGACGCCGCCGGCGATGAACACCTGGCCGCCGGTGGCGCCGTACAGGCACGTGTTGCCAGCCAGCACGGGGTCGCCGGCGTCGTCGCTGCCGGGACGGATGATGATGCGGCCACCCCCCATGCCCTTGCCGACGTAGTCGTTGGCCTCACCGGTGAGCACGAACTCAGCGCCGTCGGCCAAAAACGTGCCAAAGCTCTGCCCGGCCTGGCCGGTAAAGCGCACGCTGGCCCACCCCGACGGCTTGGTGCCACCCAGCACGGGGTCGCCGAACTCCAAGCCGATCGCCCCGCCCAGGCGGGCGCCCACCGTGCGGTCGGTGTTGGCGATGTCGTACTTGAGGTTCAGCACGGTGCCGTCCCAGATGCTCTCGAAGGCATCGGCGCACACCTGGTCGCCAAGCTCGCCGCGCGGGGCCTGGATCGACTCGGGGGCCACGAAGGCCCGAGGGGCTTCGGCCGGCGCGTCGGGCTCGACCAGCAGCCCGGCCGGGTCGGCCATGTTCGCCCGGGCCGGGGAGTCGACCTCGCGCTCGCGCAGCAGGCCGGGCTGGCCCACGACCTCGTCGAGGGAGCGAGCGCCCATCTCGGCCAGGCCCTGGCGCACCTCCTCGGCGACGAACAGCAGGTAGGTGGCCACCATCTCGTGGCTGCCGACGAACTTGTCGCGCAGCTCGGTGCGCTGGGTGGCCACGCCCACCGGGCACGTGTCGCGGTGGCACGCCCGGGCCATGATGCAGCCCTCGGCCAGCATCGCCGACGTGCCAAAGCCGTACTCGTCGGCGCCCAGCAGCGCGGCCATGAGGACATCGCGGCCGGTCTTGAAGCCGCCGTCGACCTGCACGCGCGCCCGGCTGCGCAGGCGCTCCTCGACCAGGGTTCGTTGGGTGTCGGCCACGCCCAGCTCCCACGGCAGCCCGGCGTGCTTGATGGAGCTCAGCGGGCTGGCCCCCGTGCCGCCGTCGGCGCCGGCGATTTGGACCTTGTCGGCCAGCCCTTTGATCACCCCGGCGGCCACGGTGCCCACGTTGTCGCAGGAGACCAGCTTGACCGACACCGCGGCCATCGGGTTGACCTGCTTGAGGTCGTAGATCAGCTGGGCCAGGTCCTCGATCGAGTAGATGTCGTGGTGCGGCGGGGGGCTGACCAGCGGCACGCCCGGCTGGGTGTGGCGCAGCCGCGCAATAACCTCGGTCACCTTGTGGCCGGGGATCTGGCCACCCTCGCCGGGCTTGGAGCCCTGAGCGATCTTGATCTGCAGCTCGTCGGCCATGGCCAGATACGTCGGCGTGACACCGAAGCGCCCCGAGGCGACCTGCTTGGCGCGGCTGTTGCGGTCGTGCTCGCTGCCGCGGGTGGCGAACCGCGCCGGGTCCTCACCGCCCTCGCCGCAGTTGGAGGTGCCGCCCAGCATGTTCATGGCCACGGCCAGCGTCTCGTGGGCCTCGGGGCTCAGCGCCCCCAGGCTCATCGCGCCGGTAAAGAACCGCTGCACGATCGAGGTGGCCGGCTCGACGTCCTCCACAGGGGGGGGCTGAAGGCCGCGCTCGGTGGCTGGCACCGGCTCGAGCAGGTCGCGGGGCTCGGCGGCCGGGCGCTCGTTGACCAGGCGCGCGAACTCCTGATAGTGCTCCCAGCGTCCCTGCTCGGCGGTGGCCACCGACAGCAGGTGGGCCGCCCGCGTGTCGGCCGCGACCCCGTTGCCGGTCAGCGTCACCGGCTCAAGATCGCCCTCCAGGCCCAGGCTGTGGTGCAGCGCGCCGACCACGTCGGGGTTGGTGGCATGATAGTCGCCGCCGGCGCGGTGCTTGTAGAAGCCAGGGCTGGCCAGCGCCGGCTTTTGGCCGAAGGCCTCGGCATGGCGGCTGATGACGTCCTGGCCGAGCTCGGCGAGGCCGATGCCGCCGATGCGGCTGGGAGTGCCGGTCAGGCACTCGTCGATGACGTCGCCGGCCAGCCCCACGGCCTCAAAAATCTGGGCGCTGCGATAGCTGTCCAGCACGCTGATGCCCATCTTGGACATGATCTTCAAGATCCCGTCGCGCACCGCGTGGCGGTAAGACTCCTGGGCCTCGCCGGCCGACGGCCCCTGCTTGCCCAGCCGGCCCCTGTCGGCCAGGTCGGCGATCGTCTCGAAGGCCAGCCGCGGGCACACGGCCTCGGCGCCGTAGCCCAGCAGGCAGGCGAACGTGTGGGTCTCGCGGGCGTCGTCGGTCTCCACGATGAGGCTGGTGCGGGTGCGCAGCCCCTCGGCGATCAGGCGGTGGTGGACCGCCCCGACGCTCAGCAGCGCCGGGATCGGCGCCCGCTCGGCGTCGGTGCCGCGGTCGGACAAAATCAGCAGGCCGGCCCCGTTGCGCACGGCGGCGACCGCCTCGGCGGTCAAGTCGCCCAGCCGTGCCGGCAGGCCTTGCGGCCCGGCCTCGACGGCGAAGGTGGCGTCGAAGCCGGCCACCCCGAAGGGCAGGTCGTCGCGCAACAGCAGATGCTGCAGCCCCTGGGGGTACATCACCGGTCCGTCGATCTCCATCAGGCGCGCCGCCTCGGGCTCCTCGGACAAAATCGGGTGTCGCGGGCCGAAGCGGGTGGTCAGGCTCATGACCTGGAACTCGCGCAGATGGTCGATGGGCGGGTTGGTCACCTGGGCGAAGCGCTGCTTCATGAAGTGATACACGGTGCGCGGCCGATCGGCCAACAACGCGATGGCCGTGTCGTCGCCCATCGAGGAGGTCGGCTCCTTGGCGTCGGTGGCCATGGGCCGCAGCACGGTGGTCTGCTCCTCCTTGGAGAAGCCCGAGGTGACCTGGCGAGCCAGCAGGTCCTGGGCGGCGGAGTCCACCGGCTGGTCGCGGCCGATGGTCACCTGATGATCGCGGATCCATCGGCCGTAGGGGCGGCGGGCCGCCAGGGCGTGTTTGAGCTCGTCGTCCTCGACCAGGCCGCCGTCGGCGGGATCGACCACCAGCGCCCGCCCCGGGCCCAGCCGCTCGCGGCGCACGGAGCCGCGCCCGGCCACCGAGACGGCCCCGACCTCGCTGGCGCAGGCGACCATGCCGTCGTCGCACACCTGGTAGCGCAGCGGGCGCAACCCGTTGCGGTCGAGCTGGGCGCCCACGCGCAGCCCGTCGGCGAAGACGACGCCGGCGGGGCCGTCTCGGTGGCCGGGCGCGGCTCCGTGCGCCGCGAGCGGCTGGGCCCGGGGCGCCGTGGCTGATCGAGCGACCGCCGCGGGCCAGCAGCTCCAACACGTTGTCCAGCTTGGCCGAGTCGCTCATGTCCGGCTCGATCAGCGGTTGCAGCAGCTCCTCGGCGGCGGCGCGGGCCTCGTCACCGGCGTCGGTGCCACCGGTCAGCTCCGGCCAGTCGGCGCCCAGCGAGCCCACCCGGGCGCGCATGAGGTTCTCGTTGCCGTCGAGGGTGTTGATCTCGCCGTTGTGGCACAGCAGCCGGTAGGGCTGGGCGCGTTCCCAGGCGGGGTGGGTGTTGGTGGAGTAGCGCTGGTGAAACATCGCCCACCAGCCGGTGACCCGCTCGTCGCCGAGGTCGGGGTAGAAGGCCACGAGCTGGTCGGCGGCGCTCATCGCCTTGTAGGTGACGGTGCGAGCGCTCCACGAAGCCGGGTAGAAGGCCACGCCGGCGTCGCGGCAGGCGCGCTCGGCGCGCCGGCGGGCCACGTAGCCGTGGCGCTCGGCCGCGTCGCCGTCGACCTGATCGGGCACGGCGTACACGGCCTGCTCGATGGCGGGCATCTTGCGGCGGGCCACGTCGCCGACGACTTCCGGCTGGGTGGGCACCTCGCGCCACCCCACGAGCTTCAGGCCCTGGGCGTCCAGCGCGTCGCCCACGCAGGCGCGCGCGACGTCGCGGGCCGTGTCGCCCTCGCTGTCGTCGCGCCCGTCCAAAAAACACATGGCGGCGCCCAGGCGCTCGCCGGGCACCCCCTCGGCGTCGCCATCGCGGCTGGCCGCCCAGTCGGCCAGCAACGCGCTGGGCAGCGGCAGCATGATCCCGGCGCCGTCACCCGACTTGGCGTCGGAAGCCACCGCCCCGCGGTGGCGCACCCCGCACAGGCCTTCGATCGCGGCGTCGATGATGCCACGGCTGACCCGGCCCTCGACGTCGGCCACAAAGCCGATGCCGCACGCGTCGCGCTCGGCGCCGCGCGCGGGGCGGCTCGGGGTTCGCCCGGTCATGGCGGACCTTTCCTCAGGGTTGTCTGTCTCGGATCGCAGTGGCGTGCGCGCCTTGGGTGCGCAAGGTGCCGTCACGGCGGGAGAGCCGCCATCGCCGGAGGAGCCGCCCGGCGTCGACGGCAGCGCGTCATCGCGCCCGATACACGACGACGACGCGCCGCAATGCGGAGCGCCGTCGCTCTCGGCCCGCGATCATAGCGAGCCAGCAGCCCAGCGTCGATCTGGCCGCGTCGGCCAGGGTCCGGCCGAAGCGCACGGGTCGGTGTGCCCAGGGGCCCGACGATCCCCCGGCCGAGCCGTCCTGTCGGGTCGGGCTAGGGGATGGGATCGTTGGCGGTCTCGGCCGCTGACCCCGGGTGGCGCCCCGCCGGGGTGGTCAAGCCGGCATGGCCTGGGCCGAACTGGGTGCGAAAGAGCGTGGCGTACAGCCCCGGGGCGCTTACGAGCTCGTCGTGGGTGCCCTGCTGGACCACCCGGCCGTCGGCAACGACCACGATGCGGTCGGCGCGCATGATCGTCGACAGCCGGTGGGCGATGACCAGCGACGTGCGCCCGCGCAGCGCCTCGGCCAGGGCCGCTTGGACGGCCGCTTCGGACTCGCTGTCGAGGTGGCTAGTGGCTTCGTCGAGCAGCACCACCGCCGGGTCGGCCAACAGCACCCGGGCGATGGCCAGCCGCTGCTTCTCCCCGCCGGACAGGCGATAGCCCCGCTCGCCGACGATCGTCTGATAGCCCTGGGGCAAGCCCGCGATCAGGTCGTGGATGTGGGCGGCGCGGCAGACGGCCTCGAGGTCGGCGTCGCTGGCCTGGGGGGCGGCGTAGCGCAGATTGGCTGCGATGGTGTCGTGAAACAGGTGCGGGTCCTGGGACACCATGGCCAGCGCGGCCGACAGCGACGCCGGCGTCAGGTCACGCACGTCGACTCCGTCCAGGCGCACCGCGCCCGCGTCGACGTCGTACAGGCGGGCGACGAGGCTCAAGATCGTCGACTTGCCCGAGCCCGACGGGCCCACCAGGGCCACGGTCCAGCCCGCGGGCACGCTGAGCGTGACATCGTGCAGCACCGGGGTTGCCACGTGGTGCTCCAGGTCGGGCAGGGGCTCACCGCCCTGCTCGTCGCCGCGGCGCAACGACGCCAAGGTCACCTCGGAGGCCGGCGGGTAGGCGAAGCGCACGCGCTCCAGGGCGAGGTCGCCCCGCGGTCGCTGCAGCGCCACCGCTCCCTCGTGGGGCGCCTGGCCGGTGGGCAAATCGAGCACCTCGAACACGCGCTCGAAGCTGACCAGGGCGGTCAGCAGCTCCACGTGGGCGTTGCTCAAACGGTTGAGCGGCTGGTAGGCGGTCATGACCAGCCCGGACAGCGTGACGATCTGCCCGGCGGTGACCGCGCCGCCAGTGACGGCCATGGCCCCGCCCACCCCATAGACCAACGCCACGCCCAGCGCCCCCACCATCGTCAGCGTGGCAAAGAACGTCCGGGAGATCACCGCCCGGCGCAGGCTGACGTCGGCCACCCGCCAGGCGGTGTCGTTGAATTCGCGCGCCTCTTCGTCGGGGCGGCCGAAGAGCTTGACCAGCAGCGCCCCGGAGACGTTGAAGCGCTCGGTCATGCGGTCGCTCATCGCGGCGTTGTGACGCATCTGCTCGCGAGTAAGCGCCTGCAGCCGCCGCGCGACGCGTCGGGCGACGCCGGCGAAGGCCACCAGCAAAACCAGCAGGGCCAACGTCAGGCGCCACTCGATCGAGACCATGACGCCCAGGGCCACCGCCAGTTGGACCGCGTCGGCCGCGACGTTGCCGAACTGGCCCGTCACGGCCTGCTGGGCCCCAATGACGTCGTTGTTGATGCGGCTGATCAACGCCCCGCAGCGGGTGCGGGTGAAAAACGCCAGGGGCATCCGCTGGATGTGGTCGTACAGACGCTGACGCAGGTCGTAGATGAGGCGCTCGCTGATCGAGGCCGACAGATAGCGCTGGGCCACGCCCAGCACGGCGCTCAGCACCGCCACCACCCCGGCGGCGGCTCCCAGCCACAGCACCACGTCCAGGTTCCCGGCCATCACCCCGTGGTCGATGATCCGCCCGAAGATCACCGGTGGCAGCACACCCAGCCCGCTGACGGCCAGCAGGACCACAAAAAACACCGCCAGCCGGCGGCGGTAGGGGCGGGCGAACTCCCGCCAGATGCGCCCCAGCAGCCCCTTGGTGGGCCGATAGCCGGTCACGTCCGGCGCACCGCGGCGGATCGCGCCCGTGCCCGGGTTCATGCCGTGTCCGTGGTCCACGCCGCCAGCATGGCACACGCCGAGCCCGCCCCGGCTGGCCGGCCCGCCCGCGGCCGCGTCACACGCAACCGGTCTCGGCGTGGTCGAAGCGGGCCTCGACGGCCTCCAGCTCGGCCAGTTGCTGCTCCCAGCGAACCAGCAGCTCGTCGGCGCGCTCGCTGATCACCCCGTGGCGCAGGGTCAGCTCGCGGGCGCGCTCGGAGTCCTGATAAGTCCCCGGGTCGGCCAGGGCCGCCTCCAGCTGATCGCGTTCGCGCTCGCACGCCTCCAGCTCGGTTTCCAGGCGCGCCACCTCCTCGCGCAGCTCGGCGGTGGCGCGATGTCGGGCGTTGCGCCGCTCGGCCTCGACCCGGCGCCGGCTGGCGCCGTTGCCGGCGTTTGCGGCGTGCGGTGCGGTGTCGGCGGTGTCGGAGGGTTGGACACTGGCGACGGGCGTCCCGGCGGTCTCCTGGAGGCTCTCACCGCGCTCGCGCGCCGCCAGATAGCTGGCGTAGTCGCCGGGATGGAGCCACACCCCGCCGTGGCGCACGTCGACGATGTGGTCGGCCACCGAGCGGATGAGGCGCTGGTCGTGGGTGATGAGCACGCTGGTGCCGGTGTAGGCGGCCAGGGCCTGCTCCAACACTTCACGGCTGGGGATGTCGAGATGGTTGGTGGGCTCGTCGAACAGCAGCAGGTTGGCCGGGTGCAAAAGCTGGCAGGCCAGCGCCAGGCGGGCCCGCTCACCGCCGGACAGCACGCGCTGCGCGCACGTCCACCCGCCCGTCGCCGGCGGCCACCTGGGCCTGCTCCAGCAGCGTGCGGTCCGCGTCGAGCTGGTCGGCCGTGTGCTGGGTGAACACCGCCGGCTGCACCTGATGGCCCAGCCAGCGTTGGCCTCGCTGCAGCTCGAGGTCACCGGCCAGCAGCCGCAGCAGCGTGGTCTTGCCCGCGCCGTTGGGTCCCACCACGGCCACGGTCCAGCCGCGCTCGATGACCAAATCGACGCCCTGCAGCACCGGCTGTTGGCCGTAGCCGGCCGTCGCGCCGCGCAGGGCGACGACGTCACGACCCGACCGCGGCGAGGCCGGCAGCGACAGCCGCATCGCGGCCACGCGGTCGTCGTCGACCGCCACCGGCTCCATGCGCGCGATCTGGGTGAGCTTGGCCTTCATTTGCTTGGCCTTGGTGGCCTTGGCGCCCAGCCGAGCGACGGTGTCGTGCAGGCGCGCCACCTCGCGCTCCTGGCGCGCCGCCGCGGCGCGTTGGGCCGCCACGCGCTCGGCCTTGGCGCGCACGTAGTCGTCGTAGCCGCCGTGGTAGGCCGTCAGGCGGCCCTGGGCGAGCTCCACGATGCGGGTGGCCACGGCGTCGACGAAGTCCCGGTCGTGGGTCACGACCACCACCGCGCCGGGGTAGTCGGCCAGCTCGTCGGCCAACCACGTGATCGCGTCGAGGTCGAGGTGGTTGGTGGGCTCGTCGAGCAGCAGCACGCCGGGGGCGTCCATCAGCGTGCGCGCCAGGGCCACGCGCGTCATCTGCCCGCCCGACAGCTCGCCGACATCGCGGTCGGCCCACGCCTCGGGCAGGCCCAGCCCGGCCAGCGCGCGCCGGGCGGCCGCCTCGGCCTCGTAGCCGCCGGCGGCTTCGAAGGCCTCCTGGACCTGTGACCACGCCGTCAGGGCCGCGTCGCGGGTCGCGTCGTCCTCGGCGTCGGCCACGGCCTGCTCGAGCTCGGCCAGCCGTCGCTGTTGGGCCCGCACCCCCTGGGGGGTGTCCAGCACCGCGTCGAGGGCAGTCTGGCCACGGTGGGTGGCCACCTCCTGGACCAGGCGCCCCACCCGCACATCGCCGGCGCACGCCCGCTGGCCGGCGTCCGGGGCGACCTCACCGGCCAGCAGGCCCAGCAGCGTGGTCTTGCCGGTGCCGTTGGCTCCCACGACCGCCACGCGGTCGCCGCGGGTGACCTGCAGCCCCACGCCGTCCAGCAGCGTGCGATGGCCGTGGCGCACCGTGACGTCGGACAAGCTCAGCATGCCCACAAGCGTAGGCCCCGCCAAGAACTACGGTGTGTCCTCATGCGGACCCTCGTCGCGGCGCACGGCTACTGGATCGGCTACGTGGTCATCGCCTCGTGGCTGATCGTCTGCGTATGGGGCCTGGTGCTGCGGCTGCGCGGCGCCGGGGAGACGCCGGTGTTCTGGCGAGCGGTCAGCGGCGCCCAGGTGCTGCTGGGGCTGCAGCTGGTGGCGGGGCTGGTGCTGCTGACCGCGTGGGCGCTGGGCGCAGGGTGGGTCGGCCCGCCCGCCGACGGCACCCTGTTCCGCGGCGGGTTCCACGTGCTGTACGGCGGCGTGTTCCCGGTGATCGTGCTCGTGGTGGGCCATCGGGTCGCATGGCGGGGGCGCCTCAACCCCCATACGGCGTTCGCGCTGGTGGGCCTGGTCAACTTCGGGCTCGTCGCCCGGGCGCTGCAGACGGGTATCATGACGGGCTGACCAAGGGCGGCCGCCCGCACCGCCTGCGGCTCGCGACCCGTACGCTCCCACCCCGGCAACAGCCTCCTTCGCCTTCGGCCTTAAGCCGCCCGGTGGCCTCGGCAGGCTCTGAGCGCATGTGGGCGCCCGCGTTCTCGGCGCCCGCGGTACCGTGCAGCGCCCCACACCGGCTCCAGGGCCCGCTCAGCGACCGGTTGGCCGACACCCGTGCCGCCGTCGCACCAAGGATCCGCGCATGGCTCGTCTCGCCCGGTCTGCGTGGCTCACCCGCAGCATCGCCGTGCTGCTGGTGGGGCTCGGCGTGCCGGCGGTGATCACCGCCCCCACGCTGCTGCCGCGACAGGCCGCGTTCGAGGAGGGCGAGCCGGCAGCGCGCACGGTCATGGCGCCCCACTCGATCACCGTCGAGGACGCCCAGGCCACCGCGCGTGCCCGCGACGACGCCGCCGACACCGTCGAGCCCCGGCTGCGCCAGCGATCAGCCGCCCGCGACGACATCGTGGCCGAAGTCCGCGGCGACTTCGCCGTGATCGACGACGTCCGCGCCTCGGTCGACGACGCGGCGGGGCAACCAGACCTCGGTGGCCACGTGGACGCGCTGCAGCAGCGCGTGCCAGAGCTTGGCGCCGAGGGGGCGCGCCTGGCCCTGCAGCTGTCCGACGAGGAGATCCAGCGCGTGGCCTCGCAAGCCGAGGACCTCGCCACCACCCTTGCCCAGCGCGACATCCGCCCCGGCGAGCTCGAGGACGCGCGCACCCAAGCGCTGCAATCGGAGCTGTCCGCGCGCAGCTTTCCCTCCCAGGCGGCCGACCGGCTGGTGGGGCCCATCATCGCCGGCGCCCTGCGGCCCACGGTGCGCGTGGACGCCGACGCCACCCAAAGCGCCCGCGAGAGCGCCCGCACCCAGGTGGGCGCCGTCAGCCGGACCTTCCCTCAGGGCAGTGAGATCGTCAGCGCCGGCGAGGAGGTCGCACCATCCCAGATGGCGGCGTTGCGCCAGGCCGGCTTGCTAAGCGAGGACTCGCTGCGCGTCTTCGCCGAGGCCCTGCTGCTGGTCCTCGGCCTGGGGGTGGTGGCCAGCCTGTACCTGCGCGCCTACCGGCGCCGGGTGTGGGCCTCGCCGCGCCGCCTGCTGCTGTTGAGCGTGCTGCTGCTGGCCTACGCCGTCGGCATGGAGGCGGTCACGCTGCTGGTGCCGGTGGGCCAGCCGGGATGGCTGTTCGTGCTGCCGGCGGGCGCGGTCGCCATGCTCGCCACGATCCTGCTCGACCCCCCGATCGGCGTGCTGTCCACCATCCCCATGGCGACGCTGGTGGCGCTGGCCCAGCCCGGGCAGCCCGCCCTGGTGGCGTTCGTGGCGCTGGCATCGCTGGGCAGCGTGCCGCTGGTGTCGCGCTTGTCGGCGCGGGGCGATCTGCGCAAGGCGGCGGTGCGTTCGACGGTGGGCTACGCGGGCCTGGCGGCGCTGGCCGTGGCCGCGTTTGGCCAGCCGGGCCTGGCGCCGCTGGCCGCCGGCGCCGGGCTGGTCAACGGCGTGGCCACCGCGATCATCGTCAACGGCAGCCTGCCGTTTTTGGAGTCCGCGTTCGGCATGCTGACCGCCACCAGCCTGCTGGACCTCGCCGACCGCAATCACCCCATGCTGCGCGAGCTCGAGCAGAAGGCGCTGGGCAGCTACAACCACTCGGTCATGGTGGCCCAGATGACCGAACGGGCCTGCCGGGCGGTGGGTACCGACGGCCTGCTGGGCTCGGTGACCGCCCTCTACCACGACATCGGCAAGACTGCCCGGCCCTACTTCTTCGTAGAGAACCAGTTCGGGGTGGCCAACCCCCACGACGAGCTCGAGCCCGACGAGTCGGCGCGCATCATCCGCGAGCACGTGCCCAACGGCGTCAACCTGGGGCGGCGTCACCGCCTGCCGCCGGAGATCATCGAGGGGATCGCCTGCCACCACGGCACGACCCTGGTGTCTTACTTCTACCGCAAGGCGCGCGAGCAGGCCGCCGAGCCCGACGACGTCGACGAGGCCGACTACCGCTATCCCGGACCCAAGCCGGCGTCCAAGGAGATGGCGATCATGATGCTGGCCGACTGCTGCGAGAGCGCCGCCCGCGCGGCCGCGCTCACCAACCGCAACCTCACCCGCGAGGATCTCGTGGGCATCGTCTACACCCTGACCGGCGACCGCGTCGCGGACGGCCAGCTCGACGAGTCGGCTCTGACCTTCCGCGAGCTGGCGGTGGTCCAGGAGTCGCTGACCGAGACCCTGGTGGGGGTCTACCACCCGCGGATCGCCTATCCCGGCCAGCGTGGCGGCGAGGGCGCCGAGGAGGCGGCGACCGCCGCCGAGGCCTCACCGAGTCGGCGGGCCACCCTCGACGAGGCGGCCGTTGCCGGAGATGTCGCTGACCAGCCCTGACCGGCCCCGGCGCGCCCGCGCTCACCGGCGGCGCGTGTCAACCGGCCACCAAAATCAGGCCCTGGCGCCCCTGGAGTGCGACCTCGCCGCTGACGGCAGCGCCCTCGCCGGCGGCGAGGCTGTCAAAGGCCACCCGCCACGCCCCGGCCGGCACCGCCACAGTGATCGCGTCGTCGAGGGTGTTGGCCATAACGACCGTCGAGCCTCGGCGATAGGCAAGCACGGGCTCGCCGGGGGCGTCCAGCCAGTGCGTCTCGGCCGCCCCGGCGAGATCGCTGACGGCTCGGCGCACGGCGATCAGGGCACGCACGCGATGCAGCGTCGAGCCGGGGTCGTCGCGTTGCACGGCCACGGTCTCGCCGTCCTGGCGAGGCCCGAACGGCAGCCAGGGGCTGACCTCGGGCCCGGTGAAGCCGTAGCCGGCTACGGGTTCCCAGGGCATGGGCGTGCGGGCCGGGTCGCGGCTGTGGTGGGGCCCGTCGCGCCAGGCCACGGGATCTCGCATCGCGGCAGCCGGCAGGGCCACGTCGCTTAGCCCCAGCTCCTCGCCCTGATACACAAACGGCACGCCGGGCAGACCAAAGACCAGGGTGGCCAGCGCCAGCGCCCGCTGGCGCCCGGGCGCTCCCCCACCGAAGCGGGTGGCGGTGCGCGGCCGGTCGTGCGTGCCCACCGGCCACGTCGTCGCGTGGCCGATCTCCTCGACGCCGGCGGCCAGCACGGTGCGCAGGGCGTCGGCCTCCCAGCGGCAGTGCAGCAGCCGCAGCCAGAAGCTGGCGTGCAGTCCCTGTTGATCGGCGACGTAGCGGCCCACGGCCGCGGCGTCCAGCAGATACACCTCGCCCACCAGCACGCCGTCGCGGGCGTCGACCAGCTTGCGCCACCGCCGGTAGACGCCCGGGGTGGCGGGCTGGTCCAGGTCGTAGACATGGGCCAGACCGCGCCAGCGCGCCGTGGAGTGGGTGTCCTGGTCGTCTTGGCCGTCGTCGGCGTCCTCGGCCGGGGGCAGGTCGGGCAGGTCGGGGTGCTTGAGCACAGCGTGGGCGACGTCGACGCGGAAGCCGTCCACGCCGCGGTCGAGCCAGAACGCCAGGATCGCGTCGAACTCGTCGGCCACCGCCGGGTTCGCCCAGTTCAGGTCCGGCATCTCGGGCAGGAACAGGTGCAGCCAGTACTGCCCCGTGGCGTGCTCGTAGGTCCACGCGTCGCCGCCGAATATGCTGACCCAGTTGTTGGGCGGGCCGCCGTCCGACGCGGGGTCGCGCCAGATGTAGTAGTCGCGGTAGGGGCTGTCGCGCGACGAGCGGGCATGGACGAACCACGGGTGATCGCTGGAGGTGTGGTTGGGCACGATGTCGATGATCACCCGCAGGCTCAGGTCGTGGGCGCGGGCCACCACCGCGTCGAAGTCGGCCAGCGAGCCCAAGCGGGGATCGACGTCGCAGTAGTCGGCGACGTCGTAGCCGCCGTCGCGCATGGGCGAGACGTAGAACGGATTGAGCCACACGACGTCGACGCCCAGCCACGCGAGGTACTCCAGCCGCCCGGCCAGCCCCCGCAGATCGCCCAGCCCGTCACCGTCGCCGTCGGCGAACGAGCGCACATAGACCTGATAGCCGGTTGCGCCGGCCCACCACGCGGGCGGCTGGGCCAGCACCGGCTCAACTATCATCGAACCCGGCCCCAGCGGGCAGCTCCAGAGCGAGGGCGCGCACCAACCAGGCCTTTCGCGGACGAGTCACGAGCTTGAGGGTGCGCGTGGCCGCGCCGGCCGACCGTTGCCACGCTAGCGGTTGGCCGGTCGCGTGACCCATCGCTTTTGCTGGCGGGGCTCGCCGCCGGCGGCGACTGGCCCCGACGGGCAGCGTGACGCGGTGGTGCCGCGTTGGATAGGGTCCGGCCGGCGATCCGGGGGATGGCCGCACCTGGGAGCCCACGGCGACGCGGCACCACCTCCGGTGACCGGTTTGAGCCCCGTGGGCAGTTTCGCCCCGCCGAGCAAGACTAAAGGGACCTCACCGTGAGCGGACCGTCGCCGTGTGGTGGCCGCATCGCCATCCAGGGCGTGTGGCCTCAGGTGGACTGCGCTCGCTACGACGCCAAGGCCGTGGTCGGCGAGCGCGTGACCGTGGCTGCCGACCTCGTCCGCGAGGGCCACGAGCGCCTGGCCGCCGCGGTGCGCTACCGCCCCCGAGGCGAGCAGGGGTGGCGGGAGGCGCCTCTGGAGCTGGCCGGCAACGACCGCTACGCCGGCAGTTTTCCCGCCGAGCGGATCGGACGCTGGGAGTACCGCGTCGTGGCGTGGACGGACCACTGGACGACGTGGCGCCGCGCGCTGCAGGCCAAGGTCGACGCCGGCGTGGACGACGCCGAGATCGCCGTGGAGCTCGCCGACGGCGCCGAGCTGTTGCGGCGCCGCGAGCTCCCCGAGCGCCCTGGCTTGCTGCTGTTGCAGGCCGCCGCGGCCATGACGGCCGACACGCCGCTGAGCGAGCGGGTGGCCGCCGCCACCGACCCGAGCCTGCACGCGGTCCTGGCGGCCCACCCGGAGCGCCTGGACCTCACCGAGTCGCCCACGCTGACCGTGTGGGTCGACCGCCAGCGAGCCCTGTTTGGGGCGTGGTACGAGATGTTCCCACGGTCGGAAGGGGCGGTCGTGCCCGAGGAGGGGCCGCCGCGGTCGGGCACGCTGGCCACGGCCGCCCGGCGGCTGCCCGCGATCGCCGAGATGGGCTTCGACGTCGTCTACCTGCCCCCGATCCACCCGATCGGCAAGACGCACCGCAAGGGCCACCACGGTCCCCACGACCTCCAGCCGGGCCCCCACGACCCCGGCGTGCCCTGGGCCATCGGATCGGCGGAGGGCGGTCACGACGCGGTGCACCCGGATCTGGGCACCATGGAGGACTTCGACGCCTTCCTCGCCGAGGCGCACCGGCTGGGCATGGAGGTGGCGATGGACTACGCCATCCAGTGCTCGCCCGACCACCCCTGGGTCACACAGCACCCCGAGTGGTTCTGCCACCGCAGCGACGGATCGATCCGCTGTGCCGAGAACCCACCCAAGAAGTACCAGGACATCTACCCGCTCGACTTCGACACGCCCGACCAAGAGGGGTTGTACAGCGAGCTGGAGCGGGTGCTGCGGGTATGGATCGACCGGGGGGTGCGCATTTTCCGCGTCGACAATCCCCACACGAAGCCGCTGGGCTTCTGGGAGTGGCTCATCGAGCGCGTCCGCGCCGACCACCCCGAGGTGATCTTTTTGGCCGAGGCGTTCACCCGCCCCAAGATGATGGCCACCTTGGCCAAGCTCGGCTTCTCTCAGAGCTACACCTACTTCGCGTGGCGCAACACCAAGCAGGAGCTGACCGAGTACCTCACCGAGCTCACCACCACCCCCACCCGTGACTACCTCCGCCCCAGCTTTTGGCCCAACACCCCCGATATTCTCCCGGCCTACCTCCAGCAGGGCGGACGCCCCGCGTTCAAGGTCCGCTTGCTGTTGGCGGCGCTGCTGAGCCCCAGCTACGGCATCTACGCGGGCTACGAGCTGTGCGAGAACGCCCCCCTCGACGACGGCAGCGAGGAGTATCTGGGCAGCGAGAAGCACTTCTACCGCCCCCGCGAGTGGGACCGGCCCGACTCCCTGGCGCCCTACATCGCCCGCGTCAACGCGGTGCGCCACGCTCACCCCAGCCTGCAGCAGCTGACCAACCTCGCGTTCCACCACATCGACAACGAGCACCTGCTGTGCTTCTCGAAGGTGACCCCCCACCACACGGATCCGATCCTGGCGGTGATCAACCTGGACCCTGCCCACCCCCAGGAGGCGAGCACCGCACTGGATCTGGGCCAGCTGGGCCTGGAGCACGCGGCCGCGTTCGAAGCCCACGACCTGCTGACCGGCGCCCGCTACGTGTGGCAGGGCCCCCACAACTACGTCCACCTCGACCCCCACGTGGAGCCGGCCCACGTGCTGGCCCTGTCGCCGCTGTGACCGCGCCGGGGCCAGCGCCCCCGCCGTCGATGAGGGTGTGGTGATGATGCGCGCCAGCGAACCGGAGTGGTTCAAAACCGCGGTGTTCTACGAGGCGCTGACCCGCGGCTTCTGCGACGCCAACGGTGACGGCAGCGGCGATCTGCTGGGTTTGACCGAGCGCGTGGACTATCTCGAATGGCTGGGCGTGGACTGCGTGTGGCTGCTGCCGATCTTCGACTCGCCACTGCGCGACGGCGGCTACGACATCCGCGACTATTACCGGGTTTTGCCGGAGTTCGGCACCGTCGAAGACGTCGCCGAACTCCTCCAGCGCTTGCATTCGCGGGGCATCCGCCTGATCTCGGACATGGTCATGAATCACACGTCCGACCAGCACCCCTGGTTTCAGGAAGCGCGTCAGCCGGGCTCGGCCAAGCGGGACTGGTACGTGTGGAGCGACACCAGCGAGTGCTACGGCGATGCGCGCATCATCTTCACCGACTCCGAGCAGTCCAACTGGACCTGGGACCCGGTCGCCGGCGCCTACTACTGGCACCGCTTCTTTAGCCACCAGCCGGACCTGAACTACGACAACCCCGAGGTTCAGGAGGCGATGCTCGACGTGGTGCGCTTTTGGCTGGAGTTGGGCTTCGATGGCCTGCGCCTGGACGCCGTGCCCTACCTCTACCAGCGCGAGGGCACGAGCTGCGAGAACCTACCCGAGACCCACGCCTACCTGCGGCGGGTGCGCAAGGTCGTCGACGACGAGTTCACCGACCGCGTGCTGCTGGCCGAGGCCAACCAGTGGCCCGACGACGTCGTGGAGTACTTCGGCGACGGCGACGAGTGCCACATGGCCTTCCACTTTCCCGTCATGCCGCGGATGTTCATGGCGGTGCGCCGCGAGGAGGCCCGCCCGATCGTGGAGGCCATGGAGTCCACCCCCCACATCCCGGACAACTGCCAGTGGGGCATCTTTTTACGGAACCACGACGAGCTGACCTTGGAGACGGTCGGCGACGAAGAGCGCGACTACATGTACGCGGAATACGCCCGGGATCCGCGGATGCGGGCCAACGTGGGCATCCGCCGCCGGCTGGCGCCGCTGCTGGACAACAACCGCGACACCATCGAGCTGTTCTACGCCCTGCTGCTGTCGCTCCCGGGCAGCCCGGTGCTGTACTACGGCGACGAGATCGGCATGGGCGACAACATATTCCTGGGTGACCGCGACGGGGTCCGCACGCCCATGCAGTGGTCCGGTGACCGCAACGCCGGCTTCAGCTGCGCCGACTTCGCCCAGCTCTACCTGCCGCTGAACATGGACCCGGTGTATGGCTATCAGGCCGTCAACGTCGAGGCCCAGCAGCGCAACCCGAGCTCGCTGCTGCACTGGGTGCGCAACCTCCTGCGCGTGCGCCGCCAACACCCCGTGTTCGGCACCGGCAGCTTCCAGGCCCTGCCGACGTCCAATCCCAAGGTCCTGGCGTTCCTGCGCATCGGCCAGGACCAAGCAATGCTGGTCGTGGCCAACATGGCCAACACGGCCCAGCCGGTACAGCTCGATCTGGCGCGCTACGCCGGACGGGTGCCCGTGGAACTCGTTGGCGGGGCGGCTTTTCCCCCCATCGGCGAGCTGGCCTACCTGCTGACGCTGGCGCCCCACGGTTTCTATTGGTTCGGCTTGCAGGACGCCGAGGACATGCCCACCTCACGTAGCCAAGCGGGAGGTGCCGTGACATGCGCACCTCACGTAGCGCAGCGGTAGGTGCCGTGCCATGCCCAGCGGCCTGTCGGATCTAAGCATCCCCACCGGGTGGGCCGACCTCGCCAGGCTGTTGCATCGGTGGTTGATCGCCCAGCGCTGGTTCGGCGGCAAGGGCCGCGACGAGGCCGCCAGCGAGATCGCCGACACCGCGCTGCTGCCTGGCGAGGACGGCGGGACCGACGTGTTGGTGGTGTTGCTGTCGGTGACCTACGACGACGGGGCGTGGGAGCACTACCACCTGCCGCTGGTGGCCGACCCGGACTCGCCCATCGGCAGGGTGGGTCGGGTCAGCCTCGGCGACGCCACGGCCGACCAAGGGGGGGTGCGCACGCTGGCGGCCGCCGCGACCCGTGACCGAACCGTGGCCACAACAATGGGCTCGCAGCTTGTGGGGGCACCCCACGGGGCGACCGCCGAGCCCCCGTGCGTGCTCGACGGCGAGGCGCGCTGGCTGGGCGCCGAACAGTCCAACAGCGCGGCGGTGCTGGGCGAGCAGTGGTTTGTCAAGGTCTTCCGTCGCGTGGAGGCCGGGCCGAATCCCGACGTAGAGCTGACCGCGGTGCTGACCGAGGCGGGCTCGACCGCGGTCCCCCACCAGGCCGGGGCGCTGGCTTGGGGCGGTGCGGCCGCCGTCGCCCCGGCGTTGGTGATGGTCAGCCACTTCGAGACCGACGCCGAGGATGGCTGGAGCCAGGCTGTGGCCGACGCAGGGGCCGTCGCGGCCGGGGTCGCGCCACCCCACGGGTTGGTCGACGGCGGCGCCGACCTGGGGCGGCTCATCGCCGAGCTACACCGCGTGTTGGCCGACCACCTGGGCACCCGCGAGATCGGCCACGAGACCTTGGCGGGCTGGGCCCATGCGATGACGTCGCAGCTCGACCGCGTGCTGGAGCTCGCCGACGGCTCGACTCAGCCGCACGTGCGCGCGGTCGTGGACGCCGCCGACGAGCTGCACAGCCGCTTTCGGGGGTTGTGTGAGATCGGATCGCCCGGTCGCAGCATGCGCGTGCACGGCGACTTGCATTTGGGCCAGCTGTTGCGGCGAGCCGACGGCGCCTGGCTGGTGTTGGACTTCGAGGGAGCGCCGGCGCGCCCCCTGGGCGAGCGTCGGCGGCCTCACAGCCCCCTGCGCGACGTCGCCGGCATGGTGCGCTCGTTTGACTACGCCGCGACCCATGCCGCCGCCAGCCGGGGCGAGGCGGACCCGCCCCCCGTGCTGCGCGCGTGGCGCGACGAGCTGGTGGGGGGCTTTACCGCCGCCTATGACGCGGCTGCCCCGCCCCGCCTGCTGCCGCCGGATCCGACCGCGCACCGTTGGCTGCGCTCGGCGCTGGTGCTGGACGAGGCCGTGTACGAGCTCGGCTACGAGCTGGACAACCGTCCTTGCTGGGCGGCGATCCCGGCTGGGGGCATTCTACGGGTGCTGGCCGGCGAGGGCGCCGAGATGACGTCATGAGCCGCCCCACCACGTCCTCGACGGCGGCGGTGTGGTGCGGGTGTGGCGCCCCGACGCGGACGCGGTGCGGGTCGTGGCCGATGAGGCCCCACCGGCCGAGGCGGTGACGATCCATCACGCCGGGCTCTTCGAGGCGGTGTTGCCGGCCCTGCCGCCGCCGGGGGGCTATCGCCTGGAGGTCACCTACGGCCCCAAGACGTATGCGCTGTTCGATCCCTACGCCTTCTGGCCCAGCCTCGGCGACGTCGACCTCCACCTGGTCGGCGAGGGCCGCCACGAGCAGCTGTGGCAGCACCTGGGCGCCCACGCCGGCGTGCGCGACGGGGTGGAGGGCACCACGTTCGCCGTGTGGGCCCCTAACGCCCAGAGCGTGCGCGTGGTCGGCGAGTTCAACTCGTGGGACGGGCGCCTGCACCCGATGCGCAAGCTCGCGTCGTCAGGGGTGTGGGAGCTGTTTCTGCCCGAGGTCGGCTCGGGGGCGCGCTACAAGTACGAGCTGGTCACCGCCGACGGGCGACTGGTGACGCGCGCCGACCCGTTCGCGGCCTTCGCCGACACGCCGCCGGGCAATGCCAGCCGCGTGTTCGCCTCCACCCACGAGTGGGGCGACGCCGCCTGGTTGGCCGCGCGCGACGCCACGACCTGGACGCGCTCGCCGATGTCGATCTACGAGGTGCATCTGGGCTCGTGGCGCCGTCCCAAGGACCGGCCTTTGGACTACCGCACCTTGGCCCACGAGATGGCCGACCACGCCGGCGGCCTGGGGTTTACCCACGTGCAGCTGCTGCCGGTCGCCGAGCACCCGTTGACCGGCTCCTGGGGCTATCAGGTGTCGGGCTACTACGCCCCCACCAGCCGATTCGGCACCCCCGACGACTTCCGCGAGCTCGTCGACCACCTGCACCAGCGGGGCCTGGGGGTCATCGTCGACTGGGTGCCGGCCCACTTCCCCAAAGACGAGTGGGCCCTGGCCCGCTTCGACGGCACCGCAATGTTCGAGCACGCCGACCCCCGCCAGGGCGAGCACCCCGACTGGGGCACGCTGGTGTTCAACTACGGGCGCAAGGAGGTGCGCAACTTCCTGGTGGCCAATGCCCTGTACTGGCTCGAGGAGCTCCACGTCGACGGGCTGCGCGTCGACGCCGTCACCTCGATGCTGTATCTGGACTACTCCCGTGAGGGCGGCGACTGGGTACCGAACCGCTACGGGGGCCGGGAGAACCTGGAGGCCATCGAGTTCCTCCGGGAGCTCAACACCGTGGTGCACCGGCGCAACCCCGGCGCGCTCATGATCGCCGAGGAGTCCACCGCCTGGCCGGGCGTGACGCGCCCCGTGGACTTAGGCGGGCTGGGCTTTGGGTTCAAGTGGAACATGGGCTGGATGCACGACACGCTCGCGTATTTCTCCCGCGACCCGATCCACCGCCGAGACCACCACGACGAGCTGACCTTCGGGCTGACCTACGCCTGGAGCGAGCACTACGTCCTGCCCCTGTCCCACGACGAGGTGGTCCACGGCAAGGCCAGCCTGCTGAGCAAGATGCCCGGCGACGCGTGGCAGCAGCTGGCCAACCTGCGCGCGTTGTACGCGTGGATGTGGGCCCATCCCGGCAAACCGCTGCTGTTCATGGGCTCCGAGCTCGGCCAACGCGAGGAGTGGAGCGAGGAACGCGAGCTGGACTGGAGGCTGCTGTCCACGCCGGGTCACGCCGGCCTCGCCCGCGTGCTGCACGACCTGAACGCCGCAACGGCGCAGCTGGCCGCGCTGTGGCGCCGCGATCCCGACCCGGAGGGCTTCGCCTGGATCGAGCCCCACGACGCGGCTCACAACGTGCTGGCGTTCGTGCGCCACGGCGAGGCCGGCGATGCGCCGGTGGTGGTCGGCGCCAACCTGTCCCCCACCCCTGACGAGGCGCGGGTGCTAGGGGTGCCGGCCGCCGGGCGCTGGCTGGAGCGGCTCAACACCGACGCGTCGGCCTACGGCGGCAGTGGCGTGGGCAACCTCGGGGTGGTCGAGGCGGCAGCCGAGCCCGCCCAGGGCCAGCCCGCCTCGGTGACCCTGCGGCTGCCGCCGCTGGGCGTGCTGTGGCTGGTGCCCGACACCGCGTAAGCGCGGACGTGTGGGGCAACCGGTCTCCGCCAGCGGCTGATCGCGCGGGCGCCTGGGGCATCATGGGCGCCACATGCTGCGTTCGACGTCGCGCCGACTCGCCGCCGCCGCTCCCGAGGGAGTGCCGTTGGCTCGCGACCTGGTGCGCGCCGGCTTGGGCCGCGTGTTCGGGCCGCCGCCGTTCGACACGCGGCGTGACCCCGGCGACCCTGGCCTGTTCGGGCCGGGGTCGGCGTCGTGGCGCGTCGTGGCCGAGCCGGCGGCGATCGCCGGCGGTGTGCGGGCTCTGCTGGTGCAGCTGCTGCATCCCCTGGCGATGGCCGGCGTCGCCGACCACTCGCAGTTTCGCGACGATCCGCTGGGGCGCTTGCAGCGCACCAGCGGCTACGTCACGACCACGACCTTTGGCTCTACCCGGGAGGCCCTGGCGGTGGCCGGCGTCGTGCGCCGCACCCATGCGCAGGTGGGCGGGGTGGCCCCCGACGGGCGGCCCTACGCCGCCGACGACCCCCACCTGCTGGCGTGGGTCTCGATCGCGCTGACCTCCAGCTTTTTGGCCACCGACCGGGCCTACGCCCCGCGCCCGGTCGACGAGGCGACCGCCGACGCGTTCGTCGCCGAGCAGTCCCGCGCGGCGGCGCTGCTGGATCCCCGCCTCGATCTCGACGCCCTGGAGGCCGACGCCGACGCGCGCACGGCGCTGCGCCGCGGCGAGTTGAGCCTGCCGATGCTCGACGAGGGCTTGCTGCCGCGCACCGAGGCCCAGCTGCGCCGGCGTCTGGCCGACTACCGCCCCGAGCTGCGGCTGGACGACACCGGGCGCCAAGCCGTGCGGTTCTTGCTGTGGCCGCGGTTGCCGCCACCGGTCAAGGCGGGGTATTTGCCGCTGGTGGCCGGAGCGCTGGCCACCCTGGAGCCCGAGCAGCGCCGCATCGCCGGGCTGTCGGCCAGCCGGGTGGCGGTGTGGCCGCTGGCGGCTCAGGCTCGGGCGACGCTGACCACGCTGCGTGTCACCACCGGCGTGTCGCCGTCGGCGCCATCGGGCGTCACGTTGCATGAGCGCTGCCTCCGCCGACCCCGCCACCCCCGACTCGGGGATCATCCTCGCCGGCCAGCCGCTGACGATCGAGGACGTCGTGGCGGTGGCCCGTCACGGCCGGGCCGTGTCGATCGCGCCGGCCGTGGTCGAGCTGTTGGCACGGCGGCGGGCCCACATCACCGATCACGTCGCCGCCGGGCGGACCGTGTACGGCGTCAGCACCGGCCTGGGCTCGCTGGCCACGGTGCGCGTGGAAGCCCAGGAGCTCGGCGAGCTGCAGCGCAACGTGCTGCGCAGCCACGCGGCGGCGACCGGCGAGCCGCTGGCCGACGAGGTCGTGCGGGCCATGATGCTGCTGCGGGCGCGGACGCTGACGGCGGGGTACTCGGGGGTGCGCAGCGACGTCGTGGAGCTACTGGCGGCCTGCCTCAACGCCGGGGTGCACCCGGTGGTGCCCAGCCGCGGCTCGGTGGGCGCCAGCGGGGACCTGGCTCAGCTGGCCCACATCGGGTTGGGCCTGATCGGCGAGGGCTGGGCGCACACCCCCCACGGCGAGCGCGCGGCCGCCGACGCTCTGGCCGAGGCGGGCTTGGCTCCCTTGCAGCCCCAGACCAAAGAGGGCCTGGCGCTGGTCAATGGCACCGAGGGCATGGTGGCCCTGGGGGTGCTGGCCGCCCACGACGCACGGTGGCTGCTGGCTACCGCCGACGTGACCGCGGCCATGACCACCGAGGCCGGCCTGGGCAGCGACCGCCCCTTTGCCGCCGATCTGCAGCAGTTGCGCGGCCACCCCGGCCAGATGGCGTCGGCGGCCAACCTCCGGCGGCTGCTGGCCGCCAGCCCGATCGTGGCCAGCCACCGTGACAGCGACCACGCTGTCCAGGACCCCTACTCGGTCCGCTGCGCCCCACAGGTCCACGGCGCCGCCCGCGATGGCCACGCCTTCTGCGCCCAGGTGCTGGAGCGGGAGCTGGCCGCGGTGACCGACAATCCGGTGCTGCTGGCCAACGGGGACATGGCCAGCGGCGGCAACTTCCACGGCGAGCCGCTGGGTATGGCCTTCTCGGCACTGGCGGTGGGGCTGGCGAGCCTGGCCAACATCAGCGAGCGCCGCACCCTGTGGCTGATCAGCCCGGAGAGTCAGCGCGAGCTGCCGGCGTTTTTGGCCGCGCGGCCCGGGCTGGAGTCCGGGTTGATGCTGGCCCAGTACACCCAGGCAGCGCTGGTGGCCGAGATCAAGCAGCTGGCCCAGGCGCCGGTGCTGGACTCGATTCCCACCAGCGGCATGCAGGAGGATCACGTGAGCATGGCGTGGCTGGCGGGCCTGCGCCTGCGCGATCTGGCCGGCAAGGTCGCCACCGTGCTGGGAGTCGAGGCCGTGTGCGCCGCGCGCGCGCTGGACCTGCGCGCGCCGTTGGCGGCCGCCGCCGGCACGGCTGCGGCCCGGG
>PXPH01000005.1:0-10047 GCA_003021615.1 Actinobacteria bacterium QS_8_72_14
CGACGGGCCGGTCGCAAGCCGGCGCAGCCGCGGCGCGCGGGGCAGGCGAGCAGTCATGGCCGCGAGGATGGCGTGGCGGCCGGCGCCGGCGTGGCCAGCGCCCGCCGGCGGCTGGGGACAACCGCCTCAGTCGCCGCGGGCGTCGCCCAGCCAGCTCGGTGACCCCCAAGGTGGCGACGTCGATGGCAGGCGGTGTGAAGGGGCTGGTTGTCAGGCAGCCGACTCCGACTCGTTGCCCGAGCCAGAGCTCGACGTCGAGCCGGCCGCCGACCCCTTGGACTGCGACCCGGAGCCAGCGCCGTCGCCGTCACCGGAGCCAGCGCCTTCGCCGTCACCGGAGCCAGCGCCGTCGCCGGAGCCCGAATCAGACGACGAGGCCGACCCGTCGCCATCGGCCGACTCCGCGTTGTTCTGGGCCTGTTTGGCCTGCTCGCGCTCGGCCCGGGTGTCTGTCACGTAGTAGCCCGACCCCTTGAAGATGATGCCGGCGGGGGTAAACACCTTGCGCAGCTGGCCGCCGCACGCCTGGCAGGCCGTCAGGGGCTCGTCGTAAAAGCCCTGGACGGCCTCGCGGTGCTGGCCGCAGGCGCGGCACGTGTACTCATAGGTGGGCATGTGACCTCCCGGGTGGCCCAGTTCGCTGGATGCGCGCGGGTGGCCCGCAGGCTCGGCCATCGCCGTCGCACACGAGGCGACGCCCCCCAATCGGGGCGCCACGTCCAGTATGGCGGCCCTGGCAGGCGCGGCAATGGCGCTGCGCCCCACGTCGGTGCGAGCCCGATTTCGCACGACTTGAGCTAGCGCTCGCGGTCGCCGCGCTGCCGCGGCCAACCGCTTCCTGCGGGGCGCTGGGGGCCCTGCTCGGTGACCAGCACGCGCACCGACTGATCGTGCTCGCCGACGGGCAGCTGCTCGACGACCTGGGTGGCAAAGGCCACGCCGATCACCGGCGTGGACGGGGCCAGCCGGGCCAGCAGCCGGTCGAAGTGTCCGCCGCCGTAGCCCAGGCGACGGCCGTGGCCGTCGAAGCCCACCCCCGGCACGAGCGCCACGTCCAGCACCGAGGGGTCCACCGGGCGCCGCCGCTGGGGGTCTGGCTCGCGCACGCCGCCCCATCCGGGCACGCAGTCGGCGTCGAGGTCGCCCACCGGCGCGACGCCGAGGTCGTCGCCGGCGACGAACGGCAGGTGCAGCGCCACGTGGTTGACCAGCCAGGTGCGCAGCAGCGCGTCGATGTTGACCTCGCTGCCCGTCGCGGCATAGCCTAGCGCGGCCCGCGCCTCGGCGAGCTCGGGCAGCGCCGCCACGGTGGCCACGATCGTCGCCGAGGCGCCTGCCCGCCAGGCGGGGTCCAGCCGGGCGCGGATGGCCAACAGCTCGCGGCGCAGCGCCGTTTTGCGCTCGGCGAGCCCGGCGGCCGGGTCGGTGGGGTGGGGCTCGGACACGGATGCTCGCGGACACCGTCGATGGAACGCCGGCCATGCGACGCACGCAGCCAAGCGGCCGTCGCCTGCCATGCTCGCATGCCGCGACGGGCAGCGCGCCACGTGGCTGTTCGTCGCGCCCGCGTGGGGCGGGGCGGGGCGGGCGATGCCCTCATGGCGCGTCAGCGGCGGTGGCGGCGCCCACGTCAGGGTGATCGGCGGCGAAGCCGTCGGTGGGCTCGGGCAGCCACCGGCAGGCGATGGCCGCGGCGATCGCCGAGGCCCCGATGGCCAAAAAGAACACCGAGGGGCTGGCGAAGATGAGCAGCGTCAAATACAGCAGCGCCCCGACGTTGCCGTAGGCCCCCACCATGCCCGAGATCTGACCGCTCACGCGCCGCTTGACCAGCGGCACGATGGCGTAGGTGGCGCCCTCGCCGGCCTGGACGAAGAACGAGCACAGCATGACCGCGGCCACGGCGGCCACCACCGGCCAGCCCGCGCCGATGCCGGCCAAAAGGGCGTAGCCGCCGGCCAAAGCCAGCAACAGCACCAGCAGGGTGCGCCGGCGGTTGCCCAGGACGTCGCTGAACAGCCCGCCAGCGGCGCGCGACACGAGATTCATCACCGCGTAGGCGCTACCGGCCGCGCCGGCCACCACGGCGCTCAGGCCGAAGGTGTCGGCGAAAAACGTCGGCAGCATCGATACCACCGCGAGCTCGGAGCCAAAGGTGACCGCGTAGACCACACACAGGATGGCCACCGAGCGAAACGGGTACTGGTCACTCGGCTCGTAGCGGCGAGCCAGCGCGGCGCGGTTCACCTGCACCACGCGGCGGGTCTGCCACACAAAGACCGCCGCCAGCACCGCGATGACGGCCCACGTCACGCCGGCCGACAAAAACCCGACCATCTGCAGGCGCCACGCGAGCACGCCCAGCACCCCGATCATGGGCAGGTGGACCAGGATCAGGCCCAGCACGCCCGCGGGGCTGGTGACCTCCAAAGCCCCCTGGCGCTGCGGCTGGGCGTAAAAGCGACCCTGTGGGGTGTCGGAGACGGCGCGCAGGTAACACAGGCCGTAGACCAGGGCTATCACCCCCGTGATGGCGATCGCGATCCGCCATCCGTGGGGCCCGCCGACGACGGTGGCGACCGTGGGTAGCGTCAGCGCCGCGGCCGCCGAGCCGAAGTTGCCCCAGCCGCCGTAGACGCCCTCGGCCAGGCCGACCTCCCGGGGCGGGAACCACTCGGCCACCATGCGGATGCCCACGACGAAGCCGGCCCCCACCAGGCTCAGGGCCAGGCGGCTGGCCAGCAGCAGCTCGAACGAGGTTGCCAGCGCGAAGGTCGTGCACGGCACGAAGGCGAACATCAAAATCGCCGCGAAGGTGCGCCGCGGGCCCCAGCGGTCCAGCGCCATGCCCACCAGCACCCGGGCCGGGACCGTCAGCGCGACGTTGGCCAGCCCGATCGTCTCGATCTGTGTGTCGGACAGGTTGAGCTGGGCTTGGATGGTGTTGGCGAAGGGCGCGAAGTTGAACCACACCACGAAGGTCAGAAAGAACGCGAACCACGTCAGGTGCAGCACGCGGGCGCGGCCCTGAAACGACCACAGCGAGCCCAGGCGTTGCCGGGTGGTGAGCTCGGGCATGGGGGTGTCTCCTCGACGGCTGGCAACGCCCGCGCGAGCCGATCCGAGAGGCGGGCCTCGGGGATCGCAGGCGACAGCGCGGGGCGTGTCAGTGCCCCGCCGATGACAGCCCGCAAATGTTCGAGCTTTGCTACATCCATGTCACGCGGCGTGAAATCCTGTGTCGCGCCCCGGCGCGACCCGGGTCGTGAGGCTGTAAGCAACGAGGGCGTCACTGGCCGGTGACCTGTGCCCACCGGCGGCGGTCCCAGCCCACGTGGTGGCACCCCAGGGGCCGTGGCAGGATGCCGCCGACTCGAGGCGCACCACGGACGCCGCAGCGCCGGAAGGAGGGGCGATCGTGTGGGCGCGCAAGGCCGTCATCCCGGCCGCCGGGCTGGGCACGCGCTTTTTGCCGGCGACCAAGGCCAGTCCCAAGGAGATGCTGCCGCTGGTGGACAAGCCGGCGATCCAGTACGTCGTGGAGGAGGCCGTTGGGGCCGGCCTCGACGACGTGCTGCTGGTCACCGGCGGCGGCAAGCGCGCCCTGGAGGACCACTTCGACCACGCCGTCGAGCTCGAGCGCCAGCTCGCCGCCGCCGGCAAGGAGGATTTGCTGGCCGCGGTGCGCGCCGTCAACCAGCTGGCCGCGATGCACTACGTGCGCCAGGGGCGCCCGCTAGGGCTGGGCCACGCGGTGGGCTGCGCGCGGCGCCACGTCGGCGACGAGCCCTTCGCGGTGCTGCTGGGCGACGACCTCATCGGCGCCGAGGAGCGCTTGCTTGGGCGCATGGTCGAGTTGTGCGACGCCACCCACCGCACGGTCATCGCCGTCATGGAGTGCAGCGACGCCGAGCTGGACCGCTACGGCGTCATCGACGCCGAGCCCGACCCCCACGAGCCCGACGTGTTCCACGTGCGGGACATGATCGAAAAGCCCGGCAAGGCCAACGCCCCCAGCAGCCTGGGCATCATCGGCCGGTACGTGCTCACCCCCGACATCTTCGACCACATCAGCAACACCCGCCCCGGCCGCGGCGGGGAGATCCAGCTCACCGACGCGATGCGCGCCCAGGCCCACACCGAGCCCATTCGCGCCGTGCGCTTCGACGGGCGCCGCTTCGACGTGGGCAACAAACTGGACTATCTGTGCGCCACCGTCGAGCTGGCCATCGAGCGCTCCGATCTCGGTGGGCAGTTCCGCGAGTTCCTCACCGACGTCGCCAAGCGCCTGTAGGGACCGCCGGTGTCGGACTCGGCCACACAGCTCGAGCCCCTCGACCGGTGGCGCCGCCGCGTGCTGGCCGCCGTCCCGGCGCTGGAGCCCATCGAGCTGTCGCTGCTGGACGCACGCGGCGGCGTGGCGGCCGGCGAGCTCACCGCCACTCGGCCGGTGCCCGCCCACGCGGTGGCCACCGCCGACGGGTTTGCGGTGCGCGCTGGCGACGCCGTCGAGGCGTCGACGCTGGGTGTCGTGGGACAGGCCCAGCCGGGCCGGCCCACACGGGAGCGGGTGCACACCGGCCAGGCGGTGCGCCTGGCCGCCGGGGCGGTGCTGCCCGAGGGCGCCGACGCGGTGCTGGCGCTGGCCCAGGCCGACGACCGCGGTGATTACCTCGTGGTCTCGGGTGGCGGTGCTGGCCTCGGTGATCACGTGCGGCCCGCCGGCGAGGAGGTCGCCGAAGGAGCCCAGCTGGTCGAGGCCGGCGTGCGCTTGCGCCCCGGCCATCTGGGCCTGCTGGCCGCCGCGGGTCACACCCGGGTCCCGGTGCACCCCCACCCGCGGGTGTCGGTGCTGGCGGTGGGTGACGAGCTGGTGGACCTCGAGGCGCGGGTGGGCCCCGGCGACGTCGCCGACGTCAACGGCGTGGCGCTCAACGCCATGGCCCGCGCCGCAGGGGCCCACGCCGTCCGCCACCCACCGGTGCGCGGTGACGCCACCTCGGTGGGTGACGCGGTCGAGGGGACGGTGGGCAACGGCGATCTGCTGGTGGTGGCGGGCGCCGACGGCGCCGTCCTGGGCGGGGCGCTCGCCGCGCTGGGCGACCTCGAGCGCGTTCGCGTGGCCATGGAGCCTGGCGCCGAGCAGGCCTTCGGGCTCGGCGAGGCCGACTCCGGCCGGTGGGTGCCGGTCTTTGGTGTGCCGGGCCACCCCGTGGCGGCCGCGGTCAGCTTCGAGGTGTTCGTGCGCCCGGCGATCCGCCGGCTGCAGGGACGCCGGGACCTCAACCGCCCTCGGGTGCTGGCGCGGCTTGCCACCCCGCTGAGCGGGTGCTGTGACCGGGTGGCGTTCGCCCCCGTCTCGCTGCACCGCGACGGCGCCGGGCACGTGGCCACCCCCACCGAGACGCCACACGCCCACGCGGTCGCCCCACTGGCGGCCGCCGACGGCCTGGCGGAGATCCCCGCCGGCGTGGCGCGCCTGGAGGCCGGCGACCGGGTGCTGACCCACCGCCTGGTCGCCCCCGACTGAGACAGCGCCCAGCGCTGCAGCGGTTCCTCGGTGGTCGCGGGCCTTGCTGCTACGTTCTTTGACCAATGGAGTCGCTGGTGCTGGTGCTTCTCAGCGGCGCCGGGGTGGCGATGCTCGCCTCAACGCTGCGCCGGCAACCGCGAGCCACGCTGCGCTTCGACGACAGCGCGTTTCGCCGCAGCATGGCCGCACTCGCCCGCGGGCGTGGCGCCCGCCACCCGGCAGGGACGCGCAGCGTGCTGGTGCTGGACGACCCCCAGCGAGTGGCCGGCCGGCGCGCCCCGGCCCGTCGTCGGTCGCGTCGCACGCGCGGGGGCGCTGCGCGCCCCGCCCGGCGGGGTGATCACGGCTGGGTGCTGGGCGCCCGGCCGCGTCGCGCGCCCGGCGCGCGACGATCGGCTCCCACCGGGTCTGTGGCCCACCGGCGTGTCGTGGTGCTGCGAGCGCTGGTGGCCGCGGTGGCCATCGGCGCCGTGGCCTGGGTCGGGCTCGGCCGGGTCGGGGCCGTGTTGTTGGGCCTGTCGGTGCTGGCGTTGGTGGTCTACTGCGTGCTGCTGGCCAGCGTGGGCTCGCCGCGACCCGCCCCCCGTCGCGGCGCGTCGCCGCCTCCGCGGCGCGCCCCAGCCCGCCCGTCGCAGGCCGGCGGCCGGCCGCGCTCGCCAGGGCGGCATCCCGACGAGGACCGCGAGCCCGCCGCCCGAAGCGCCTGACGGGGATTGTGGCGCTGGTAGCCTTTGCCAGGCGCGCCTGGGGGCGCGTCACGGGGCCGTAGCTCAGGTGGAAGAGCGCTGCCGTCGCATGGCAGAGGTCAGGGGTTCAAGTCCCCTCGGCTCCACTCCCGTGGGCTCCACGCGGGGGTTGCGGCGCGGGCTCGGAGCGTGGTGGCGGCCGGCTAGATCCAGCTGGTAAACCACATCCGCTGGCGCCAGGCCTGCTCGCTGAGCTCGACGCCGGCCAGGACCGGGTACCAGTAGACGAGCGCGGCGACGGCGGCCACGGCGATCACCACCGGCAGCCACCGCCCCACCCGGGGCAGCGCCAGCCCGCGCCATGCGCCGTAGGCCAGCGTGAGGGCGATGAACGGCACCACCGGGGTCATGTAGTACAGAAACAGCGTGGCCCGCTCCTGGGCCAGCCACGGCAGGTACTGGGCCAACCAGAACCCGCCGATGGCCCAGGCACGCCAGTCGCGGCGCCACATGCGCACCGCCAGCAGGGCGTAGCCCGGCAGCGCCAGCCACCACACCGCCGGGTTGCCCAACCCGATGACGTGGCGCACGTTGCCGGGCGCCACCGGGCACGAGCGCCTCGGGCCGGCCGCCTGCTGGGACCTTTCGCCGAGGCACTGCTGGAACTCGTGGGTAACCGGCCGCTGCAGCACCGGCCAGCCCAGCGGTGACGACGTGTAGGGATGCTCGGCGTCAAGGTCGGCGTGGAACCGCCACACCTCGAGCTGCTCACTGGCCCAGTCCGCCAGCCGCTGACGCGCCCCCGCGTCGCAGTCGAGCGCCGCCTGCCCGCAGCGGTCCTGGCCCGGGCGCGTTTGCTCGTAGTTGGCGAACCAGCCTGTGTAGCTGGCGACGTAGACCACCGCCGGCACGGCCACGAACACCAGCGCGAGGTGGCCGGCCAGCCGGGGCCAGCCGGCCAGCGCGTGGCCCGTGACACGCCGGCGCAGCGCCAACTCGCTGGCCACGACGAACAGCCCGGCGGCGCCCAGCGCCAGCACCCCCGACCACTTGACGGCCAGGGTGGCCCCCAGCACCACGGCGGCGACCCACCGCCAACCGCTGGCCCCCGGTGGGGGGCGCTGCCGCGGCGTCTCACCCCCCGCCGGCGCGTCGGCGGACCCGGCGGCGGTCGGCGGGGCGTGGGCCCACATCCGGTCGCGGTCGATCAGCAGCAGCCAGAAGGCCGTGATCGTGCCCAGGGCCACAAAGCCGTCCAACATGGCGATGCGGCTCATCGTCAGCGCCAGCCCGTCGACGGCCACCAGCAGCCCCGCCAGCGCCGCCAGCGAGCGCCGTCGCAGCAGCCGCATGGCGGCCAGGTAGGTGATCAGCACCGTCGCGGTGCCCGCCAGGGCCACGGCCACGCGCCAGCCCACCGGGTTCTGGCCCCACACGCCCATGCCGGCGGCGATCAGCCACTTGGCCAGGGGGGGATGGACCGCGAACCCCTCCTCCACGCCGCGGCTTAGCAGCGCGATCGCGTCATCGACGTAGTGGGCCTCGTCGAAGTGGCGCTGGTCGGGGACCCCCAGGCGATACAGCCGCAGCGCCCCGGCCGCGGCCGTCAGCCCCGCCGGCCATAGCCACGCCGGCGCGATTGGCCCCCACCGGGCTCTGGGCCCTGCCGGCCGGTGCTCGCCGGCCGCCGTGTCGGCCTCGGCGACCTCGGACGGCATGATGCGGCAGTGTAGGCGCGCCCGTGACCCACACCCGCCCGTGACCCACCCCCTGGGCCCGGGGCCCGCGCTGCCGGGCCCCACCGCCCGAGCCCGTCGCCCCACGCGAGACTGGTGACCCCGCCGCGCCATGAGCCGTGACCCCACCCGGTCCCGCAGCCGCGTCGTGCTGGTGGGCACCCCCATCGGCAACCTCGACGACGTCTCGCCGCGGGCCCAGGCGACCTTGGCCGACGCCGACGTCGTCGCCGCCGAGGACACCCGCCACACGGGGCGGCTGCTGGCCCACCTGGGCATCGACGCCGCCCAGGTCAGCTACCACGACCACAACGAGTCGAGCCGAGCCGCCGAGCTGGTGGCGCGGGCCGCCGCCGGAGAGACCGTGGCGGTCGTCTCCGATGCCGGCACGCCCTCGGTGGCCGACCCGGGGCTGGCGCTCGTGCGCGCCGCTGTTGACGCCGGTGTCCCCGTCGAGGCCGTCCCGGGCCCGGCGGCGTTCCTGCTGGCGCTGGTCCTGTCGGGGCTGCCCACCGACCGCTTTGCGTTCGAGGGCTTTTTGCCGCGCCAGCGCGGCGCTCGCCGCCGCCACCTGGCTGCCCTGGCCGACGAGCCGCGCACGCTGGTGTGGTATGTGGCGCCCCACCGGGCCGCCGCCGAGCTCGCCGACGCCGCTGACGCCCTCGGCCAGCATCGCCGGGCCGCCCTGGCCCGCGAGCTCACCAAGCGCTTCGAGGAGGTCCGTCGGGGCCCGCTGGGCGAGCTCGCCCAGCAGGTGGCCAGTGACCCGCCGCGCGGCGAGCTGACGCTGGTGGTCGCCGGCGCGGTCCAAGAGCGCGCCGGCGAGGCCGATTTGGACGCGCTCGTCGCCGAGGTCCAGCGGCGGGAGGCCGATGGCGTGGCGATGGCCCAGGCCGTGCGCGAGGTGGCCGCGGCCCACGGCGTGCGCCGGCGGGCGTTGTACGAGGCGGTGCTGGCCGCGCGAGGGTGAGCGCCGCGCCGGCGACGCCGCCCGCGGGTGGCGCCCACAGCTCGGACGCTGCAGGCTGGAGGGGACACGGTCGCGTCTGCGGCGCGCCCTCGAGCCAGGCGAGGAGACCGGTGCTTACCGACACCCACTGCCACCTGACGCGCGCCGAGTCCGACGAGCCCGTCGAGGACGTCGTGGCCCGGGCCCACGCCCAGGGCGTGACGTCGATGATCACCGTGGGCGTGGATCTGGCCTCCTCGGTGGAGGCCGTACAGATCGCCAGCGCCCACGCGGGGGTTCACGCGGCGGTGGGCATCCACCCCCACAACGCGATCGAGGCCAGCGACGGCGTCCTGGAGCGCCTGGCCCGCCTGGCCACGGCCCCGGAGGCGGTGGCCATCGGCGAGACGGGGCTGGACTACTTCCATGATCACTCGCCGCGCATGCGCCAAGAGGAGTCCTTGCGGGCCCATCTTCGGCTGGCCAAGGAGCTCGACCACGCGGTGATCCTGCACAACCGGCAGGCCCACGACGACCTCGTGCGGGTGCTGCTGGACGAGACGGCCCCGCCCCGCACGGTGCTGCACTGCTTCTCCGGCGGCGTTGACCTCGTCCAGGTGTGCGCCGAGCACGGATGGTTCATGTCGTTTGCGGGCAACGTGACGTTTCCCAACGCCGACCAACTGCGCGACGCCGCGGCGCAGGTGCCCCTCGAGCTGCTGCTGGCCGAGACCGACTCGCCCTACCTGTCGCCGCACCCACACCGGGGCAAGCCCAACGAGCCCGCCGGGGTCCGGCTCGTGGTCGAGCAGCTGGCCCGCCTGCACGGCGTGGAGCCCGCCGAGATGGCCCGGATTACCTCCGACAACGCCCAGCGGGCCTTCGGGTGGCCACAGCCGGCCGCTTGGGGCTGAGCTCGCGCGGCGGGCCGCGTGGGGCCGCGCCCACCGGCGGTTCAGCCAGCGCCGCGGGCCTGCTACGGTCAGGGCCGTGGGCTTTGCGCACAGCTTGCCGGCCGGGTCGGCACGTCGCGTCGCGGGCTGGTCGCGCTCGGCGGCGGTGGCGGCGCTCGTCGCCGCGGTAGGCCTGGGATGGCTGGCGCTGGACAACGCCGCCACGTCGCGGCTCGCGCTGGGCGCCGGC
>PXPH01000005.1:10065-27766 GCA_003021615.1 Actinobacteria bacterium QS_8_72_14
CCGCCTCGCCCAAGCCGGATGCGGGCGCCTCCTCGGCGGGCTCGGCGACGGTTGCCGGGGCCAACGCGGACCGGCGCGTGACGGTCGTCGTCGACGGGTCGGCCCGCCAAGTCGATCCCGGCAAGGGCACCGTCGGCGATCTTTTGGCGCGTCTCGGCGTGGAGCTCGACGGCCACGACCGGGTCCGCCCGGCCCGCGATCAGCCGGTGGGCCCCGGCGACCGCGTCGTCGTCGAGCGCGCCGACGTCCGCCGGCGCCAACGGCAGGTGGCCATCGCCCACGGCCAGCGCCAGCGGGCGACCTCGGCCTTGCCGGCCGGAGGCCGGCGCACCGTGCGACAGGGACGCGCCGGCGTGGTGACCATCACCGAGGAGCTCGTCGAAGTCGGCGGCGACGTGGTCGCCACCCGCGAGATCGCGCGCCGTACGACGCGCCCGCCGCGCGAGGCCATCATCGAGGTGGGCACCGCCTCCTCCGGCAAGCCCCAGTCGGGCGACGAGCCCACCGCTGCCGGCGAGCCCGAGCCCTCCGGCGAGCCCGAGCCCCCCGACGAGCCCGAGCCGCCCGGTGAGCCCGAGCCGTCAGCGGATGCCGGCCTCGGCGACCCGGCCAAGCCGGCCACCTGGGATCGCCTGGCGCAGTGCGAGTCCGGCGGCAACTGGCAGGCCAACACCGGCAACGGGTTCTACGGGGGGCTGCAGTTCGCGGCCGAGACGTGGCGGTCGCTGGGCGGCAGCGGCCACCCCCACGAGCGCTCCCGGCAGCGACAGATCGAGATGGGCCGCCGGCTGCACGCACGGCGCGGATGGGCGCCGTGGCCAAAGTGCACCCGACAGTTGGGCTACCGGTGAGCCGCGGCGGGCCGTGACCGCCTCTCGCCTGCTCACCGCGGGGGACGTGCGGCGGTTGTTGGAGACCCACGACCTCGCCCCGCGCCGCCGGGAGGGCCAACACTTCCTCATCGACCCGGCCGCGTTGCGCGCGATCGTCCGCGACGCGGGCGTACAGCCCGGCGAGCGAGTACTCGAGATCGGCCCCGGCCTGGGCTCGCTCACCCTGGCCCTGCGGGAGGCCGGAGCCCGGGTGACCGCCGTCGAGATCGATGGCGGGCTGGTGCGCGCCTGCCGCGACATCGTCGGCGACGACCCTCACGTGCGGCTGGTCCACGGTGACGCCCTCGCGCTGGACCTCGCCGAGGTGGTCGACGAGCCCGTGGCCGTCGTGGCCAATCCTCCCTACCACGCGGCCACGCCGTTGCTGCTGCGGCTGCTGGCTGCGCAACGGGTGACGCGGGCCCATGTGACCGTCCAGCACGAGGTGGGCCAGCGCCTGGTCGCGCGACCGGGCGATCCGCGCTTTGGGGCCGTCAGCGTCAAAGTCGCCGCCTACGGGCGGGCTCGCCGCCAGCGGCGGGTGTCGCGCCAGTCGTTTCTGCCCGTGCCGGGGGTGGACTCGGTGACGGTGGCGGTCACGCCCCAGCCGTGGCGCGCCGATGTGGCCCGGCAGGCGGTGCTGGCCCTGGTGGAGGCCGGTTTCGCCCAGCGCCGCAAGCAGCTGCCGCGGGCGCTGGCCGCCAGCGGGTGGGCCCGCGACACGGTCGCGGCCGCCCTGGCCCACATGGGGCTGTCGCCGGCGGTGCGAGCTGAGCGCCTCGATCTGGAGGCGTGGATCGGCCTGGCGCGTGTTTTGGGCAACGCCACCGGCAAGCCGTAGCCTCCAGCCGGCGCCGTTGGAGGATCGCGGCCGGACATCAGCCGCCACCGACGATGACGAGGAACGATGGTGCGAGGCTGGTTGTCAGCGACCGGCGATCGCGTGGCGGTCCGCGTACCGGCGAAAATCAACCCCTTCCTGGCGGTGCGCCGCCGGCGAACCGACGGCTATCACGACCTCACCACGGTGATGCAGACCCTGTCGCTGTACGACGTCGTGACCGCCCGCCTCGCCGGCCCCCCCGGTCGTAGCCAGCATCCCGCGGCGCGGCGCCGCATGGGCCTGGAGGTGTGCTGCGACGACGAGGCCGTGCCCGACGGCAGCCACAACCTGGCCCTGCGGGCCGCTCGGCTGCTGGGCGAGACCGCCAACGTGCTGGCCGGCCAGTCCGACGACGACGCCGCTGGCGCCACGGCCAGTGAGGCCGACGCTCCTGTCACCGCGGGTCCCACCGGGCTCGCCGACGCTGACAGTGGCCAGCCCGGCGGCGAGGCGTGGCCCAGCGCGGAGGCCGTCTGGGGGCCGTCGTTCTCGGGAGCGCGCACCGTGGTCGAGCTCGACAAGGCCATCCCGGTCGCGGCGGGTCTTGCCGGTGGTTCTGCGGACGCCGCCGGCGCGCTGCGGGCCCTCAATGCCCTGTGGGCCTGTGACCTCGACGAGGGCCAGCTGCGCGACGTGGGCGCGGAGATCGGCAGCGACGTCCCCTTTTGCGTGATCGGTGGCACGGCGCTGGTCACCGGCCGCGGCGAGGCGCTGGCGCGGGTGCTGTGCCACAGCAAGTTCCACTGGGTGGTGGGCATCGACGCCTCGCCGCTGGCTACCGGCGAGGTCTACCGCGCGTGGGACGCCGGGTGCGCGCCCAGCGACATCGAGCCCGACGCGGTGCTGGCGGCGCTGCGGGCCGGCGACGCCGAGGCGCTGGGCCCGGCGCTGCACAACGAGCTCCAGCCCCCCGCGATCGCGCTGCGGCCCCATCTCGAAACGGGCCGCCGGGCACTGCTGGCGGCCGGCGCGCTGGGGGCTGTCGTCTCCGGCAGCGGCCCCACGGCGCTGGGGTTGGCCCGAGACGCCGAGCACGCCCAGCAGCTCGCGGCGGCGACCGCCGATCGTTTCCACGCCGTGCGGGTGGCCACGTCGCCGGCCGGCGGTCGCGGTGGCCGCGATGGGCGGTGGTGAAAGGGCATCACGTCGGTCTTTGGAACCGAAGTTGAAGGTTCGAGTCCTTCCCGCCCAGCTGGCGTGCCCGGTCGCCGTGACCCTGAAGCGGTCGCCGGCAGCGCTTGTACACAGCCGGCCACCGCCACCTAAGGTCACGCCGCCAACCGCCCACATCGACCGACAGCCCGGTCACCAGCGTTTCCCAGAGCAGGAGAGATGACCGCACAGCGTGTGGGGGCGGTGGTCCTTGCCGCCGGCAAGGGCACCCGCTTTAAGTCCGACCGCGCCAAGGTGTTACATCAGGCGTGCGGCCGCAGCGTGCTGCGGTGGGTGCTGGAGGCGCTGTGGCCCGTGGGCCTGTCGCGGGTGGCCGTCGTGGTGGGCCACCAGGGTGATGATGTTGCCGCGGAGGCGGCCGCGGCCGGCCTGACCGGGCTGGTCACCGTCACCCAGCGCGATCAGCTGGGCACGGGCCACGCCGCGCGGGTGGCCCTCGACTCGGGGGCGCTGGACGGCTGTGACACGGTCGTGGTGGCCAGCGGGGACCTGCCGTTGCTGACCCCCGGGTCCCTGCAGGCGTTGCTGGACGAGCACGCCGCCGCCGACCGCGCGGCGACCCTGCTGACGGCGCGCTTGGACGACGCGTCCGGCTACGGGCGGGTGGTGCGCGGCGACGACGGGCAAGTGACCCGCGTGGTCGAGGACCGCGACGCCGAGCCGGCGACCCGGGCCATCGACGAGGTCAACGCCGGGGTGTACGCCTTCGCTCGCCAGTCCCTGGCGGCCCAGCTCGCCCAGCTCTCGGCCGACACCGCCCAGGGCGAGCAGTACCTCACCGACGTCATCGAGCCCCTGGTCGACAAGGGGGTGGGGGCGGTGGTCGGCGACGCCGCGGTGCTGCAAGGCGTCAACGATCGCGCCCAGCTGGCCGACGCCGCGTCCACGCTGCGCGCCCGGCTGCTGCGCGCGCTGATGCGCGACGGCGTCACGGTGATCGACCCCGCGGCCACCTATGTCGACGCCGGCGTCACCGTCGCAGCCGACGCCACCCTGCAGCCCGGCACGCTGCTCGAGGGAGCCACCCACGTGGGGGCCGGCGCCGACATCGGTCCCCACAGCCACCTGACCGACACCGTGGTCGCCGAGGGCGCGTCGGTGCACTCCAGCCGTTGCCACGGCGCCGACATCGGCCCTCACGTCAGCGTGGGGCCCCACAGCTTTTTGCGGCCCGGCGCCAGGCTCGCTGCCCACGCCGAGGTGGGCTCGTTCTGCGAGGTCAAGGCCAGTGACATCGGCGAGGGGGCCAAGGTGGCCCACCTGTCCTACGTCGGCGACGCCACCATCGGTGCCCAGGCGAACGTGGGCGCGGCCACGGTCACCGTCAACTACGACGGCTTCGCCAAGCACCGCACCGAGATCGGCCCGCGCGCCCGCGTTGGCTCCGACACCATGCTGGTGGCCCCGGTGCGGGTGGGCGCCGACGCCTACACCGGGGCCGGCTCGGTGATCACCCACGACGTGCCCGACGGGGCCCTGGCCGTGGAGCGCAACGAGCAGGCGACCAAGCCCGGCTATGCCGAGCGCAAGCGGGCGCGCGCCCAACGCCGCGAGGGAGGCTGACGCCATGGAGGTCGTGACCAAAAAGCGCATGCAGATCTTCTCCGGGCGCGGGCACCCGGAGTTGGGTCGCGAGGTCGCCGACCATCTCGGCATGGCCCTTGGCGCCGTCGACGTCCACGAGTTCGCCAACGGCGAGCTGTACGTGCGCTACCAGGAGAACGTCCGCGGCAGCGACGTCTTTGTGGTCCAGACCCACTGCGAACCGATCAACGAGCGCATCATGGAACAGCTGGTGATGATCGACGCGGCCAAGCGCGCCTCGGCCAAGCGGATCATCGCCGTGGCGCCGTTCTACGGCTACGCCCGCCAGGACAAGAAGGGCCGCTCCCGCGAGCCCATCACCGCCCGGCTGCTGGCCAACATGCTGCGCACCGCCGGGGCCGACCGTGTTGTCAGCGTGGATCTGCACACGGGACAGATCCAGGGCTTCTTCGATGGGCCGCTGGACGCCCTGACGACGCTGCCGCTGCTGGTGGGCTGGCTGCAGGACCATTACCGCGACTCGGAGCTGGTCATCGCCAGCCCCGACGCCGGGCGGGTGCGCTTGGCCGAGAAGTTCATCTCCCGGTTGGACGGCGCCCAGCCGGCGTATCTGGCCAAGACCCGCACCGGCCACAACATGGCCCAGACCCTGGCGGTCGTCGGCGACGTCGAGGACCGGGTGTGTGTGCTGGTCGACGACATGATCGACACCGCCGGCACCATCTGCGGCGCCGCCGAGGCGCTGGCCGAGCGCGGGGCCGCCTCGGTGATCGCCCTGGCCACCCACGGGGTGCTCAGCGGGCCGGCCATGGAGCGAATCGAGGCCAGCCCGATCGAGCGCGTGGTGGTCACCAACACCCTGCCGGTGCAGCAGCAGGCGTTGTCCAAGCTCGAAGTGGTCTCCATCGCGCCGACGATCGCCAGCACCATGAGGGCGATCTTCGAGGACGAGTCGGTCAGCGAGCTGTTCGACGATCAGAACCAGTAGCGCCCCGCTGCTACTGTTGCGGGGCGCCGCCGGCGCCGCGCCCCTGTGGCTGTGCGGCGCTCGCGTCGGCGCGCCCCACCCAGGACACCCTCCGTCACCGACGCTGACCACCTCAGGAGACGCTTCGCCATGGCCCAGACCGTGCCGCTTGCCGTGTCACCTCGTGCCGGCTCTGGCAAGGGCGAGGCGCGCAGCCTCCGCCGGGACGGGCGGGTGCCCGCCATCGCCTACGGCCGTGATCTCACCGAGCCCCGCGCGGTGTCAGTCGATGCCAACGAGCTGTTCCACGCGCTGAACACCGACGCCGGCACCAACGCGATCCTCGAGCTGCGCCTGGCCACCGGCCCGCAGCTGGCCATCGCCCGCGAGATCCAGCGCCACCCGGTCAAGCGTCACGTGACCCACGTCGACTTCGTGACCGTCAGCCGCGACGTGCGCATCGATGTCGAGGTGCCCATCACGCTGGTCGGCGAGCCCGCCGGCGTCGACCAGGGCGGCCTGCTGGACCAGGCGATGTTCAATCTCGCGGTCAACGTGTTTCCCTTGGAGGTCCCCGACGAGATCTCGCTGGACGTCTCCAATATGGACATCGGCGACGTCAAGCGGGTGGCCGACATCGAGCTGCCGGCCGGTGTGGAGCCATTGGAGGACCCCGAGGCCGCCGTGGCCACGGTGTACTACGAGGCGGTCGAGGTGCCCGAGCCCGGTAGCGAGGCCGAGGAAGGCGCCGCCGGGGAGGGCGAGGCCGAAGAGGCCGGGCAAGCCCGCGTGACCGACGAGATCGAGCAGGGCTAGCGCCGGGCTGGCGTGGGGCGCTGGTTCGCCCGCGGTCGCGGCCCCGACGACGCCGTGGCCGACGATCGCTGGCTCGTGGTGGGCCTGGGCAACCCCGGGCGCCAGTACGCCAATACCCGCCACAACGTCGGCGCCGAGGCCGTGCGCACTTTGGCCGATCGCCTCGGGCTGCGGCTGAGCTCCCACCGCAAGCTCGGCGGGCAGGCTGTCGACGCCCGCCCGGGCGGTGCCCGGGCGACGCTAATGGTGCCGGCGACCTACATGAACCGCTCGGGTGACGCGGTCGGCCGGGCGCTGTCGTTCTACAAGCTGGGGCTCGACCGGCTGATCGTGTGCCATGACGACCTGGATTTGCCGGTGGGGGTGGTGCGGCTCAAGCGCGGCGGCGGCGACGGTGGCCACAAGGGCTTGGGCGACATCCGCCGCACGGTCGGGGCGAACACGCTGCGGGTGCGCATCGGCATCGGCCGCCCCCACGGGCCTCAGGACCCGGGCGAGTACGTGCTCAAGCCGGTCGCGCGCGCCGAGCGAGACGACCTCGACCGGGCGCTGGCCACCGCCGGCGAGGCGGTGCTCGACCTCATCGCCGACGGCCTCGAGGCCGCCCAGAACCGCGGTGTGGGCAAGGGGCGCGCCCCGCCTTGCCGGCGCTGACCCGGCACGCGACCATGGCGCGGCCGATGGCTGCCTGTGTCGCCGGTCCGCTGGCCGCCCTGGTGGACGCCGGCCGCGACCGTCTCGCCGATGAGCTGCAGCCCGGCCGGTTGACGGTCGGGCCGGCGGCGCGCCCCTACGCGCTCGCCCTGTTGGCCGAGCGCGCCGCGCCGCTGTTGGTGGTCACCGCCACCGACCGCGACGTTGACGCGGTAGTCGACGACCTCGGGGCGTTTCTCGGCGAGGACGCCGTGGCGGCCTTTCCCGCGTGGGAGACGCTGCCCCACGAGCGGCTCAGCCCCCAGCCGGCGACGGTGGGCCAACGCTTGGCGGTGCTCCACCGCCTGCGCAAGCCCGAGGAGGGCGACAGCCCACCCGAGGCCGCGCGGGCCACAGGCGAGGCCAGGCGCGCAGGCCTGGCGGCGCTCGTCGCGCCGGTTCGGGCCCTGCTGCAGCCCATGGACCCCCGCCTGGCCGAGCGCGACCCGCTGGTGGTCGACGGGGCCTACGCCGGCGGCCTGGACGGGCTGGTACACGCCCTGGCCACGCTGGGCTACACGCGCAGCCGCACGGTGGAGCAGCGCGGGGAGTTCGCCGTGCGCGGCGGGCTGGTCGACGTGTTTCCCACCGCCGCCGAGCTGCCGGTGCGCATCGAGTTCTTCGGCGACGACGTCGACAGCCTGCGGCGCTTCCACGTCGCCGATCAGCGCAGCGAGGACCATCTCGAGCGGGCGGTCATCGATCCGGCCCGCGAGGTCGTGCTGGACGCCGACACCGCCGACACCGCCCGGCGCGTCGCCGCGCAGGTCCCCGAGCTCGCCGACGAGCTGGGCCGGCTGGCCGACGGCGTGGCCTTCGAAGGTATGGAGGCGTTGGTCACCGCCATCCACCCGCGCCCAGCCCACCTTCCCGACTTCCTGCCCGCCGGGGCCGGGCTGGCCGTCATCGACGCCCCCCAGGTCGCCGAGCGCGCCGAGCAGCTGCGCGCCGAGGCCCGCGAGCTGCTCGTGGCCGGCTGGACGTCCACCGGCGAGGACACCTCGGCCGGCCACGGCCCGGGCGCCACCGGCGTGAGAGGGCTGGCGCGGCTGCTCAGCGGAGTCGCGGACTCAGGCGACGAGTCCCGCGACGAGGTCGGCTTCGCCGACTGGGATACGGTGCGCCAGGGCAGCGGTGAGCCGCAGTGGGAGCTCAGCGCGTTTGGCTCGGCCAGCCGCGACGTGCCGGCTACGGCGTGGGACTCCTTTCGTGGCGACATGGCCGGGGTGGCCGGCACGGTGCGCCGCCTGGCGGGACAAGGGGCCACGGTGGTGCTGACCGCTGCGGGTCACGGGTCGGCGCGTCGCTTGGCAGAGGTGCTGCGCGACGAGGGCGTGGCCGCCCCCGTCGTGACCCGGCTGGAGCCGCCCGAGGGCGGGCGCGTCGCGGTCGTGCCCTCCAGGCTGCGCGAGGGCTTTCACAGCGACGAGCTCGGCGTGGCGCTGCTGGGCGAATGGGACCTGTTCGGTCCGCGCCGCTCGCGCTCCACGCGCCGGCTGCCCAGCCGGCGTAGTGCGACCGACGCCGTGCTCGATCTCGAGGCTGGTGACTACGTGGTCCACGCCACCCATGGCGTGGGCCGCTACGCCGGCGTGGTCACCCGCACGCTGGGCGGGCCCACCACGGCGGTGGGCGGCGTCAGCGGTCAGGTCACCCGCGACTACGTCGTGGTCGAGTACGCCGGGGGCGACACGCTGTACGTGCCCGGCGACCAGGTGGATGCGCTGACCAAGTACGTCGGCGGCGAGCAGCCGGCGGTCATGCGCCTGGGCGGCGGCGATTGGCAGCGGGCTCGGCACAAGGTCAAGGAGTCGGTCAAGGAGATGGCCGGCGAGCTGGTGCGGCTGTACCAGGCGCGCATGCACGCCACCGGCCGGGCCTTCGGGCCGGACACGCCGTGGCAGCGCGAGCTGGAGGAGGCCTTCCCCCACACCGAGACCGAGGATCAGCTCGGTGCCATCGACGACGTCAAGGCCGACCTCGAGGCGCATCAGCCCATGGACCGCCTGGTGTGTGGCGACGTCGGCTATGGCAAGACCGAGATCGCGGTGCGCGCGGCGGCCAAGGCGGTTTTCGACGGCGCCCAGGTGGCGGTGTTGGTGCCCACCACGCTGCTGGCCCAGCAGCACGGCGAGACGTTCACCGAGCGCTTCAGTGGCTTTCCGGTCGAGGTGCGTGTGCTGTCGCGCTTCGCCAGCCCCCGCGAGCAGAAGCGGACCCTGGACGGGCTGGCGGCGGGCACTGTTGACATCGTGGTGGGCACCCACCGGCTGTTGGGCTCGGACGTGGCCTTCAAGGACCTCGGGCTGATGGTGGTCGACGAGGAGCAGCGCTTCGGCGTGGCCCACAAGGAGCAGCTCAAGCGCCTGCGCACCAACGTGGACGTGTTGACCATGACCGCCACCCCCATCCCGCGCACCATGGAGTTGGCCATCACCGGCGTGCGCGACCTCTCCACGATCGACACGCCCCCCGAGGACCGCCAGCCGGTGGTCACCCACGTGGGTGAGTACGACGAGGTCACCGCGGCGCTGGCGGTGCGTCGCGAGCTGCTGCGCGAGGGCCAGGTCTTTTGGGTGCACAACCAGGTGGACACCATCGACGCGGTGACCGCCCGGGTTCGCGAGCTCGTGCCCGGCGCGCGGGTGGCGATGGCCCACGGGCGGATGAGCGAGGATGAGCTTGAACAGGTCATGGTGAGCTTCTGGAACCGCGAGCACGACGTGCTGGTGTCGACCACCATCGTCGAGTCCGGGCTGGACATCCCCAACGCCAACACGCTGATCGTGGAGCGCACCGACCTGATGGGCTTGGCCCAGATCTATCAGCTGCGCGGGCGCATCGGGCGCTCGGCCCGGCGGGGCTACGCCTACCTGTTCTTTCCCCAGGCGCGGGCCATGACCGAACAGGCCCACAAGCGCCTGGAGGCCGTGGCCGAGCACACCGGTCTGGGCTCGGGCATGTCGATTGCGCTGAAGGATTTGGAGATCCGCGGCGCCGGCGACCTGCTGTCGGGCGATCAGTCCGGCCATGTCGCCAGCGTGGGCATGGAGGAGTACGGGCGGATCATGGCCGAGGCCGTCACCGAGCTCACCGACGGCGGCGAGCCCGAGGCCGAGACCGAGCCCGAGATCCGCATCGACTTGCCGGTGGACGCCCACCTGCCGGCCGACTACATCGACGACGAGGGCCTGCGCCTGCAAGCCTACAAGCGGGTGGCCAGCGTCCGTGACAGCGCGGGGGTCAAGGCCGCCCGGGCCGAGCTCGTCGACCGCTTCGGGCCGCTGCCCGAGCCCGCGGAGCGGCTGCTGGCCGTGGCAGCGCTGCGCGCCGCGGCGCGCCGCTGGGGCATCACGGCCATCTCCACCACGCCGCGGCGCACCGCCCGGGTGGAGCCAGTGGTGCTGTCCGACGCTCAGGAGGTGCGCCTGGCCCGTCGCTTTCCCCGTGCGCGCTACAACGCGGCGGCCAGCGCCCTGGAGTTGCCGCTTCCCTCCAGCGGCGATCCGGTGGCCGCCCTCGCCGGCGACCTCAAGGCGCTGCTGGCGCCGTAAGCCACCCGCGTCGGGGGAGCCCGCCCGGGGCGAGCCGGCGCCGGGGAAGCATGGTTCGCGGCGGTAAAAACGGCCCCCGTCGGTGACTCTGCGGCCCGGCGCCGTGCCACCTAGGGTTGTATGAAAGCGTCGGGCGGCTGTGGTGGCCGCCCGTTCCCTGTGTCAATCCCCTGATCGAGGTGTCTGCTGTGCGCAACGTGCCGCTGCGAATGAGCGCCCTGGCCGCTGCCGTCATGCTGTTGATGACGGCCTGCAGCGACGGGGACGGAGGAAGCGAGGGCGAGCAGGCCGCCTCGGTCAACGGCGAGACCATCACCGTCCAGCAGGTCCAGGACCGCTATCAGGCGATGACCCAGGGCTCGCAGCTGAGCCAGCAGGTGTACGACAACCCGGCCATGCAGGATCAGCTCAAGGCCCAGATCCTGTCCCAGCTGATCCAGGTGCAGCTGCTGCGCCAGGGCGCCGACGAGCTCGGCGTCGAGGTCGGCGACGCCGAGATCGACCAGCAGCGCTACCGCATCGAGCAGCGCCTGTCCGGTCAGGGCACGAGCCTGCAGGACGAGATGGAGCGCCAGGGCATGTCCGAGGAGGACTTGCGCCAGGAGCTGGAGGCGCTGGCGCTGCAGGACGCGGTCGCCGCCGACCTCGCCAGCGGCGACGACATTACCGACGAAGAGGTGCGCTCGTACTTCGAGGAGAACACCGCCCAGTTCCACACCGCCCAGGTGCGCCTGCTCACCACCGGGTCAGAGGAGGACGCCCAACAGGCCCTCCAGCGCCTGCAAGACGGTGACGACTTCGCCACGGTCTCCGAGGAGCTGGGCTCCGGGCGCAGCACCACCGAGGCCCAGGAGCTCACGAAGGCGTCGTTGGAGCAGTCGACCCCCGAGCTGGCCAGCGCGGTGTTCGAGGAGGCCGAGGTCGGCGGGTTCGCCGGCCCGGTGCAGGCCCAGCAGCAGTGGTACGTCGTCGAGGTCCAGCAGCGCACCGAGCCCGAGCTGTCCGAGGTCGAGGGCCAGATCCGCGAGCAGCTCTCCAATCAGCAGCAGTCCACCCAGCTCGATCAGTGGCTGACTGAGCAGGCCCAGCAGGCCGACATCACCGTCGCCGAGCGCTACGGGACCTGGGATCCCTACACCCGCAAGGTCACGCCCGACACCGCCCCGCAGGGCTCGGGCTCGGCTGGCTCGGGCTCAGGCTCGGGTGGCTCGGGCTCAGGCTCGGGTGGCTCGGGCTCAGGATCGGGTGGCTCGGGCTCAGGCTCGGGTGGCTCGGGATCGGGGCAGTGACCCCGGCAGTGACGTCGAAGGGAAGGGCTGGGTGCTGGGTTCGCGTGCCCGCGGCGCTGGCGCGGTTGCCGCGCTGGCGATCGCGCTAGCCGGCTGCGGCGGTGTTGGTGATCCGAGCGTGGCCGCCACGGTCAACGGCGAGCCCATCGCTCGCTCGACGCTGGCGCACCGCTACGAGGCCGTGGCGAGCAACCCTCAGCTGGCCGAGCGGCTGCGAGCCGATGAGGGCGGCCAACTGCGAGGCCGGGTGCAGGCGCAGGTCCTGACCGAGCTCGTCGCGTCCACGCTGGTGCGCCAGGGGGCGGCCGAGCTCGGCGTGGCCATCGACGAGGCCGACGTCGCCGCCCAGCGCGACCGGCTCGCCGGCCAGCTGGGCGGCGAGGAGGCCCTGCAACAGGCCGCCGCGCGCCAGGGGCTGTCCGACGCGGACCTGCGGCGGCTGCTGCGCGACCGGGCCTATCGCCAGGCGATCACCGCCGAGCTCGCCGGTGACGACGCCGCGGGCCAGCAGGCGTCGCAGGCGTTTACCGAGTGGCTCACCCGACGGCGCGATCAAGCCGACATCGTTGTCAACCCCGAGTTCGGAAAGTGGGATGGGGCGGCCGGCAGTGTCGTGGCCCACGCCCAAGGCGCGAACGGGGCCGCGCCCGACCAGCCCGCCAGACCCGGGCCGGGCGCTGGAGCCGAGCAGGGTCGCCAAGGGGCCGCGGGTTCCGACACACGGTCGGGCGGCGACGGCCAGGGGCCGTGAGGCGCTGATGGCCCGCTTGGTGCTGGTCGACACCAGCGACGAGCTGCCCGGGCTGTTGCCGCTGCACGCCTGGTCGGCGCTGATGGCCACCGAGCTGGTCTGTGTGGCCGACGCGGCGCACCCGTTCGCGGCCCACCTGGACGCCGCCGGGTTGCGCTGGCAGGCCGTGCCCGCCGACAGCGAGGCCGGCTCGGCGAGCCGGCGCAACCTGTTGGGCGCCTCTGCGCCGGCGCACACGGCGCGGGCCGACTGGGTCGTGGCGCGCGCCCAGGAGGTGGGCGAGCTCGCCTATCTGTTCGGTCCCGCCGACGAGGAGGCGGCCACACGCACGCTGGGCATCCAGGCCGCAAACGCCGGCGTGGAGGTCGAGGTCGTGTACTTCGGCGTCAAGCCCAAGGGCACGCGGCTGCTGCGACTGGTGGCCATCGAGGAGGCTCTGCGCGGCGAAAACGGCTGCCCCTGGGACCGCGAGCAGACCCACGACTCGCTGATGCGCTACGGCGTCGAGGAGATGCACGAGCTCGCCGAGGCTGTGGCGGCCGGCGACCACGAGGCGATCCGCGAGGAGCTCGGCGACGTGCTGCTGCAGGTCGTCTTCCACGCGCAGATCGCCGAGGACGACAACCGCTACGACATTGACGCGGTCGCCGGCGACATCGCCGACAAGCTGGTGCGGCGTCATCCCCACGTGTTCGGCGACGAGTCGGCGGGCGACGCCGAGTCGGTGATAAGCCGCTGGGACGAGCTCAAGGCCGCCGAGAAGGCCGAGCGCGCCGGCCCGTTCGACGGGGTAGCGCCCGGCCAGCCGGCGATGGCCTTGGTCGAGGCGCTCCAGCAGCGCGCCGCCAAGGCCGGGCTGGCAGATGCCGACCCGTCGGACTCGGTGGACCACACGCGCCAGCGCCTGGAGGAGCTCACCCGAGCCGATGCCGACTCGGCGACGGTCGACGCCGCCCTCGGCGATGCGTTGGCGGGCCTCATCGCCGTGGCTCGGCGTCACGGCGTCGACCCGGAGCAGGCGCTGCGCCGCAGCGCCGCCCGCTTTCGACGGCGCGTCGAGCAGGACGCCGACGATCCCGGCCAGCCCCCCCGGCTGTGACGTGGCCGCGGGGCGTGTGGCGCGGCCGGTGACCGGCGTTCGTCCGCGGCTGATGACATCTGTGGGTTGACACGTCCTGCCCAACTCGTCACAATCTTGACAGTCTGCTCCAGACCGCGCGGCAGGCTCCAGAGACTCAGACGCTGTTGGGCACCGGCCGGACCGACAGACCCGGATCAGGGCGTTTCGGTCACGCGGGTCTTCTGTGAGGCGGTTTGGCTCGGTTCATCGGGTACGTGCCGTTGCGTTCGCGTATACCCGGCGGCAATTTCCGCAACGGCCCCACCTCCCTCGCACGCCAACCGCCCTGCGCTACAAGCTTACTCCTGGCCACATCGTGCGCCGCCCGCCGCATGATTGCTGGCCTTTCGACCCCCAGGGGCCTGGAGGGGGCCACGGCCCCTGGGGGTCAACCTTGTCACGGGACAAAACTCGTTCACGCGGCGGGTGTCGGGCTTTTTTGGGTTCAAGCGCACACGCGACCCCCACAAGCCAGTCGTGGGGCTCGCGCGGGCCTCGGCGAACAGCGAGGTCGGGTGTATGCGCCCTGGCGCTGGGCGGGTCGCGAGCTCATGGTCCTCGTCGAGGCTATTGCCGGTTGACAGGCGAGTAAACGTTGTAGGTCAACCATCGCCACAGGCCCTCCACTGGCCCCATGGCGAACCGGCGAAGCCACGCCGTGCAGGCGGTGACATCCACCATCCAGACGGCCCCGACCACGCCGATGGCCTCCACCTGGGACAGCCGCCCGTAGAGGCCGAACCACACGAAGACGGTGGTACACAGCACGCTCTGCACCAGGTAGGCGGTCAGCGCCATTCGCCCCGTCTGACGCAGCGGCTGCAGCCACGCCAACCACCCCGGGCGCTGGCAGACCCACGCCCACGCGGCGAGATAGCCCACGGCCAACACCGGCGCGCCCACCAGTCGGGCCAGCAGTCCCAGGCTCGCCACGCCGGTGCCTGCCGCCGAGCCGCCCAGGGCGCCGGCCCAGCCCAACGGCAGGTTCAGCACCAGCCCCACCGGGATGGCGATCGCCGCGACGCGAGCCAGCAGCCCCCGGTGTCGAGGCAGCGACCACACCAGGCCGCTGCGACCGATCGCCATGCCCACCAGGAACAACGCCAGCAGCCACGGCAGGGCCAGCAGCTGATTGGCCTGGACGATGGCTGCCTCGATGCTGCGCGCCACGACCTGCTCAACCAGCGACCCCTGCGTATAGGCCGCGCGCGCCGCCGCGCCTTGCTCGACGACGAACCCCGTCATCGGCTGGGCAACCGCGGGATCGCCGCCTGTTGGCTGTGCTGCGAACGTGCCCGCGGCCCACGCCGCCACACCGGCCACGGCGCACAGGGTGAACAGGCCAGCCGCCCACACGAGCAGCGCGCGGGGCGCGAGGTGTGTGAACGCCAGCAGCACGGCGCCCGTCACCGCGTAGACGAACAGGATGTCGCCGGAGAACAACAACACCATGTGGGCCAGGCCGATGACCGCCAGCCACGCGTAGCGCCGGGCGAGTAGCCCACGGGGCGGCTGCCCGGCGTGGCGTGCCCGGGCGATCATCATCGCCGCGCCCACGCCGAACAGCAGAGCGAAGCTCGCCAGGAACTTGCTGTTGACCAGCCATCCCACGGCGAAGTCGACGACCTCACCGGCCGGCGACGAAGAAGCCGGCTGGCCCGCCATCACCCGGTACAGGCGCCCGCCTCGAAAGACCTCGATGTTGACCAGCAGGATCCCCAGGATCGCCGTGCCCCGCAGGACGTCCAGCGTGGCCACGCGCTGTCCGGGGGGCGTGGGGCCAAGCCCGGTGGCGGCGCTGTCGTCGCTCATAGGCGACCATCCTTGCGCCCGCCCGGACCGGGGGCCGAACCGTTGGAGCCACTGCACGCCGGCGTCTATCGTTGTATCGGCCGTGTGCCAACGCGCGACACAAGGGGTGACCCTGCCGTGGAGATCGAGGCTGTCCAGGCCCGCGAGCTGCTGGATTCCCGCGGGAATCCCACCGTCGAGGTCGACTGCCTGCTCACCGACGGCGCGATTGGCCGGGCGGCAGTGCCCAGCGGGGCCTCCACGGGAGAGTTCGAGGCCGTCGAGCTGCGCGACGGCGGCCCCCGGTTCGCCGGCAAGGGCGTCACCCGGGCGGTCAGCCACGTCGAGGGGGTCGTGGCCCCGGCGCTGACGGGGGCTGACGCCTACGCGCAGCGGGAGATCGACGGGCGGCTGGTGGACCTGGACGGCACTGACGACAAGTCCAACCTCGGCGCCAACGCGTTGCTGGGGGCGAGCCTGGCCGTGGCGCGGGCGGCCGCCGTGTCGGTGGGGCTGCCGCTGATCCACTACCTGGGCGGCGTCAACGCTCACCGTCTGCCCGTGCCCATGCTCAACGTGCTCAACGGCGGCGAGCACGCCAGCTCCAACGTGGACTTTCAGGAGTATCTGATCGCTCCGTTGGGTGTGGCCAGCTTCCATGAGGCCCTGCGGGTGGGCACCGAGGTCTATCACGCCCTCAAGGGGGTCCTCTCCGGGCGCGGGCTGGCCACGGGCCTGGGCGACGAGGGCGGCTTCGCGCCGAGCTTTGACGACAACAGCGCACCGCTGGCGGCGCTGGTCGAGGCGATCGAGGCCGCCGGCTACGAGCCCGGCACCGAGGTCGGCCTCGCCCTCGACGTCGCCGCCAGCGCGTTCTTCGAGGAGGGGATCTACCGCCTGGCCGGCGAGGCGGTCGATCTCGACGCCGAGGGGATGATCGAGCGTTTGGTGGGCCTGGTGGACGCCTACCCCGTGGTGTCGATCGAGGACGGCCTCGCCGAGGACGATTGGCAAGGGTGGCGCCGCCTCACCGAGCGGCTGGGTGACCGGGTGCAGCTGGTGGGTGACGACCTGTTGGTGACCAACCTGGCGCGATGCCGGCGCGCCATAGCCGAGCGGGCCGCCAACAGCCTGCTGGTCAAGGCCAATCAGGTGGGCACGCTGACCGAGACGCTGGACGTCGTCGATCTCGCCCACCGGGCCGGGTGGACCACGATGATCAGTCATCGCTCGGGCGAGACCGAGGACACCTCCATCGCCGACCTTGCGGTGGCGACCAACGCCGGCCAGATCAAGGCCGGAGCGCCGGCGCGCAGCGAGCGCACGGCCAAGTACAACCAGTTGCTGCGCCTCGAGCAGCTGCTGGACGACACGGCGCGCTACGCCGGCCGGGAAGCGTTCCCGCGAGCAGCCACCGGGGTGACGGCGTGAGCGGCGGCAACCGTGCGGGATCGTCGCGACAGGGCGCGCGCTCACGGCGCACAGCGAGCTCGTCGCGGTCGAACGCGGACCGCCGCGCCGACCGGCGGGGGCCCGCCCGGCTGCTGCCCAGCGCCCTGACGCGTGGTCAGCGCCCGTTCGTGCTGGCCTTCATCGCCTTGCTGGTGGCCCTGGCCACGATGGGAGCTACCCCCGCCCAGCGCTACTTGGAGACCCAGGACCGGGTCGAGGCGCTGACACAGCGCCGCGACGAGCTCGCCCACGCCGTGGAAGGGCTCGAGGAGCGCAAGGCGCGGCTGCAGGATCCCGATCGGATCGAGCTGATCGCCCGCCGCGAGCTCGGTCTGGTCGAGCCCGGCGAGATCCCCTACGTGGTTGTGCGCCCCGACGACGACCCGCCCCGCCTCGAGGGCCGCGCCCCCCAGCCGGCCGCGGTGGACCACCGCCCGTGGTGGCGCCGCCTCGGCGAGGCCGTGGGCTTGCTAAGCGACGACCACGCCGGGCGTGGGCGATGAGCGACGCCTGCGACCCCGGTCCCGCCAGCGGCGCGGGGGCGCAGGTGCCGGCGGTGGGCACCGCCGACGATGCCGTGCTCCCGCCGCCGGACGCCACCGACGCCACGGCCCTGGCCCGCGCGCCGCTGGCCGCCGACGAGGCCGCCTGCGCCGCCGAGATGATCGGCCGGCCCCTGCGGGGGCGCTCGGCCGCCGCGGTGCGCTGCGCCTGGGGGCTGCCGGCCGTGCTGCGCGTCGACCCGGCCCTGGACGACGGCACGCCGTTTCCCACCGTGTTCTGGCTGGCGTGCCC
>PXPH01000005.1:27839-61391 GCA_003021615.1 Actinobacteria bacterium QS_8_72_14
CCGCCGGTGCCCGGCGACCCCTCCGCTGGGGGCATGCCCGACCGCGTCAAATGCCTCCACGCCCTGTACGCCCACTACCTGGCCACCGGCGACAACCCCGTGGGGGCGTGGGTCGCCGAGCAGGTCGAACCCATGGCCTGCGCCGCGCCGTGCGTGTCGTGCGGCCAGGCCCGCCACGACCGACCGCCCAGCGCCGACGAGCCCGGCCACGCATGACCCGCGTGGCGGCCATCGACTGCGGCACCAACTCCACGCGCGTGCTGGTGGCCGACCCCGGCTGGCCGCTGGCGGTCGTCGAGCGCGACATGCAGGTTACGCGGTTGGGCGCGGGGGTCGATGGCACCGGCCACCTCGACGACGCGGCGCTGCAACGCACCGTGGAGCGCATCGCCGCCTACCACGCCCACGCTCGCCGGCTGGGCGCCCAGCGGTGTCGGATCGCGGCCACCAGCGCCATCCGCGACGCGAGCGACCGGGACCGCTTTTGCGACGCCGTGGCCGAGGCCACCGGCGTGACCGCCGAGGTCCTGTCCGGCGAGGACGAGGCCGCCATCGCCTTCGCCGGGGCGACGAGCGCCATCGCCGGCACGCCGCCCTACTTGGTGCTCGACGTCGGGGGTGGATCGACCGAGCTGATCCTCGGCCAGCACGAGCCGATCGCCTCGGTCAGCCGCCAGCTGGGGTGTGTGCGCCTGACCGAGCGCTGCCTGGCCTCGGATCCGCCCACTTGTGACGAGCTGGCCGCCGCCCAGGCCACGGCCGGTGGGGAGCTGGACGCCGCCGTGGCCGCCCTCGGGTTGGCCGGCGCCCGCCGGGAGCTGACCGTGGTGGGCGTGGCCGGCACGGTGACCACCCTGGCGGCCCTCGAGCTGGGACTGACCGCCTATGACGCCGGGCGCATCCACGGCACTCGGCTGTCAGCCGACGCCGTGGCGGCGCTGGTGGAGCGCCTGGCGGCGATGACCTCGGCCCAGCGGGCCCGGCTGGGGCCGGTCGCGCCGGGGCGCGAGGACGTCCTCGTTGCCGGCGCCGTGGTGCTGGCCGCCGCGCTCGACCGTCTCGGGGCCAGCGAGGTGCTGGTCAGCGAGGCCGACGTCCTCGACGGGCTCGCGCTGAGCCTGCTGGCGGCCTTCCCGGCCGGCTCGTGACAGCGCTCAGCCGTCACGGCCCATGGCCACCACGAGGTCGTGGCGACTGACCACGCCCAGCACCCGGCGCTCGTGGTCGACCACCGGCAGGCGCGACACGGTGTGCTCGACGAGCAGGGTGGCGGCGTCCTCGGCCGTGTCGTCGGGCGACAGCCACGGCGGATCGGGCGTCATCAGGTCGGTCACGGCGCCTGCCAGGGCGTGGCGGATCTCGTCCTCGAAGCGGTGCAACGAGGACGGCAGGGGAATGTGGGCGCCCAAAAGCTCGATCATGCTGGGCGCGTGGACCCGCGCTTCGCTGAGCAGCAGGTCGGTGTCGTCTAGCAGCCCCACCAGCCGGCCGTCGGCGTCGACCACGGGCGCTCCGGAGATGTCGTGGGCGCTGAGGCGCTGGACGGCCTCCTCGACGGTGGCCGTCTGCGCCACGACCACCACGTCGGGGTTCATCAGCTCGTCGACTCGGCGCTCGCGCGGCATCTTGCGATCTTTCCTGGGACGGGGCCCACAGCGAGCCGCTGATCGACAAGGAGCCCACGATGATGGCCTGGTTCTCCGTGACGCCCGTTGGCACCGCCAGCCCCAGCGTCACCGCGGAGGTGGCACGCGCCGTTGACGCCGTGCACGCCACCGGCGTGGCCGCCAGCACCGACGCGGCCGGCACGCTGATCGAGGGAACCTGGGAGGAGTGCACGGCGGGCCTGCGCGCCGCCTGTGACGCCGTGCTGGAGTCCGCCGAGCGGGTCTCGGTGGTGGCCAAGCTCGACGTGCGCACCGACCGCCCCGATCAGACCGCCGCCGACAAGCTCGCCGCCCTGGCCCGCGCCCGCGGCGGGTGACCGCCGGGCGCGCTCGGCGGGCGGGGTGGGGGCGTGCGATGATGGAGCCACGATGATGAACCCCAATAAGCAGAAGCGCGTTGTCGTCGTCGTGGCGGTGGTGTTCGCCCTGGCCCTCGTGCTGTCCATGTTGTCGCCGACGTTTACCTAGCGACCCCGGGCGTGACGCTGTGGGCTCGGCTGCGAGCAGCCCTGGCCGACCTCCCCCAGGAGGCGGCGGCCCCCGGTGGCGCGCGGCGCGCCAGCGCCCTAGCGCTGCTGTCCGAGCCCGAGGCGGGTGACGACGACCCGGCCTTGCTGTTGACGCGGCGCGGCGAGCACCTGCGGCGTCACGCGGGTCAGATCAGCTTCCCCGGCGGGCGCGTGGAAGCCGGCGAGAGCGCGCGCGAGGCGGCACTGCGCGAGGCGGCCGAGGAATGCGGCGTGCGCCCCGAGACCGTCGCGGTGCTGGGCCAGCTGCCCGCGTTCTATATCCCCGCGTCCGGATACTGGATGACCGTCGTCGTGGCCCGGTGGGCGCGACCCCACGCCCTGGCCGCCGACGAGCGCGAGGTGGCGGCCCTGCTGAGCGTTCGCTTGTCGCAGCTTCGCGACCCCGCCCGCTGGCGGGCTACCCGGCTGGGGCAGCGCGGTACGGCCTGGGCCTGGCGCCTCGACGATGGCCATCTGTTATGGGGGGCCACGGCGACGGCCACGGCCGCGCTGCTGGGCGCCATCGACCCAAGCTGGGACGGCGGGCAGCGCCCTGAGGACCTCGCTGCGGCGCAACACGTGCAATTCCCGGCCTCGCCCCCCGGCGACGGCCCCGCGTCCCGGGCATAGCGGTCACCGGGGCCGCCCCCGAAAGTCGCGGCGACCAGCCTGTTGGCGGGCAGCTGTGGCTTGCCCCCGCGTCTCCCTCTTGACGTCCACGCAGCCACGGCGCAGCGTGGCGGTCAAGGAGGTGACGTCATGTCGCTCACGGTTTCGTGCATCTTGAATGCCAAGGGTCGCGAGGTCGCCACCATCGCCCCGGAGGCCAGCATCGCCGTCGCGGCCGACATGCTGGCCCAGCAGAACCTCGGCGCGCTGGTGGTCTCGTCCGACGGACGCCGGGTCCAGGGCATCGTCTCCGAGCGGGACCTCGTCGCCCGCCTGGCCGCCCGGGGCGCGGCCTGTCTCGAGGGCACGGTGGCCGAGCTGATGAACAGCGACGTCACCAGCTGTATGCCCGGCTCCACCTGCGACGAGCTGATGCGGTCGATGACCCAGGGCCGCTTTCGCCACGTGCCGGTGCTGGTCGACGGCGAGCTCGCCGGGATCATCTCCATTGGCGACGCCCTGGCCTAAAGGCTTGTGCCCGCCCGAGCCCGCCCCGGCCAGGTGGGGTGGCTCGTGGCGGCGCGTCGGCGAAGGCGCGTCGTGCCGGAGGCGGGACTTGAACCCGCACGCCTCCGTGGAGGCAACGAGGTTTAAGCTCGCCGTGTCTACCGCTTCCACCACTCCGGCCCACGCCCAAGGATAGTCGCCCTCGGCGATAGGCTGCGGGTTGCTCGCCGCCTGACCCGCTGCCGACCGACGAGGCCCCATGGGCGCCGACGAAGAGCGCATCGCGCTGTTTTTGGACTACGAGAACCTTGCGATCGGGGCGCGCGAGGGCCACAAGGGCTCGGCGTTCGCCCTCAAGCCCCTGGCCGACGTGTTGGCCGAGCGCGGCCGCGTGGTGGTCCGCCGCGCCTACGCGGACTGGTCGTTCTTCGAGTCCGATCGCCGTATGCTCACCGAGAACCACGTCGAGCTCATCGAGATCCCCCAGCGCCCCGGCGCGGTCCGCAAGAACGCCGCCGACATCAAGATGGCCGTCGACGCCGTCGAGCTCAGCTTCGAGCGCGCCTATATCACCACGTTCGTGATCGCCACCGGCGACAGCGACTTCACCCCGCTGGTCGACAAGCTGCGGGCGCTGAACAAGTTCGTGATCGGCTGTGGCTTGGAGAACTCGACCTCGGCGCTGCTGCCGCCGGCCTGCGATGAGTTTCTGTTCTACGAGCGCCTCGAGGGCGTGGATGTGTCGACGACCTCGCGGCCGCGGCGCCAGCGGCGCGGCAGCGGCGGGGGCCACCCCGGCCGGCGCGCGCCGGCGGTGGCGGCCGAGCCCGCACCCGAACCCGCCGCGGCGGCGGTCACCGACGACAGCGTCACGGACCTGCCCAAGCTCGTGACCCAGACGCTGTCGGGGCTGCAGCGCTCCTCGGGGGGCGCGGTGTTGGCCAGCGCGCTCAAGCGGGCGATCCTGCGCAAGGACCCCACCTTCAACGAGGCCAACTACGGGTTTCGCGCCTTCGGCGAGCTGCTGCGCCATCTGGAGGGCCAGGGCGTGATCGAGCTGTCGCCCGGCAGCGCCAAGGGCGACCCGGAGGTGGGCTTCTCCGAGGCCGACCGGGGCGAGGAGGAGACGTTCGCGCTGCTGCGCCACGTCGTGGCCGACCTGCAGGCGCGGGGTGGCCCGCCGCCGCTGTCGGGGCTAAAGGACCAGATGCGCAAGCGCGAGCCGGGCTTTAGCGAGAAGGCGCACGGCTACGGCGGTTTTTTGCAGTTCTGCAAGGCGGCTCAAACACGCGGGGCCGTGGAGATGCGCTGGGACGACGACGCCGAGGACTACCTTTTGATGGCCGGGGCCGAGCAGCCGGCCATGTCCGGCGGGTCACCCACCGGCGCCTGACTCCTCGCGCGCCTGGCTCTTTTTGGGCACCGGGTTAACCCCATGGCAACGCGGGCCTGACGGGCCCGCAACGCGCCCCTGCCACACTGTGGCGCGCTGGCCGCGCACACCGCGGCACACCCGCGCTTGAGGAGGTCGGCGATGAAGCTGGTCGTGGGGATCATCAAGCCGTTCAAGGTCGAGGAGGTCAAAGAGGCGCTGCGCGAGATCGGCGTCAGTGGCCTGACCGTCAGCGAAGTCCGGGGCTTTGGCCGCCAGCGAGGTCACACCGAGGTGTACCGCGGAGCGGAATACCAGGTGGACTTCGTGCCCAAGGTGCGCATCGACGTGATGGTCGACGACGATCAGGTCGACGGCGTCATCGACGCGATCGTCAAGGCCGCTCGCACCGGCAAGATCGGCGACGGCAAGGTCGCGGTCATGCCTGTGGAGGACGTCGTGCGCATCCGCACCGGCGAGAGCGGCCCGGAGGCGATGTAGCCGGCGGGCTCGCCTCGCCGTGGCAGGTGAGGCCGGCGCGCCATGAGCTCTCAGCCGGCCGCTGGGCTGGACCCGGCGGCGATCCAGGCGCCGCCCGACACCGCGTGGTGTGCCGCGTGGACCGCCCGGGTGGACCAGGCGCTGCGCACCAACCTCGCCGCGGCGCGTCCCCACGGGGCCGCCGGCGTCGCGGTCGTGGCCGTGGGCGGCTACGGCCGCGGCGACCTGTGCCCGGCCAGCGACATCGACGTGCTGCTGTTGTACGACAGCGGCGAGCCCCACGGCCTCGACGAGCTGGTCCGCGCCCTGTGCTACCCGCTGTGGGACGCCGGCCTCGAGGTCGGCCACGCGGTGGTGACCCCCAAGGAGGTCGTGCGGACCGCCCAGGCCCACACCGATCGGGCCACGTCGCTGCTGACCCGCCGGCTGGTGGCCGGTGATCGAGGCCTCGTCGATGAGCTGGATGGGCGCCTGCAGCGCTGGCTGCGGCGTCACCGCGGCAAGGTGATGGAGGCGCTGGACACCGACGCGTCACGCGGCCCGGCCGGCTGGCTCGAGCCCGACCTCAAGCGCGATCCCGGCGGCCTGCGCTCGCTGCAACGGCTGCGCTGGGCGGCGGCGTGTCTGCTGGGACACGGCAGCCTGGATGCGCTGGTGGGCGCGCGCTTTCTCGGCGCCGGCGAGCGCAAGGACCTGGTGGAAGCCGAAGCGGTGCTGCTGGCCGCGCGGTGTGCGCTGCACCGGGTTGAGGCGCGCCCCGGTGACCGCCTGCGCGTGGACCTGCACGCCGACGTCGCCGCCGATCTGGGGCTGGCCGACGGCGACGAGCTGCTGGCCCGCACGGGGCTGGCCATGCGGCTGGTCACCCACGCCCACGAGCGGGCGTGGCCGCGGCTGCGTTGGGACGCCAGCCAGGGCCGCCGGCGCCGCCGCCCGGCCCCGCGCGAGCTCGACGACGGGGTGTGGCTGGTCGACGGGCAGATCGAGCTGGCCGGCAACCGCGATCCAGTCGCCGAGCCCAGCCTCGGTCTGCGCGCGATAGCGGCCGCGGCCAGCGCCAATGCGCGGCTCGGGCGCGGCGCCGCCGAGCGCCTGCGCCGCACCCTGGCGGGCCAGCGCCTGGCGTGGGACCGTCGCGCCCGTCAGGCGCTTTTGGCGGTGCTGGGGGCGGGGCCGGCCGCCCCCCGCGCGCTGGCCGAGGCTGACCACGTGGGGGTGCTGGCCGCGCTGCTGCCGGACTGGCCCCGCGTGCGGGGACGCCCCCAGCGCAACCCGTTCCACCTCTACGACCTCGACACCCACCTGGCCGAGACCGTCGCCTGGGTGGGGCGGCTGGGCGAGGGCGAGCTCGACTGCGACCACGCCGCCCGCTGGCGCGGCCTGGAGGACCCCGAGGCGTTGCTGCTGGGCGCGTGGCTACACGACGTGGGCAAGGCCTGGGACGGTGATCACAGTGCCGTGGGCGCCGAGATCGCCGGGGACTGGGTGCGTTACATGGGCTTTGGCGAGCGGCGCGCCGAACGCGTGGCCACCCTTGTGGGCCATCACCTGCTGCTGGCCGACGCCGCCACCCGCCGCGACATCGACGACCCTGAGGTGATCGCCGAGCTCGCGGGCGCACTGGGCGACACCGAGGCCCTGGACGCCCTGCTGCTGCTGAGCTTGGCCGACTCGCGGGCCACGGGGCCGTCGGCGTGCTCGCCGTGGAAGGACGCCCTGCTGGGCAGCGCCTACCTGCGGGTGCGGGCGCGCCTGCACGACGACGCCGTCACCCCTGGCAGCCCCGAGGAAACGGCCGTGGCCGCCCGGGGCGCCTCGGCTGATGGCGCCTCGTTTGCCGAGCCGCTGCTGGCCGGCCTGCCGCGGCGCTACCTCGTGGCGGCCAGCCCGCGGCAGGTGCTGGCCCACGCCGAGCTGCTGGCTCGCCGCGGCGAGGAGCCGTTGGCGTGTGACTGGCACGACGGTGATGTGGCCGGCACGGCGGTGATGTCGGTGGTCGCCGACGACCGCGTCGGGTTGCTGGCCGACTGCGCCGGGGCGTTGACCGGCTGCGATCTCGACCTGCTTGATGCCCGGGCGGTGACGCGCGCCGACGGTCTGGCCGTCGACTGGTTCACCGTGACCGACGCCGGGCCCCGGGCCCGCCAGGAGGCCGCCCAGGCCCTGCGAGCGGCGGCCCACGGGCACGGCGACGTCGCTGAGCTCGTGGCCGCCCGGGAGCGCCGGCGCGACGCGCGGCTGCCGCGCGAGGCCGCCCTGGTCGAGCACGAAGCCGTGGTCGACGATGACCGCGGTGAGCAGGTGCGCGTCGAGATCACCGCGCCCAGCGCCCCGGGTCTGGTGTTCCGACTGGCCCGGGCCGCCGCCGACGCGGGGTGGTCGGTTTCCGGGCTCAAAGCCACGTCCCTGGGGGCCCAGGCGCGGGTGGTGTTCTTTTTGGCGGGCGCGGACGACGCGGCCGGCGGCGAGCTGGCCGCGTTGTTGCAGCGCGAGGCTGTCCCGCCGAGACACCTGCGTTCCAGCGCCTAGGCAGGGGGGACTACGCGGCCTCGTTGCGGATGCCCCACACGGGTGGGCGCAAGCTGACACGAGGCGGCGGTGTCGGTGCCGCCAACGCGCCGCCAACCTTGGCCCAGGTCCGCTCAGGGGGCCGGACCGTTGCCCGGACGGGGGCTGTGGCGCGATCGGGGGCGGAGCGCCCAGCCCGGCGAGATCGAGGATGCGGTCCACCTCCGCGTCGGCCAGCACCCCGGCCTCCTTGACGACCTCGCGCAGCGGGCGGTTTTGAGCCAGCGCCTTCTTGGCGAGCTCGGCGCTGGTGTCGTAGCCGAGCGCCGGCACGAGGGCGGTGACCGCCGCAAGGCTCTTCTCTGCCAGCTTTGAGGCGCGCTCCCGGTTGGCCTCGAGCCCCTCGACGCACTGGCGCGCGAAGTTGTCAGCCGAGGCCGCCAGCAGCCGCACGCTCTCCAAGACCGTGCGCGCCAGCACAGGGATGGCGACGTTTAGCTCGAGGTGGCCGTTCATGCCGGCGGTGGTCGCCGCGGCGTCGTTGCCGATGACCTGGGCGCACACCTGGAGCACCGACTCGGCGATGACCGGGTTGACCTTGGCGGGCATGATCGAGCTGCCCGGCTGGACCGCGGGGATCGCCACTTCGCCGATGCCGGCGCGCGGCCCCGAGCCCAACAGCCGCACGTCGTTGGCGACCTTGGACAGGGACACGGCCACGACCTTGCAGGACGCGGACAGCTCCACCAGCGCGTCGCGCCCGCCTTGGGCCTCGAAGTGGTCGCTCGCCTCGACCAACCCGGTCAGGCCGGTGGTCGCGGCCAGCTGCTCGATGGCCAGCCCGGCCATCTCCGGGCGGGCGTTCAAGCCCGTGCCGACTGCCGTGCCTCCCAAGGGCAGCTCGAACAGGCGCGGCAGCACGTCGCGCACCCGGGCGGCGCCCAGCTCGGCCTGGCGGGCGTAGCCGCCCAGCTCCTGGCCCAGCGTGACCGGCGTGGCATCCATGAGGTGGGTGCGCCCGGGCTTGACCACGTCGTCGAGCTCGGCGGCCTTGGCCGCCAACGCCACCCGCAGGCGCTCCAGGGCGGGCAGCAGGCGGCGCTCGACGGCCTCGACGGCGGCGAGGTGCACCGCCGAGGGGAACACGTCGTTGGAGGACTGGCCGGCGTTGACGTGATCGTTGGGATGAACCAGGCGGGAGCCGCGCTGGCCGCCGAGCAGCTCGCTGGCGCGGTTGGCGATGACCTCGTTGGCGTTCATGTTCGACGACGTGCCCGATCCGGTCTGGAACACGTCGACGACGAACTGGTCGTCGAGCTCGCCGCGGGCGACCTCGTCGGCGGCGGCGCGGATCGCCTCGGCCCGGTCGGCGGGCAGGTCGCCCAAGGCCTCGTTGGCTACCGCGCACGCGCTTTTGAGCAGCCCCAGCGCCCGCACGACCTCGGCGGGGATCGCTTCGCCGGAGACGGGGAAGTTGTCCACCGCGCGCTGGGTGGAGGCGCCGTAGTAGGCCTGGGCGGGCACCGCCACCTCGCCCATCGAGTCGCGCTCGATTCGCTGTTGGGTCATGCCGGGCCTTTCGGACACGGGCGGCGTTGCTGGCGTTAGGAGCCTAGCGAGGCGCCCCCGGGTGCGGGCGCTGACGCCGCGCCCGGCGGGTGGCTAGGCTTCCCGGGCCCACTTCACGTCACTGGAGCTGCGTGACCGCCTTGTTGCTGGTCCGCCACGCCACGACCGCCAGCACCGGCAAGCGGCTGGGCGGGTGGACGTCGGCGCCGCTGGACGAGGCCGGCCGCGCTCAGGCGGAGGCGGCCGCACAGCGCCTGGCCGAGGTGCCGCTGGCGGCGGTCTACGCCAGCCCGCTGCCGCGCACCCGGGAGACCGCCGAGATCCTGGCCGCTTGGCATCGCCTGGCGGTGCGCGACTGCCACGGGATGATCGAGGTCGACTACGGCCGGTGGACCGACCGACCCTTGGGGCAGGTGGCGCGCACCAAGAAGTGGTCGGTGATCCAGAACCGCCCCTCGCGGGTGACGTTTCCCGACGGCGAGGCCATCCGGACCGCCCAGGCGCGGGCTGTCGATGCCCTCGAGGGCCTTGTGGCCAGCCACACCCGCGACACGATCGTGGTGGTCAGCCACGCCGACATCATCAAGCTCGCCGTTGCCCATTTCATCGGCCAGCCCCTCGACCTGTTCCAGCGCCTGGAGGTCACGCCCACGTCGGTGACGTGGTTACAGCTCGACCGCGACGGTGCACCGGCGCTGCTGCGGCTGGGCGACGACGGCCCGCTGGCCCGCGAGCGCTTCCGCCCGCCTTCGCCCAGCCGGAGTACCTCGCGCCAACGCAAGCCGAACGGGTAGTGGGGCCATGCCAGCGCCTCGAGCAGCCAAGCGGTAGGTGGTCGCGAGATGAGCGAGTCGTTCGACCTCGATCCGGTCGACTGGATCACGGCGGGAGCCGGGTCGCTCAGGAGCTGTTGGAGCGCGTCGACATCACCGTCACGCCCGACGACCTCGACACCCGCACTCAGCAGCTGCGCGAGCCGATCGCGCCGGCGTGGCAGGCCGGACAGCTGGCCTTGGGCATGGAGCCCGAGGGCGATCGGTTTCTGCTGGAGGCCGAGGAGCTGGTCGAGGACGACGAGACCGAGGCGGCAAGGGCGCGCTTGTGGATGGACAGCGAGCAGCTTCAGGCCCTGGCCGCCCACGCCGCGTGGTCGGTGGAGGCCGGCGCGCGCGAGACTTGTCGGCTGTGCAACCGCCCCGTGGACCCGGCCGGTCACCGGTGTCCGGCTCTCAACGGCCACGGGCCGCTGACCGGGTCGCGGCAGTGAGCGAGCGCGTGGGCACCGAGTCGCCCAGCCAGCCCCGCCAGCCGGCCGACGACGAGCTGACCGCCCTGGCACAACAGCCCCTCACGGTGCACGGGCGGCTGGCCGGGGCCAGCAACCACACGCTTCTGGTCCAGGTCGGCGAGGCCGAGCAGCAGCGGCTGGCGGTGTACAAGCCCCGCTCGGGAGAGCGGCCGCTGTGGGACTTCCCCCACGGGACGCTGTGTGATCGCGAGGTCGCCGCCTACGTCGTCAGCGAGGCGTTGGGCTGGGGGTTGGTGCCGTCGACGGTGCGCCGCGACGACGCGCCCCACGGGCCCGGGGCGGTCCAGCGCTTCGTGGACCACGACCCCGAGCGGCACTACTTCGCGTTGATCGACGAGGGCGGCTACGAGCGCGCGCTGGCCCAGATGGCGGTCTTCGACGTGCTGGTCAACAACGCCGACCGCAAGGCCAGCCACGTGATGGCGACCGCCGAGGGCGGCGTGCTGGGCATCGACCACGGGCTGACGTTTCACCCCCAGCCCAAGCTGCGCACCGTCATCTGGGACATGGCCGGCCATGCCGTGGCCGAGGCCTGGCGCCGGGATCTGCACAGCCTGGCCGAGCAGCTCGCGCGCGACAGCGACGCCCGTGAGCTGTTGAGCGGGCTGCTGGCCGATGTTGAGCTCGCCGCGCTGGCCCAGCGCGCGGCCGCGCTGGCCGAGCTCACCGCGTTGCCGGACCTGCCGCCGCGCCAACGCCCGTACCCGTGGCCGCCGCTGTGACCCGTTAGTCGGTGAGCAGGCAGCCGCCGGTCAGCGCCTCGCCCGTGCCCACCACGATCGGCGCCGCCACGTGGCGCTGGGGGTCGTGGTCGTCGCCGTCCAGGCGGCAGTCGGCGCGGCCGCGCAGCTGGCCCTGGTCGCCGTGGGCGCTGACGCGGGTCACCGGCGGGGCCACGGCCACGGCGGCAAAGCCCAGCGGGAAGTTGACGAAGTTGGCGTAGACCACCTCGGTGCGCGTCGTCGCCCCGGCGTGGGAGACGGCCACCTCGGTGGAGCGGGGATCGACCACCGCCGTGATGATCGCCGCGTCGCCCACGCCGATCGCGTCCATGGCCCGCAGCCCCGAGGGGCCGCGCTCGTTGCCACACACCAAGCGCCGGCGCTGGCCCTCGACGGCGACCTCGGCGCAGCTGCGCTCCTCGCCGGGTCGCACGGCGGTCACGGTCCAGTTGCGCCCGTCGATGTCACCGGTGGCCACCTCCACGGGGGTCGGATCGGGCGACTCGGCCAGCGTGGCCTGCAGCAGCCGCGGCGAGACGAACACCAGCCCCAGCACCAGCGCCGCGCACAGCCCGAGGCACACCAGCACGAACGCCCGGCCCGAGCGGCCCGGGGCGTCGGCGGAGTCAGGCGGGTGGGGGGTGCTCATCGGCGCGACGGCCATGATGGCGGGTACCATCCGTTGCCGCCGTGGACTTGTTGAGCCTGGCCGACATTGAGGCGGCCGCCCAGCGCATCCGCCCGCTGGTGCAGCCCACGCCGGTGGAGCCGTCGCGGGCGGTCAGCGCGGCCAGCGGCGTGCGCACGCTGCTGAAGTGCGAGCACCTGCAGCGCACCGGGTCCTTCAAGATCCGCGGCGCCGCCGCCCGGATCACGCGGCTGTCGGACCAGGAGCGCGCCCGCGGGGTGGTGTGCGCGTCGGCGGGCAACCACGGCCAGGGCGTGGCGCTGTCGGCGGCCGGTATTGGGGTTCCCGTCACGGTGTTTATGCCCACCGAGGCGCCGTTGCCGAAGGTGGCGGCCACACGCGGCTACGGCGCCGAGGTGGTGCAAGGCGGCGACTCCTTCGCCGACGCCTACGCCGCCAGCACCCAGCGCGCCGAGCAAGACAACGTGACCTACGTGCACCCGTTCGACCACCCGGATGTGATCGCCGGGCAGGGCACGCTTGGCCTCGACGTGCTCGAGCAGGTGCCCGACGTGGCCAGCGTGGTCGTGCCGGTCGGCGGCGGGGGGCTGCTCGCGGGGGTGGCCACCGCGATCGCCGCGCGCAAGCCCGACTGCCGCATCGTGGGCGTGGAGGCGGCCGGCGCTGCGGCGTTGTCGGGCTCGTTGGCCGCCGGCCGAGTCACGCCGTGGGACTCGGTCTCGAGCATCGCCGACGGCATCGCCGTGGCGCGTCCCGGCGAGCTGGCGTTGGCCCACGTGCGCCAGCACGTCGACGAGGTCGTCACCGTCGGAGACGACGCCATCGTGCGGGCCGTTTTGCTGCTGGTGGAGCGCGCCAAGCAGGTGGTCGAGCCCGCCGGGGCGGCTGGCTTGGCGGCGGTCCTCGACGGCGGCGTGACCCTGCCCCAGCCGTGCGTGGTGGTGCTCAGCGGCGGCAACGTGGATCCGCTGCTGCTGGTGCGGCTGCTGCAGTCGGGCATGGGCGAGGAGGGGCGCTACGTCTCGCTGCGCACGCGATTGCAAGACCGCCCCGGGGCGCTGTCGACGCTGCTGGCCCACATCGCCGGGTGCGGCGCCAACGTGATCGCGGTCAACCACCACCGGCTGGGGACGCGCCTGGACCTGCACCAAGTTGAGGTCGCCCTCGAGTTGGAAGCCCGCGGCCCCGAGCACATCCGCGAGTTGACACACGCGCTGGTGGAGGCCGGCTACCCTCTGCAGTGACGCCGCTGGCGGCAGGCACCGCTTGCGGCGGCGGGGTTTACGACGCTCGGGCGGCCGATTCGGTGGCCAGGCTCTCGTCGGCCAGGTTGCGGTAGTGGCGCAGAAAGCGGCTGAGGCGCCGGCGCATGTCGCGCATCGTCGCCACCGAGTCGCGCAGCTCGACCACTCCCTGCTCGGTCACCGCGTAGACGCGGCGAGCGGGCCCGAAGTCGCCGTACTCCCAAGAGGAGCACACCAGGCCCTCTTCCTCCATGCTGCGCAGGGCGCGGTAGAGCCCGCCGGGGTCGGCGTCGCCATAGCCCCGCTCGGAGAGCTGGACCAGCAGCTCGTAGCCGTGCTTGGGCCCTTCGGTCAGCAGCAGCAGCGCGCACGAGCGCAGATAGCTGCTGCGCGCTCCGAAGCTGACATCCCCCACGTTGCCGCTGGCCATCGAACAGCCCTTTCTGTCGTGCGCTGGCTGGGTTCGGTCACCCCTGCCGCAGTGGAGGACCCGCCGTCGGCATCGATCTGGATGACCATGCCACCCCCTCTCTGCGAGCGTCGGCGCGCTAGGCGTATCAGCGGCAACACTCGCCGTAACGATTGTACGTCATGTTCATGCCCAGCGCCGCCCCAGTGTGGCGCGGTGACCGCCGGCCAGGGCCGGCTTCTGCCGGCTGGGCGGGCATGACTACCATCACCCGACGCGTTGGGGCGTGCGTGGGTCGATCGTCGACGACGCGCGAGGAGCGCTCATGCCGATCCCGCGAACCGAGGCCGGCACCGTGGATGCCTTGGCCGCGGAGTTGCTGGCTGTGCAGGTGGATTACGACCCGGTGGGCGCCACCTCGGTGGGCGTGTACGACCGGGCGGGCGAGCTGCCCGAGCCCACCGAGGCCGCCGCCCAGGCCCACGACCGGGATCTGGCCGCGCTGGCTGAGCGCGTGGCCCGCCACGACGTCGGCGGCGATGTGGGCGCGGGCGTCGACCGAGACGGGCTGCTGGCCCGCATCGCCCATGAGCGGTTGTCGCTGGCCCACCAGCCGGCCCATCGCACCAATCCCATGGCGGTCGTGCTGGGGCTGGTCCAGGGCGTGTTTGTGCTGCTGGCACGCGATCACCTGCCCGACGCCCTGCGCGTGGAGGGCCTGCGGGGGCGCTGCGCGGGCGCGCGGGCCTATCTCGACGCGGCGCGGGCCAGCCTGGTGCCGGCCGAGGTGCCGCCCGAGTGGGTGGCCATGGCCCAAGCCACCGGCCGCGGCGCGCAGTCCCTGTTGGGCGAACAGCTGCCCGCCGCGCTGCCCCAGGTCGGCGAGGCCGCCGCCGACGCCGCCGACGCGCTGGCGTCGTTTACCGCCTGGCTGGGCGAGGAGCTGGCGCCGGCGGCCGGCGGCGAGGTCGCCGCCGGCGAGGAGGCCATGGCGGCCCTGCTGGGCCAGGCCCACCTTGTCGACGCCTCCCCCTCGCAGGTCGCGGCTCGCGGCGAGGAGCTGTGTGCGCGCACCGACGAGCTGCTTGTCGAGGCGTCGGGCCGCCGGGACTGGCAGGCCGCGCTGAATGAGGCCAAGGCCGACCACCCCGACCAGGACGGGCTGTTGGACGCCTACCGGGCGGCCTTTCAGGACATGACCCGCGCGTGCCGCGACGCCGATGTGGTCACCGACCCGGGAGTCGAGGCGCTCGTCGAGCCGTCCCCGCCGTTTCTGCGCAGCCTGCTGACCTACGCCGCCTACTTCGGGCCGGGTGAGTTCGAGGACGGCGGCCAGGGCCGACTGTGGGTGACGCCGCCGTCGGACGACGCGGGCCTGGCCGACCACAGCCATGCCACCATCCCCTCGATCGTGGCCCACGAGGGCTATCCCGGCCACCATCTGCAGATCACCGCCGTGGGCCGCAATCCCGGCGTGATGCGGCGGCTGCGGGTGTCGACGCTGATGACCGAGGGCTGGGGGCTATACACCGAGGAGCTCATGGCCGAGCTCGGCGCCTACCGCCCCCCGGCGCGGCTGGGCCAGCTGGCGATGACCAAGCTGCGCGCGGCGCGCATCGTGGTCGACATGGAACTGCACGCCGGCGCCATGACCCCCGCCGAGGCCGCCGACCGCCTCAGCCGCGAGACGGGCCTGAGCCAGGCCATCGCGCGGGCGGAGGTGGGCCGCTACACCATGACGCCGGCCCAGCCCTTCTCGTATCTGTACGGCGCCGAGCAGATCCGCGCGCTGCGCGCCGACTGGCAGCAGGCCACCGGCGGCACCTTGCGCGCCTTCCACGACGCGCTTTTGGCCTACGGTCACCTGCCGCCGTCGCTGGCCGCCCGCGCGATGCTAGCCAGCGCCTGACCACCGCCGACCCGGCGGCCGCGCGTGGCTAGCTGCCGTCGAGGGTGGCCTGCATCTGCTGCACGACGCTGTTGTTGATTGCCGCGGTGCCGCCGACGATGAACAGCCGGCCCACGGCGTCGCGCCGGGCGGCCAGGAAGTCGTCGGTGGCGTGGCTGGCGGCGTAGTTGCGCCCGTCGACGAGCATCAGGGCGCCGCCGTCGTGGAATGCCGCCGGGCCGGCGACCAGCGCGTCGGCGAAGTCGCGGCCGGTGGCCATGTACAGCGGGTCCAGGGTGGCCTCGGTGCCGCCGATGACCCGCTCGACGATGGACGCCGCGGTGGCGTAGCGCTCGGCTCCGGCGAGGCGCTCCACGGTGAACCCGCGGGCGCGCAGGTCAGCGGCCACGCCCTGGCTGACCGCCTGGTCGCCGCCGGCGACGAACGCGTCGCGCTGGGCGATCACACCAGAGTCGGTCAGGGCGTTCTCGGCGTTGCCGTGCAGCTGGTCGCGCTGGGTCAACAGGATCGGCGCGCGGGCCCACGTGGCCAGGTTGCCCGCCGACAGCGCGTCGGCGAACACGTCGTCGCGGGCCAGCACCGCGTTGCCCGCTGGCCCGCCCAGGTCGGCGACCTCGCGGGCGATGAGCTCGGCGGTGTGATACCGCGTGTTGCCGTCCAGCCGGGTGGTGGTGACCCCCAGGTCGGCGACGTCCTGCTCGACTTGGGCCGACAGCGCCTCCGTGCCCCCGGCGAGATACACCTGCTCCACGCCCAGGCGCTGCAGCTCGTCGGCGACGTCGTCGCGCAGCGCATCCGGGGGGTTGACCAGGATCGGCCCCTCGACCTCGGCGGCCAGCGACGAGCCCGTCAGCGCGTCGGGGAACTCGTCGGAGCGGGCCAGCACCGCCGCGGTGGCGCTCTCGAAGGCCTGCCGTGAGACCTCGAGGCCGGTTTCCACTCGCGTGGGGCCTTGCACCCGTTGGGGCTCGTCGCACGACACCCCGCCGGCGGGCGTCGTGGCGCTGGCCGTCAGGGGCGCGACCGCGACGTCGGCGTCGACGACATCGTCCAGCCCCTGGCTGATCTCGAGGCGGAAGAGCTCGCCCTCGGCGGCCAGCGTCCCGTCGCTGCCGTCGGCGGTCAGCGCCACGGTGCCCAGCGAGACCGTGGCGAGCCCGGGGATGTCGAAGCTGGTGTTGCCGTCGGCGGCGTCGAGGGTGGTGACCACGTCGCCGTCGGGGTTGCGGATCTGCAGCACCGGCGCGGTCCAGTCCAGCGCTCCGGCGTCCATGGCGGCCTGGGCGTCGGCGAAGCCGGTGCCGGGCCCGGGCGAGGTGACGGCCAGGCGGGGTTGGCTGACCACGCCGATCTGCCAGCCGCCGACCTCCACGGCGGCGAGGTCGGCGGTGGCCTGCGAGCGCACGGCCTGGCCGTCCACCGCGGAGCTGTCGACGCGCTCGATGGTGGCGTTGCTGCTGACGACGTCGTCGGCGCCACGGCCGGTCAGCGCCAGCAACGCCTCGTTCTGTGACAGCGCGTCGGGCAGCACCTCGGCCCCGGCGAGGTCGGCGTCGGCGTCGGTGTAGGGCTCGCCGGCGGGGGGACAGCCCGTGGCGTCGCCGGTGAGCGCTCGGGCCCGGGTGCGGGCCAGCGAGGCGCCCAGCAGCGAGTTGTCGGTCACGTTCAGCAGCTCGTCAACGACGGGCGCGTCGGCGTCGGGCGGCGAGCTCTGCTCGGACTGCACCAGCAGCTGCTGGAGCTCCAGCGAGTCCAGCAGCGAGGCCTCAAGATTGTTGGCCAGCGCGTGGGCCTGAACGCCGTCGCCGCCGGGGTCGGCGCGCAGCGACCCACGGGCCCGGCCGATCTCGACGTCGGCGACGTCCAGCGAGTCCAACAGGGTGGTCTGGCGGACCGTGACGAGGTCGGCGCTGGCGTCGCCGGCGGGCTCGACGGGTTCGGTCTGCGCCGACGTCGGCAGGGGCCAGAGCAGGCCCGCGGCGACCACGAGCGTGAGCAGGGCCGCGACGAGCGCGCGGCGTGGTGAGCTGGCGATGGGATGCATGGCCTGATCCTTGAACGTGCCGGTGTGAGCCCGCAGGGGGTGCCTCGCCCGCAGTCGGAAGCCACCCGCTGATGGCGATGCTAGTGCCCGTCGAGTGGGCAACGCACGGGCGCTGGCGGTCGTTACGCGCCCGTCTGGCGGCGGCGACGCCGCGCCCGCTGCGATCCCGACAAGACGGTCACTGCGTGGTTGCCTCAGTGGCCTCCAGCACGGTGCCCACCTGGCACACGGTGGCCACGTCCGAGCGGATCCGGCCGGTGACGCGCAGCTCGTCGCCGGCACGGGCGACGACCTCGCCGGTGGCGTTGCGCACCTCCACAGGGTCTGCGCTGGCCTGCCAGCCGTCGGGCCACTGGACCTCGTAGCGCCCGTCGGCGGCCTCGACCCACACACAGCCCCCCTCGAGGTCGGCGTCGCCGGCCAGCGTGCCGGTGATGGTGGTCTCGCTGGGCTCGGTGCCGCCGTCGGCGGTGGGCGTGGCGCCGAGGTCGACGCCGTCGCTGCCGCAGCCGGCCAGCGCGATGAGCGCGGCGGTGATCGCGAGCGCGGTGACCAGGGTTCGCATCGCCAGCCTCCTGGTTCGGGGTCGCCGGGTGCCCCTGTTGGACGTCGCGGCGCCCGCGCGGGTTCCCTGGTGCTGCCACGGCCTGGCCGGGGCTTGGCAGTTTACCCGCTGACAACGCCTGGTTACCCGACCGGATACGATGCGCGCGCCCGCGCCCGAGCCTGTGGGTGCCGGTTCGCTGCCTTCGCCGAGGAGCTGTGCCATGACCGACCTGCGCGACGCGGTCTACGTCGACGGCGCGCGGTTGCCCATCGGGCGCGCCCGGGCCGACGGGTATTACGCCCACACCCGCGCCGACGACATGGCCGTGCGCTGCATCCGGGCCCTGCTGGACCGCAACCCCGCTGTTGAGCCGGCCTCGGTCGACGACAACGTGTGGGCCGCCACCACCCAGATCGGCGACCAGGGGCTGACGATCGGGCGCACCACCGCCATCCTCGCCGGCCTGCCCACGTCGGTGCCCGGTTACGCCATCGACCGCATGTGCGCCGGGGCCCTGACGGCGATCACCAACGCCGCCAACGCCATCCGCACCGGGGCCCAGGACGTGTGCATCGCCGGCGGCGTGGAGCACATGGGGCGCCATCCCATGGGCGAGCAGGCCGACCCCAACCCCCGTTTTTTGGCCGAGAGCCTCGTCGACGCCTCCGCGCTGGTCATGGGCTCGACGGCCGAGAACCTCCACGACGCCCATCCCGAGATCTCCCGCGAGCGCTGCGACGCCTACGCGGTGCAAAGCCAGGAGCGCGTGGCCAAGGCCGCTGCCGACGGCGTGTTCGACAGCCACGTGGTGCGCATGAGCGTGTGGGCCGACGGCGCCTGGCGCGTGGTCAGCGGCGACGAGCATCCTCGGCCGGGTACGACCCTGGAGGGGTTGAGCGAGCTGCGCACGCCGTTTCGGCCCGGCGGGCGGGTCACCGCCGGCAACGCCGCCGGGCTCAACGACGGCGCGGGGGCGTGTGTGTTGGCCAGCCGTGAGGCCGCCGATCGGCTCGGCCTGCCCGGGGTGATGCGTGTGGTCGATTATGCGTTCGTGGGCGTGCAACCGGAGACGATGGGCATCGGGCCCATTCCGGCCACCGACGCGCTGCTGGCCAAAACCGGCTTGACCATGGACGACATCGACGTGGTCGAGATGAACGAGGCCTTTGACGCCCGCTACGGGCTGACCACCCTGTGTGTGGGGCTCGGGATGGGTTGCACGGTGCTGTGGGAGCGGCTGTAGCCCGGCGTCGCTTCCGCCGCCTTCCCGCCCGCGAAAGGTTCCCGCATGGCCGCCGACGCCGACACCCGCTTCACCGTCACCTACCACCGCTCGCCCCACGCCGGACGCCTGGCGCTGATGACCATGGACAACGGCCAGGACCACACCCGGCCGACCACGTTCGGGGAGTCGGCGCTGGACTCGCTGGAGGCCGCCCTGGACGAGCTCGAGGGCCAAGCCGACGTCAAGGGTCTGTTGCTGACCGGCAAGCCGTTCGTGTTCGCCGCCGGAGCCGACCTCGACGCGTTCGACGGTGCCACCGCCGAGTTCGCCGAGCGGGCCGCCCGGGCCGGCCACGACGCCTTCGCCCGGCTGCGCGGGCTGCCGTATCCGAGCGTGGCGGCGATCAACGGCGTCGCCCTGGGCGGGGGCCTGGAGATCGCGCTGCACTGCGATTACCGCACCGTGTCGACCGGGGCGAGGGCGTTGGGCTTTCCCGAGGTGTTTTTGTCGATCCTGCCCGGCTGGGGCGGCACCCAGCTGACGCCGGCGCTGATCGGCCCGCAGGCCGCGCTGCGCGCCATCGTCCACAACGCCCTGGACCAGAACCGCACGCTGAAACCGACCGACGCCGTCGAGCTCGGCCTGGCCGATCGGCTGCTGGAGCCGGTGGACTTCCTTGAGCGGTCCCTGGCGTTTTTGGAGGGGCTGGCCGCCGGCGAGATCGCCGTGGACCGCCACCCGCCCGAGCCCGACCAGCTTGACGCGGCGCTTGAGGCCGCCCGCCAGGCCGCCGACGCCAAGACCCACGGGGCCACCCCGGCGCCGTATCGCGCCATCGAGCTGGTCGAGTTCGCCGCCCGCGGCGGTGACCTGGCCCAAGGTCGCGAGCGCGAGATCGCCGCCTTGACCGAGCTTTTGCCCAGCCGGCAGGCCCAGGCCAGCGTGTACGGCTTCAACCTCACCCAGCAGCGGGTGCGCCGCCAGCCGGGCCGGCCCGATGCCGCCCCGCGGGAAGTGACCAAAGTGGGCGTGCTCGGCGCCGGCCTGATGGGCCGTCAGCTCGCAGCGCTGCTGCTGCACCGCCACGAGGTGCCGATGGTGATCACCGACGTGGATCAAAACGTGCTGGAGGCCGCCCGGGCCCACATCGAGGGCGAGCTCGATCAGCGCGTGCAGCGCGGCCGCCTCGACGCGGACAAGGCCGGCTGGCTGGCGTCCGTGACGACCTACGCGCGAGACGCTGAGGCGTTACAGGGGGCCGACTTCGTCATCGAGGCGGTGGGCGAGTCCCTGAAGCTCAAGCAGCGCGTCTTCGCCGACGCCGAGAAGGTCGTCGACGAGGGGTGTGTGCTGGCCAGCAACACGTCGTCGCTGTCGGTGGCCGCCATGGCGGCCGATCTGGCCCACCCCGAGCGCGTGGTGGGCCTGCACTTCTTCAACCCCGTGGCGCTCATGCCCCTGGTCGAGGTGGTGCGTCCCGGCCGGGCCAGCGATGAGGCGGTGGCCACCGCCTTCGAGCTCGCCAAGACGCTGCGTAAGAGCGCGGTGGGCTGTGCCGACACGCCGGGGTTCATCGTCAACCGCCTGCTGATGCGGTTCATGGGCGCCGCGGCGCAGGCCGCCGACTCCGGGACCCGCTTCGCCGACGTCGACGCGGCCATCAAGGCCCTGGGCCTGCCCATGGGCCCCTTCGAGCTGATGGGCTTGGTGGGCTTGGCGGTCAACGCCCACGTCGCCCGCAGCCTCCACGAGGCCTACCCCGACCGGTTCCCCTTAAGTCCCAACGTGGCGATGCTGGGCGAGCTCGATCTGCCTGGAGTGTACGACTGGGACGCCGGCGGCGAGCCGTTCGCGGCCATCCGCGAGCGCTGGCAGGTCGAGCCCGACGCACAGCCGCTGGCCCCCGAGGCGATCCGCCAGCGGGCGCTGGCGGTCATGATCGCGATCTGGGGCAGCCGCAGCCCCGTGTCGACGGTGGGCCAGTACAGCGTCGGCGTCAGCAGCCCCGCGGCGCTCAGCAGACGGATCAAGCGTTGGCCGCCGCGCCGTGATGGCCGTGGCATGCGACGCCCACAGTCGGCACAGTTGCCCCAGCGCGACCCGAAGGGGGTAAGCCAGCGTCGGCCGGGCATCCCGGGTGCCCCGACGCCGCCAGGGCAAGCGCCGACCCGCCTGGAGGGGAGGGTGGTATGCGCGAGCGCAGCCAGAGCGTGTGGATCGGGAGCCGCCCTGTGTGATGATGCCCTCCCGGCCCTATCGCGGCCCCGACCGGCGCCGGGTCAGTCGCGGTGCGGACCAGTCCATCGGATGGATCGCGGCCACCGCCGGGCTGGTGGCTGTGGCGGCGTTTACCGCGGCGTTGGCGGCCGCCGGAGATGCGGTCGTGCCCGAGGCGGGCTCAAAGACCCTGGTGGCCCTGCTGCGCGTCGCCGGCGCGGTCGGGGCGCTAGGCATCGCGGCCCTGGTGGGCAAACGGGCGGTCCTGACCGGTGAGGCCGTCCCCCGGCTGGCCGCTGCGGCGGTGCTGCTGCTCGCGGCGGTCGTCGGGGCGGTGGAGCTGCCAAAAGCTCCGGGCGCCGGCCAGCCCCCCATCCTGCTGACGCTGCGCGCCGCCGGGCTGCTGAGCGCCGCGGGGCTGCTGACGCCGACGCTGTACTGGCCCACCGTCGACACGGGGCTGCGGCTGCCCCAGATCGCGATCATGACCGCCAGCGCCTGGGTGTGGGGGCGACGCTGGCGTGGCGCGGCTGGCGGGTGGGCCGGCGGCTGGCGGTCGTGGGCGGGCTGTTGCTGGTGGCCTGGGGTGTGGCACAGCTGCCGCTGGTCGCCGGTCTGTCGAGCTTGGTCGACGTTGCCGCGGTGCTGGAGGGCCTGCGCGTGGCAGCGGTCGCGGTGGCCACGATCGTGGCCCTAAACGACCTCGAAACGTCGTTTGTGGCCCAGCGCCACGCGCTGCTGCGCACCGAGGTCGACCGCCAGACCGTCGAGGCCCGCTTGCAGGCGCACCGCGAGAACGACCAGCAGCGCGCCCACGAGGCCCGGTCGGCGCTGACCGCCATCGAGGGGGCCAGCACGATGTTGGCGCGCTACCAGGCGGGCCTCGACGACGACGGGCGGGTGGCGCTGTCGTCGGCGATCCACGCCGAGATCCGGCGACTGCAGCATCTGGTCGATGCCGAGCGCCCCGCCGAGCCCGAGCCGCTGCTGGTCAACGAGCTCGTGGGCGACGAGGTGTCGTTGTCGCGTGGTCAGGGCATGGCCGTCCACGTGGACGTGCCCGGCGATCTGCAAGTCTTCGCCGAGCGTGACGCGGTCGTTGGCGTGCTGCGCAACCTGCTGGTCAACGCCCGCACGCACGCCCCTCGAGCCACGGTGTGGGTGACCGCCGCGCTGGACAACGGCGAGGTGGTGGTGCGGGTGGGCGACGACGGCCCCGGCCTTAGTGCCGAGGACCTGGCTCGCGCCTTCGAGCGGGGCCACCGCGGTCAAAGCGCGCAGCGCCCCGGCAGCGGCATCGGGCTTCACGTGGCGCGCACCTTGGCCGAGCGCGACGGCGGGTCACTGACCGCCGACAGCGTGCCCGGCCAGGGCGCGACGTTCGAGCTGCGGCTGCCGGCCGCGGCCGGAGTGGCCCGCGGGCTCGACGAGGCCCATTAGCCTGCCGTCGCGATGCGCGTGCGAACCGCTTTTTTGGGCCGGCCATGAGCCACGATGCCGGCGCGCGGCGCCCCTGGGTCGACTCCGAGGTCGCCGCGCTGCGCGAGGTGGTGCTGCACCGTCCCGGGGGCGAGCTGCGGCGGTTGACCCCCGCCAACAAGGCCGAGCTGTTGTTCGACGAGCTGGTGTGGGTCGACCGAGCCCAGCAGGAGCACGACGCGCTGGCCGAGACGCTGGCCGGCCAGGGCGTGGCCGTGCGATGGTTGACCGACCTTCTCACCCAGGCCTTGGCCGATCCCGCCGACCGCGCGGCGCTGGCCGCCGAGCTGGTCACCGCCGACACCGTCGGCGTGGAGCTGGTCAACCGGGTTCGGGCCCATCTGGGGGAGCTGGACGCGCCGGAGTTCGTGGCCACGATCATCGAGGGGCTGACGGTGACCGACGTGCCCGGCGCCGGCGACGGCTTGGTCGCCGGCGCCCTCGGCCGCATGAGCCGGGCGGTGCGGCGCACCGAGCGGCGCCTGTGGGACTACGCCTACGCCGGCCACCCGAACCCAGCGGTGGCACGAAGCCCCGTGTGGTACGGCGCGGGCGGGCGTGTGGGGCAGCCGGCGACGATCGAGGGCGGCGACGTGCTGGTGCTGTCGCCGCACTGTGTGGCGATCGGCATCAGCGAACGCAGCCACCCGGTGGCCGCCGAGAACCTCGCGTCAGCGCTGTTCGCCAACGGGGTGTGCGAGGAGGTGCTGGCCATCGACCTGCCCAAAAGCCGCACCACGATGCACCTGGACACGGTGCTGACGGTCGTCGACCACGATGCGGTGGTGTGGTGGCCCGGCCTGCCCGAGGTCGCCCGGTGCTGGCGCATCACCCCCGGGCACCCACGTCTGCGCGTGGCCTGCGAGCCGGATCTGCGCGCCGCCCTGGCCCGCGGGTTGGGGGTCGACGCCCTGCGGGTGGTCACCACCGCCGACGACCGCGTGCTGGCCGACCGGGAGCAGTGGGACGACGGCAACAACACGCTGGCCGTGCGCCCTGGGGCGGTGATCGCCTACGAGCGCAACGTCGACACCAACGCGCGCTTGGCCCAGGCCGGCGTGACGGTCTTCACGACCCCCTCTGCGGAGCTACCCCGCGGGCGCGGCGGCCCTCGGTGCCTGACCTGTCCGCTGGGGCGCGAGCCGGCGGGTGTGGCTGGCTAGCCCTGGGGGACGTCGATCGCCTCGACGGTGACCTCCAGCTGGCCGGCCGGGGCCTGATAGGTGACCTTCTCGCCCACGCTCGTGCCCAGCAGGGCGGTGCCCAGCGGCGATTGCGGGCTGATGACCATGGCCTCGTCGGTGCGGTCCTCCCGGCTGCTGAGCAGCACCTTGAGCCGCTCGCCGTCGCTGTCGGTGATCGTGACGACGTTGCCGTGGGCGACGGCGTCGCCGACCGTAGAGCCCTGGCTGATCTTGGCGTGGGCCAGGGTGTGCTCGAGCTCGCGGATGCGGGCCTCGAGCTTTCCCTGCTCCTCCTTGGCGACCTCGTACTCGGCGTTCTCGCTGACGTCGCCGTGCTCACGAGCGGCCTCGATGGCCGTGGAGGCCTCGGCGCGCCCGCTCGTCTTGAGCTCCTCTAGCTCGTGGTGAAGGCGGTCGTAGGCTTCCTGCGACAACCAGACGGTGGTGTCGGACACGGGATCGTCCCTCGTCTCGGGGTTGCAACGTGTCGCCGCGGTCGCCACCCCCGACAGCGGCTGCGGCGGGGCCGGGAGTGTAGCGGCGGTGAGCCGACTCGCGGTGGTGGCAGCCGCCGTCGGGCCCAGCAGGGGCGGGCCTTAAGCTTTGCCAGATCGCCGCCCACGCCGAGTGTGGGCCATGCCGGTGGGGCCGGGGCCCAAGCGCACCGGGAAGCCGTCGCCTCCAGGGCTGGCGCTACCACTCAGCCGGACCGGGGCCCGGAGCGCACCGGCAAGCCGTGCCCGGCCTGTGGCCTGCGGGCGGAGGCCCGCGTGTGTCATCCTGCCGCCGGTGGGTGCACTGAGCGGCTTCGCGTATCGGGTCTACGAGCGACGGCTCGCGTCGAGCCTGCGCGATCATCCGTTGCCACAGCACATCGGCGTGGTGCTGGACGGCAACCGGCGGTACGCCGTGGAGCAGGGCCTGGGTGACCCCAGCGCGGGGCACCGCCAGGGGGCGCGCAAGATCGACGAGCTGCTTGACTGGTGCCGCGAGCTGGACATCGCCCACGTCACCCTGTGGCTGCTGTCGGCGGCCAACCTGCGCCGCCATGCCGCCGAGCTGGGCCCGCTGTGCGACATCATCGCCGAGACCGTCGAGCGTCTGGCCACCGACGCGCACCATGTGCGCCACGGCGTGCGGCTGACCGCCGTGGGCGACACCGAGGAGCTGCCCGACCCGCTGCGGCTGGCGCTTAAGGACGCCGAGACGGAGACGGCCGGGCGATCCGGGATCCATGTGCAGGTCGCGGTGGGCTACGGCGGCCGCGAGGAGATCACCCACGCGCTGCGCAACCTGCTGGCCGACCGCGCCGCCCGCGGCCACGACCTCGACCGGGTCGTCACCGAGCTGACCCCCGACGAGATCGGGGCCCACCTGTACACCACCGGCACACCCGATCCGGACCTGATCATCCGCACCTCCGGTGAGATCCGCTTGTCGGGGTTTTTGCTGTGGCAGTCGGCTCACAGCGAGTTTCACTTCTGCGATGCCTACTGGCCCGCGTTTCGCAAGACCGACTTTCTGCGCGCGCTGCGCGACTACGCCTCGCGCCAGCGCCGCTTCGGTCGGTAGAGCCCGCGCTCGCAGCACCGCTGACGGTTTCTGGCCCCCGGTGGGGCGACGCTAGGCTGCGCGTGTCCTGTTGCCGTCGAGAGAGCCTTGAGCGTCATGGCCGTCCAGCCCACCGGCATCGAGGGGCTGTTGGTCGTGGGCTGGCCGGTCCACGGCGACGAGCGGGGCTTTTTCACCCAGACCTATCAGCACTCGGAGCTGACCGAGGCGCTAGGCCGGCCGCTGCAGCTACGCCAGGGCAACCACTCGCGCAGCCAGCCCGGGGTGCTGCGCGGCTTCCACGCCGAGCCATGGGACAAGCTCGTCTACGTGGCCCGGGGTGTGGCGTTTTGCGCCGTGGCCGACATCCGCGGCGACTCGCCGACGTTTGGCGACGTGGCCACGTTCACCCTCGGCGACGCCCCCCGCGGCGACCGGGTGCGGCTGTTCATCGCCCAGGGGCTGGCGAATTCGTTTTGCACCCTGGGCGACGAGCCCACCGACTACCTCTACGACGTCAGCGAGGAGTGGCGCCCCGGCGTGGCAAAGCCGTCGGTGGCCTGGGACGATCCCGATCTGGGTGTCGCGTGGCCGATCGCCGAGCCCACCCTGTCCGAGGCCGACCGGGCCAACCCCCGCCTGCGCGAGCTCTATCCCCAGCACCCCCGCTGGGCGGACTGACACACCGCCACGCTGGCTGTGGGCGGCCGGCCTGCGGGGGCGCAGCGCCGAGCAGCGCCTGGCGGTGGATCTGCTGGCCGACCCCGAGGTCGGCATCGTCAGCCTGGGCGGGCCGGCCGGCACCGGCAAGAGCGTGCTGGCGCTGGCCGCCGGCCTCGAGGCGGTCCTGGAGCGCGCCACCCACCGCAAGGTGACCGTCTTTCGCCCCCTGCATCCGGTGGGCGGGCAGGATCTGGGCTATCTGCCCGACACCGAGGGTGAGAAGATGGCGCCGTGGTCGGCGGCGGTGCGCGACGCGCTCGGAGCGCAGCCCTGTTGCCGAGCTCGTCGGGCGGCTGCTGGAGGGCCGCCCCCCTCGACGAGCTCTCATAGCGCGGCGGCGGGGGCGGGGCCCGTTGCGGCGGGCTGTGCGTGGTGGGACGCATCGGCAGTAGGATGCCCAACTCCCGCCCCCGACGAGCAGGAGGCCGTGGTGTCCACTGAGCGCAGCCAGCCGGAGGCCCCAGACCGCAACCTCGCCTTGGAGCTGGTCCGCGCCACCGAGGCCGCTGCGCTGGCCGCCGGGCGATGGATGGGGCGCAACGAGAAGGAGCCCGGCGATCAGGCCGCCGTCGACGCGATGCGCACGATGCTGTCCACCGTGCAGATGGACGGCTTGGTGGTCATCGGCGAGGGCGAGAAGGACGAGGCGCCGATGCTGTTCAACGGCGAGGAGGTGGGCACGGGCGCGGCCCCCGAGGCCGACATCGCCGTCGACCCCATCGACGGCACCCGCCTGCTGGCCGAGGGGCGCCCCGGCGCGCTGTCGATGATCGCCGTGGCGCCGCGCGGGACGATGCTGGACCCCGGGCCGATGATGTACATGGAGAAGTGGGTCGTGGGCGCCGACGCGGCCGGCGTGGTCGATCTCGACGCGCCGGTGGCCGACAACCTGGCGCGCATCGCCGCCGCCAAGGGCAAGGACGTCAACGATCTGACGGTCATCGCCCTGGACCGGTCGCGCCACGAGCAGCTCTTTGCCGACATCCGCGCCGCCGGGGCACGGTTGCGGCTGATCATGGACGGCGACGTGGCCGGTGGCGTGCTGGCGATGATGCCCGACCGCCCCGTGGACGTGCTGATCGGCATCGGCGGCACCCCCGAAGGGGTGATCACGGCGTGTGCCGCCAAGGCTTTGGGCGGCGAGATGATCGGGCGCATGTGGGCCCGCTACCAGGAGCAGCGCGATCAAGCCCTCGAGCTGGGCTTTTCCCCCGACGCGCTGTTAGACACCGACCGGCTGGTGGGAAGCGAGCGCACGTTCTTCGTGTGCACCGGCATCACCGGGGGCGACCTGGTGGAGGCCGTCGAGTACCTGCCGGGCGGGGCCACGACCGACTCGCTGGTGATGCGTGGCAAGTCCGGCACGGTCCGCACGGTGCGGGCCCGCCACACCTTCGACAAGCTGTCGCAGTACTCAGCGGTGCCGTTCGGGTAGGCATCAAAAGGCGCAGCGAGCGTGACGGCCGGTCACAGCGAGCAGGCGGTCCATCGCCGCAGCGGCAAGACCAAGCGGGCGCCGCTCATCGTCGACACCCTGCAGCAGACCTACGCCGGCGGGGGGGTCGAGTTGGACTGGCAGACGCCGTTTCAGCTGTTGGTGGCCACGATCCTGTCGGCGCAGTCGACCGACAAGAAAGTCAACCAGCTCACCCCAGGGCTGTTCGCTCGCTACCCCGACCCGGCGGCCTTCGCCTCAGCGCGGCGTTGCTGGAGCGCCACGGCGGCGAGGTGCCCCCCTCGATGGCCGAGCTCGTCGAACTGCCCGGCGTGGCGCGCAAGACCGCCAACGTGGTGCTCAGCGCGGCCTTTCCCGAGGCCCACGCCGCCGACCCCGACGCCGGCATCGCGGTGGACACCCACGTGACGCGGCTGGCGCGGCGCTTTGGCTTCACCACCCACCGCGATGCCGACAAGATCGAGCAGGACCTGATGCGGCTGATCCCGCACCGGCAGCGGGCCAGCGCGTCGCTGTGCATGATCCTGCACGGTCGCCGGGTGTGTGAGGCCACGCGCCCGCGCTGCACCGAGTGCGTCGTCGAGCCGTGGTGTCCCTCGTCGCTGGCGGCCGGCTGCCGCGACAAAGCCGGCCAGGCCAAAGCCATGGGCTAGCTTGCGCGCGTCGCCCAGGCGCCGCAGGCGTTCGGTGGCGCGTGGTGCTTACCGGCGCCACTTGACGACTCGCTCGCCGAGTACCATCGCGGCGGCCAGCAGCGCCAGGGTGATGGCGGCGGCGCGCCGGTCGGCCAGCACCCGCTGGTCGAGGGGCTGGCCGGCCTCGACGCGCTCGACGCGCCGCGCCCGGATCGCCATGGCCTCGGCGCTGCCCGGCATGGCCCGGTGGAACCGGCCCACGACGGCCACGATGTCGCCGCGCCGTTGCGGCCCCGCGGTGCTCTCCACGACGTGGGCGCCTGACGCCGGCAGCCGCGCGGCCATGCCGGTGTTGGCCCCGGCGTAGTCGGCGCGCTGTGGCAGTGGGTCGGCCTGGGCGTACACGTCGTCGTTGAGATGGACCCAGGCATGGTCGCCGCGGACCAGCACCTGGCCGACCGCCTCGCCTTCGTAGCGCACCAGCCGGCCGTCGTAGGCGCCGGGGCAGCTCAGCAGGTCCGTGCTGGCAACCGGCAGCGGCTCGGTGGCCCCGCCGCCCTCGCCAAGCTCGGGGCAGGCCGCTTTGTCGCGGGGGTCGCGGGTCAGCTCGGGGTTGACGCGCTGGCCGTGGCTGGGCAGGGGATGGCGCAGCTGATCGGCGACGGCAACCACGCCGGCCAGCACCGCGGCAACCGCCAGCACCGAGAGGGTGACGCGGCGGCCGGCCACGCCGCCCGGGCGCCGCCGCCCTGGCAGGGCGTACAACAGCTTCAGCGGCAGCTCGAGGCCGGGGCGCACCAGGCCGGTGCTCAAGCCCCCCGAGCTGGTGGCCGCGGTCGACTCGAACAGCGCCGGCTCCAGCTCGTAGCCGTAGAACAGCGCCAGGATCCCGCCGGCGAGGTAGGTCAGCAGATACAGCAACAGGATGGTGGCCGCGGCCCGCACGTGCTCGTTGCGCAGCGTGCGGGGTTGGTGAAGGTGGTAGGTCTGTACCGCCACGGCGCTCTCGGGCAGCAGCGCGCGGCGGATGTCGTGGGCCAGGCTCTTGAGCAGCACGCCAACGCGCACGGCCTTGATGCCCCCCGTCGTGGAGCCGGCCATCCCGCCCAGTGCCATGGCCACCACGAGCGCGGCCGGGGCCAGCACGCCCCAGTCGGAGACGAACGCGGCTTGGGGCACGGTGGCCAGGCCGGTGGTGGTGTGGGCCGAGGTGATCTGGAACAGCCCGATGCGCGCCAGCTCGGTGGAGCTGTCGTAGGTGCCAAAGCGGGCCAGGCCCACCACCATCACCGTGAACAGCGCCAGCACCGACACCGCCAGCGAGCGAACCTCCAGGTTGCGCCGCAGCTCACCGGGGCGGGCCAGCCACAGCTGGAAGTGCAGCGCCCAGCTGAACGCGCCGCCGACCATCAAAAACAGCAGCAGCGCTTCGATCAGCGGTGAGTGATAGATGGCCGCCGACGCGCTGGTGGGGGCGAACCCGCCGGTGTGCAACGCCGTGGCCCACAGGGTGAGCGCGTGGAACAGCGCCCCCGACAGGCTCCAGCCCGTGACCACCAGCGCGGCCCACAGCCCCGGGATGCCCACAGCCGCGAAGGCGGCCGTGACGCGCAGGATCAAGCGCGCGGTGTGACCGATGTTGGGCAGGAACTGCTCGGCGCGGCCCTCCCCGGTGTGCAGCGATCCCAGCGCGCCGCCGGCGGAGGCGAACACTGTCAGGACCACCAGCACGATCCCCTGCCCGCCCAGCAGGTGCAGCGTGTGACGCCACAAGTTGACGCTGTAAGCGAGATGGTCGACGTCGTTGGCCAGCGTCAGCCCGATCGTGGCAAGGCCGCTGAGCGCCTCGACGTAGGCGTCCACCATCGACGCGTAGTGCCCCGACAGCAGCAGGGGCACCGAGGCGAACACCGGCGTGGCGATCCAGATGCTGGCCACCGAGGCCAGCCCGCGCATCGCGTCGAGGCGGGTGGGCCCGGGCAGCAGGATGCGGCTGGCCCCGCCGACCAACAGCGCCAACGACGCGCCCACCAGGAACCCGTAGGCGTCGTTGGTTTCCTCCAGGGCGAACGCCAGGGCCGCGAAGCCCAGCATGGCGAACCCGAGGGCGTAGACGACCAGCCCCGTCAGCCGGGCCACGGTCGCGAAATCGTCAGCGCCGGGTCGCAGCAGCACGTCGTGTCAGTACAGCAGGGCCACGACGGCGGCGAGAAGCGCGCTGGCCACGGCCAGGGCCACCGTCGCCAGGGCGACCTTGGCCAAGCCTCGCAAGCCACTCATCACAGGCGCCGGGTCGCCGCGGATGCCGAAGTGCGGCGGCGCCCCCGCCGAGCGCCGCCGCAGCTGGCGTGGGCGGGGCTCGTGGCGGTCGTCGGCGCTCATCGCCGGCTGCGCCCACCGGGACCCAGCAACGCGGTGCGCAGGGTCTCCTCCAGCTCAGGGGTGGTCAGCGCGATGATCTGATCGCCCGGCTCGAAGCGCATGTCGCGGCTGGGGATGAGCGTGTCCTCGCCGCGCAGGACACACACCACGGTCGACTCCTCGGGCAGGTCCACCTCGGCCAGCGGCAACGAGGGCCTCGCGTCGAAGGGCACGTCGACCTCGACCAGGTTGATCTTGCCGCCGCGCAGCGTGGTCAGATGAATCAGGTTGCCCACGGTGACCTCCTCGCGGATCAACCGCGAGATCAGGGACGTCGACGAGATCCCCTCGATGGCCAATGCCGCGAAGATCTCCTCGTTGCGCGGGTTGTTGATGCGCGAGATGGCTTGCGGCACGCCAAACGAGGTGCGGGCCAGCTGACAGGCCACGAAGTTGTCCGGGTCGTTGCCGGTGGTGGCCACGAACACCTCGGCTCGCTCCAGGCGAGCCTGCTCGAGGTAGCGCACCTCGGTGGTATCGCCGTGGATGACCAGCAGGTCGTAGTCGCGCAGCATCTGCTCGCAGCGCGCCTCGATGCGCTCGATGATCGTGACGTCGTGGCCGTCGGCCAGCAGGTCGGTGGCGATGAACCGCCCGACCTTGCCACCGCCGGCCATGACCACGTACACCGGCCGCCTCCTCAGCGCTCGGCCATCTGGGGGTGGGCGGCGACGCCGCGAAGGCGCCGATGGGCCCCCTTGGCTAGCGCCGCCACGACCACGTCACCCTCGCGCAGGCGGTCGTCGTTGCGGGCCACGCGCACCCGCCGGCCCCGCGAGATGGCGGCCACGCGTACGGTGGCCATGCCCTCGAGCTCGGCGACGGTGGCCCCGTGGCCCTCCCGGGCGATCAGCACCTGGACGATCTCGACGTCGCTGTCGCTAAAGGACACGTGCAGCGGGAAGGTGCCGGTGGGCAGCTCGTTGAGGATGGCCTTGGCCACCAGGCGCGTGCCCGACACGTAGTGCACCCCCATCTTGCGATAGGAGTCCTCCCGAGCCGGGTTGAACAGCCGCGCCACCGTCTGGTGCACCCCAAACAGCTCGCGGGCGATCTCCACGGTCATCAGGTTGGCGTTGTCGCTGGCGGTGACCGCCACCAGGCCGTCGGCGTTGTCGATGCCGGCGCGCAGCAGGGGCTCCTTGTCGGTGGTGTCGCCCACCAGCGTCTCGCCGTTGAACCCTGCCCCGAGGCGGTCGAACGCCTCGGGGCTGTGGTCGAGCACGACGACGTCGTGGCCGTCGCGGGACAGCTGCTCGGCGAGATCGGCGCCCACGCGGCCGCAGCCGCCGATGATGAGGTGCATGGGCGGGCACTCCTCGCGCGCCGGTGGTGATGGCGACCGGAGCATGCTAGCGCCTGTGGCCCCGCGCGAGCCGTCGGCGGCGACGCCCGCCGGCGCCGCGGCCCTATACTGCGCGCCATGAGTGACGCGGGGCCTGTCAATGTGCTGCTGGCCAGCCCGCGGGGCTTCTGTGCCGGGGTGGAACGCGCCATCGACGTGGTCGAGCTGGCGCTGCAGCGCCATGGCGCGCCGGTGTACGTACGCCACGCCATCGTGCACAACACGTGGGTGGTCACCGATCTGGAGCGCAAGGGCGCGGTGTTCGTCGAGGACGAGTCGCAGGTGCCCGAAGGCGGGCTATTGGTGTTTAGCGCCCACGGGGTGGCGCCGGCGGTCAAGGACCGCGCTGAGCAGCTCGGCTTGGCCCAGATCGATGCGACCTGCCCGTTGGTGACCAAGGTCCACCACGAGGTGCGCCACTACGTCGACCGGGGCTACTCGGTGCTGCTGGTGGGCCACCGCGGCCACGTGGAGGTGGTCGGCACCGCCGGGGTGGCCCCGGAGGCGACCTGGATCGTGGAGCACCCCGAGGACGTCGCCGCCGTCGAGGTGCCCGATCCCCAGCGGGTGGCCTATGTCACCCAGACGACGCTGAGCGTCGACGAGGCCAACCGCGTGGTCGACGCGATCCGCGCGCGGTTTCCCGACGCCGCCGGTCCCCGCGGCGACGACATCTGCTATGCCACCCAGAACCGCCAGGACGCCACCAAGGAGCTCGCGCGCCGCAGTGACCTCGTGCTGGTGGTGGGCTCGACGACCTCGTCGAACTCGCGGCGCATGGTCGAGGTGGCTCTCGACGCCGGCGCGCCCGGCGCCGAGCTGATCGACGGCCCCGGCGACATCGACCCGGCCTGGTTGGAGGGGGTGGTTAACGTGGGCCTGACCTCGGGGGCCAGCGCTCCCGACTGGCTGGTCGACCAGGTCATCGAGCAGCTGCAGGCCAGCCAGCGCGGGGCAGTCGTCGAGCGCGTCCAGGTGGTCGCCGAGGACATGCAGTTCGCCCTGCCCAAGGAGCTCGCCCAGCTGCCGATGGTCTGACCCGGCCGGTGGCCGTGCGCGGCGCAGGCGCGTGGCGAGCTAGGGGCTGTCTCCTGGATGGGCGAGGTCGTGGGCCCACAGCAGGATGCTGGCCAGGTGGAGTCCGCCGAGGGAGGTGCGGGCGGTTTTGTCGTAGCGGGTGGCCAGCCCGCGCCAGTGCTTGAACCGGTTGATGCCGCGCTCGACGACGTTGCGGTCGCGGT
>PXPH01000006.1 GCA_003021615.1 Actinobacteria bacterium QS_8_72_14
AGGCCGCCCGGACGCTGGGCGAGAGCCGGCTGTCCGCCTTCCGCCGGGTGACGCTGCCCGGCATCGCGCCGGGCATCGCCGCCGGCGCCCTGCTGGTCGGCTTCTACACGCTGTCGGACTTCGGGACGCCGATGATACTCGGGTTCGACGTGTTCACGCGGGCCATCTTCCTGGAGTTCCAGGCGCTGAACCGCGGGTTCGCGGCGCTGCTCTCGCTGGTCCTGCTGGTCATTACGCTTGCGGTGCTTGCTGGCGAGTCCCGCCTGGGGACCAGCGTGGAGGGTGCCCACGTCGCCCCGGGGGACCGGGACGCCGGCCGGCTGTCGCTGGGCCGGTGGCGCTGGCCCGCCGTCGCCGTGCCGGCCGGGGTGGCGCTGGTCGCGCTGACGCTGCCGCTGGGCATTCTCGTGATGTGGCTGTTCCGGACCGACCCCGGCTACGCCGAGGGCGGCTACGCCTTCCAGTTGGTCTACGTCTGGAACTCCGTCGGGGTGGCCGTCGCCGCGGCGCTGGTCTCTGTGCTGGTGGGCCTGCCGCTGGCCCACCTGGCCCAGGGGCGGGCCATCTTGGCATTTAGCCCCGACGCCCAGGTCGTGGGATCCACAACGCGGGGCGCGTCCGCTGTGGCCCACGGCGAGGCGCGCCAGGAGGCCATCGCCAGCGCGCGCCACCGAGGCTTCAGCTTGGGCTGGGACGACATCGAGCCGGGCCTGGTCGAGGTCGCCGCGCCCGTGCGCGACGCTCACGGCACCGCGGTCGGCGCCTTGGGGGTGATCGCCCCGGCCAGCCGGCTTCCCCGCCCGGCGCGTCTGGGGCCGCGTGTTCGCACCGTCGCCCAAGAGGTCTCCCGGCGCCTTGGGGCGCAGTAACCCCCAGCAATCGCCGGCCGCAGGGCTGCCGGCGCGTCGGCCGTGCTCAGCGCTCGCTGGCAACGTCTCGCCGCACCCGCAGGCGCACGCCGGCCCAGGCGGGATCGCGCTCGGCGGCGTCCTCGCGCACGTGGGCCCCACGGCTCTCGCGTCGCAGGCGGGCGCTGCGCACGATCAGGCGCCCGACGGTCAGTGCGGCCTCGAGCTCCACCGCCTGGCGGGTGGCGGCGGTGGTGGCCTCGCCCTGAGCGGCGACGTGGGCCAGCGTCTTGTCGCACCTCGCCAGGCTGTGGGCGTCGCGCAACGGGCCGGCGCCGGCCGCCATGGCCTCGCGGGCGGTGGCCAACAGCGCCGCCACTGCCCGGTGGTCGCCGCCGGCCGGCAGCGGTGGCGGCTCGTCCCCGGGTGGTGGGGGCGCGCTGGCTGGCTGCCGGGCGTCGAGCCAGGCGCTGATGGCCACCGCCGCGCGGTGGCCCAAGACGCACGCCTCGGCCAGGGAGTTGCCGGCCATGCGGTTGGCGCCGTGCACCCCCGGGGCGGCCGTCTCGCCCACTGCCCACAGCCCCGGCAGGGTCGTCGCGCCCCACAGGTCGGTGGCTACCCCGCCGATCATGTAGTGCTGGGTGGGCTCGACCGGGGCCGGCTCGGTGGCCAGATCGATGCCGGCACGCCGCGCCCCTGCCAGCACCGTGGGAAACTCCTCGGCCAGGCGCGCCGCCCCCACCGGTCGGCAGTCCAGCCACGCCCCGCCGGGCTGCTCCAGGATTCCGCGCGCGACGACGTGGCGGGGCGCGAGCTCGGCGTCGGGGTGGCGCTGGTCCATGAACCGGCGGTGGTCACAGTCGACGAGCACGGCCCCGGCGCCGCGCAGTGCCTCGGTTAGCAGCAAGCGCCAGCCGCTGTCGCCGCTGTCGTCGGCGGCGGTCTCGTCGCCGTCGCCGCCCGCGTGGCCATGGTCGCTGCCGCCGAGGTCCTCGGTGCGCAAGCCGGTGGGGTGGAACTGGACGAACTCGCAGTCGGCCAACGTCGCCCCCGCGCGCCATGCGAGGGCCACGCCGTCGGCCGTGGCCGCCGCCCGGTTGGTCGTGGCCGCGTACACGCGTCGATCTCGTCGAGCAGCACCCACACGCCGGTCACGCGGCGCGGCGCGTGGCCCGCCACGGCCAAGGCGTGGGCGGTGCCCTGCAGGCGGGTGACTTGGCCGGTGGCCGTGTCGCGCAACGCCTGAAAGATCGCCGCGCCGGTGTGGTCGGCGACGTGGACGCTGCGGGGCCGGCTCTGGCCGCCCTCTTGGGCGAGGTGCCACCGCCCGTCGGCCTCGACGTCGAAGCGCACGCCTCGCCGCTGCAGGTCGGCGACCCGGTCGGGGGCCTCGGTGGCCAGCACGGCGGCGGCGTCGGGGTCAGCTAGGCCGTCGCCGGCGGCGACCGTGTCGTTGGCGTGGGCCTCGGCGTTGTCACCGGGGCCCACGGCGGCGGCCATGCCGCCCTGGGCCAGCGGCGTGGAACCCGACGCGCCCGCTTGGCCCTTGTCGATCACGACCACGGTGCGCGAGGGGTCCGCCTCGAGGGCGTCCAGGGCGGTGACCAGCCCGCCGACCCCGGCCCCGACCACCGCGACGTCGGCTTGCACGATCGACCCATGGGCCACCGTGGCGGTGGACGGCGCGGCTGGCGGGGGTGTGATGATCCTCAACGCTTTCGTGAGCGGGTCGGTGGGCCGGCGAGGCCGGGCGGGCAACGCCGACAGGGTGGGCACGGCGTGGGCACGGCCGGGCGACCATGCTTGCCGGCTCCGCGATCGCCGTGCAACGCACCGATAGCGTGGCCGCGCTGGGGTGCGGTCGGCCCGGCCCGCGGGGGATACGGTGGCCTGGAGGTGGCGTCTGCGCGCCGCCACAGCACCCGACCGGCAAGGACCGCTGCGTGGATCGCCAGACCCAGATCCGATTGCTCGTCGCCGTCGTCCTGGTGCTCATTTTGGTGGCGGTCTTCAGCGGCTTTTTCACCTCCAATGCCACGGAGGTCTCCTACCACCCCGAGTTCAAGGAGCTCGTCAAGGGCGGCCAGGTCGAGTCGGTGACCATAACGGGCCAGTCCGTGGAAGGCGAGTTCGCCCAGGCCGGCTCGATCGACGACACGAGCTATGAAAAAGGCGACGCGTTCTCTACCACGCTGCCCAACGAGTCGGTGGTCGGCGGGGACGGGCGCGTCGAGCAGCTGTTGGCCGACAACGACGTCACGATCAGCGCCGAGGAGCCCTCCGACGGCTTTGGCCGGTTGCTGCTGATCTGGCTGTTCGTGCTGGGGCTGTTCGTGCTGTTCTTTTGGTACATGAGCCGCCAGGCCCGCGGCCAGATGGGCCAGATCGGCAAGATCGGCAAGTCCCAGGCCAAGCTGCACAAGCCCCACGAGCCCGACACGCGCTTCGACGACGTGGCCGGCTACGAGGAGGTCAAGCAGGAGACCAAGGAGGTCGTGGCCTTCCTGTCGGACCCCGACAAGTTCCGCAAGGCCGGCGCCGAGGTGCCCAAGGGCATGCTCATGGTCGGTCCGCCGGGCACCGGCAAGACGCTGCTGGCTCGGGCCGTGGCCGGCGAGGCGGGGGTGCCGTTCATCACCGTGACCGGCTCGGACTTCATGGAGATGTTCGTGGGCGTGGGCGCCTCCCGGGTGCGCGATTTGTTCAAGACCGCCCGCCAGAACGCCCCGTGCATCATCTTCATTGACGAGCTCGACTCCATCGGGCGCAAGCGCGGCGCCGGCATGGGCGGTGGCCACGACGAGCGCGAGCAAACCCTCAACCAGTTGCTGGGCGAGATCGACGGGTTCGAGGGCTCGGAGGGCATCGTGCTGATGGGCGCCACCAACCGCCCCGACGTGCTGGACCCGGCGCTGCAGCGCCCGGGGCGCTTCGACCGCCAGATCGTCGTGCCGCTGCCGACCATCGACGAGCGCACCGAGATCCTGCAGGTCCACACCAAGGGCAAGCCCATCGGCGACGACGTCGACCTGTCGGTGGTGGCCCGTGCGACGCCGGGCATGGCCGGCGCCGACCTCAAGAACATGGTCAACGAGGCCGCCCTGATCGCGGTGCGGCGCGGCAGCGACGTCGTGGAGATGGCCGACCTCGAGGCCGCCAGGGAGCGCGTCACGATCGGCCGGGAGCGCGCGAGCCTGGCCTTGGACGAGAGCGAGAAGGAGACAGTGGCCTACCACGAGGGCGGCCACGCCCTGGCGGCGTTCCTCGAGTCAGAGGCCGATCCGGTCTACAAGGTCAGCGTGCTCCCGGTCGGCCAGGCCCTGGGAGTGACGACCCAGCTGCCCACCGACGAGCAGCACATCTATCTGCGCAGCTACCTCGACGCGCGCCTGCGGGTCATGCTCGGCGGGCGCGCCGCCCTGGTGCAAGCCACCCGGCTGGCGCGGGCGGTGGTGCGCGAGTACGGCATGGGCAAGCTGGGACCCGTGGGCTATGGCGACGACCAGCAGGTGTTTCTCGGCGAGGACCTCGCGCGTCAGCAGGAGCACTCGGACCGCACCGCCGAGCTCATCGACGAGGAGGTCCGTGAGATCCTCAACGACGCGCTCGACGCGGTGTGCCGTGATTTCGAGCGCCTGCGGCCCGGGTTGGACGCGATGGTGCGACTGCTGGTGGAGCGGGAGGCTCTCAGCGGCGAGGAGGCCCTGAAAGCAGTGCGCGACGCCGTGGGCCCCGAGGAGCAGCTCATGCTGCGCGGCGACGCCGTGACGCCGGCGCACAGCGTGGACATGGGCGACGCCATGCGCCGCGACACCGAGACCGAGGTCGAGGCCGAGCAGGGCTCGCCCGAGGCGGCCGAGGCGCCCTCCGAGCAGGAGCAGGCCGGGATGGCGTGAGCCGGGCTGCCCGCCACGGGCGGGCGCTCACGGCGGGCAACCCTGGAAAGGACCGCATGCAATCCATCGGGATCATGGGCGCGACCGGCAAGCAGGGGCGTGGCCTGGCGCTTCGCCTGGCCCTGGCCGGCCATCCCGTGCGGGTGGGGTCACGCGACGCGGAGCGCGCCGCCCAAGGAGCCGAGCAGCTCAGCGAGGACCTGGAAAAGGCCACGGCCGCCGCGATGTCACCGCCGGCCGTCGGCGAGGTCGCCAGCGGCGACTACGCCGCCTGCACCGAGTGCGACATCGTGGTCGTGGCCGTGCCCTTCGACGGCCTGGAGGCGGCCCTGGCGCCGCTGGCGTCCCGCCTGGCGGACCGCGTGGTGGTGTCCTGTGTCAACGCGCTGGGCATGGACGGCGACGGCCCCTATCCGCACGCGGTCGTCGACGGCTCGGCGGCCCAGCTCGTCCAGCGCCTGGCGGGTCCCACCGCCCGGGTGATCGGCGCCTTTCAGAACATCGCCGCCGGGGCGCTGCTGGACGCGCCGGTGCCGGTGACCGGCGACGTGCTCATCACCGGCGACGACCCGGTGGCGCGCCAGCAGATCGCCGCGCTTGCCGCCGAGGTCTCCGCGCTGCGCCCAGTCGACGTTGGCCCGCTGCGGTTAAGCCGGCCCGTGGAGGAGATCACGGCCGTGCAGCTGGCGGTCAACCGCACGTACAAGGTGACCTCGACGCTGCGCTTGGAGGGGCTGGGGGGATAACCCAGGCGGCCGGGACGCCGTTCGGGAGAAACCGCGCGTGTCGCCGGGCTGGGGCGTGGAACCGTCACCGCCACGTTGTCGTCCAACCGGGAGAACCGCGAGGACGGCTTCGGGGAGGCGACGATGCAACGCACGGCGCAATGGGTGGCGGCGCTGGCGGCGCTGGCCCTGGCGGCGGCGGCGTGTACCGGCGGCTCGGGTGACACGGCACACGCGGCGACGCTGACATCGTTCGAGGAGTGCGGGCAGCTGCGGGACTACTTCGTGGGCCACGCTGTGGAGATGGTCGGGCCCTACGGGCTGGACGGCGGCCCCGCCCGCCACCTGGACGGCCCAGAGGAGACCGAGGACGCCGGACAGCCCCAGAGCGAAGGCGATGCGGCCGAGTCGGCGGCCCCCGCCCCCGGCGGCGCTGCGGACGGCGGTGGGTCACAAGAGCCGGTCCAGGGGTCGGACTACTCGGGCACCAACATCCAGGAGGCCGGCGTCGACGAGCCCGACGTGGTCAAGACCGACGGGCAGCGGCTGCTGGCGGTGCAAAACGAGCGGCTCCACGTGCTCGACGTGACCGGTGGCTCGCCTCAGCGCGTCGGCGAGGTGGGCCTGCCCGAGGGCCGCCACGAGATCCTGTTGGCCGGCGACCGGGCGCTGGTGCTCACCCGGGGCCACGACACGGCCCAGCCGCTGTCCGAGCTCAGCGCTGGCGTCGAGTCCAGCGACGAGGTCGCGCCCCCGCGGCGTCACGGCGAGGTGAGCACGCTGACCCTGGTCGAGCTCGCCGATGAGCCGACGATCGCCGAGACGATGCAGTTCGACGGGGCCTACGTGTCGGCGCGCATGGTCGAGGGCAACGCCCACGTGGTGGTGCGCACCCAAGCCCCCGTCGGGCTCGACTTCACCACGCCCGAGGGCACGGGGTTGCGCGCCGAGCGCGCGGCGACCCAGCGCAACGAGGAGATCCTGCGCAACTCCGAGGTCGACAACTGGCTTCCGTACGCCGTGCGCACCGACGCCGACGGCGCCGCGTCCGAGCGCCTGCTGCTGGACTGCGACGACGTCCACCGCCCCCAGTCGTTCTCCGGGCTGGGATTGGCGGCGGCGGTCACCGTCGACGTCGACGACGGGCTGGGCTCGGCCGAGGCCAGCGCGGTGGTCGGCGCCGGCGAGACTGTCTACGCCTCCCCGTCGAACCTGTACGTGGCCACCCAGCAGGACAGCGACCGCGCCCGCGAGCGCGAGGACACCCCCAGCCCCCAGCAGGCGACCACTCAGATCCACCAGTTCTCGCTGGCCGAGACCCCCGCCTCCTACGCGGCCTCCGGGCAGGTGCCGGGCCGGCTGCTCAACCAGTGGGCGCTGTCGGAGCACGACGGGCACCTGCGGGTGGCCACCACCCAGGGCGAGCCGCGGGGTCGCCGCGACGGCGCCCCGGCATCGGAGAGCGCGGTGCGGGTGCTGCGCCGCGACGGCGGCCAGCTCGAGCAGGTGGGGGCCGTGACGGGCCTGGGCAAGGGCGAGCGGATCTACGCGGTGCGCTACAGCGGCGACATCGGCTACGTCGTGACGTTTCGCCGGACCGACCCGCTGTACACCGTGGACCTGTCCGATCCCGCCAATCCGCGGGTGCGCGGCGAGCTCAAGATCCTGGGCTACTCCTCGTATCTGCACCCTATCGGCGACGACCTGCTGCTGGGGGTGGGCCAGGACGCCGACAAGACCGGGCGCACCCGGGGAACCCAGGTGTCGGTCTTCGACGTCAGCGACCTGTCTGAGCCCACGCGGCTGGCCAAGACGACCCTGGCCCACGCCCACAGCCGCGTGGAGGACGACCACCGGGCGCTGCTGCACTGGCCCGCCGACGACCTGACGGTCATCCCGGTCCAGCAGCGGCCCCGGCCGGTGGAACCGATGGAGGAGCCGCGGGTCGAGCCTGAGCGCGATGGCTCGGCGCAAACCTCACCGCCACAGCCGGCAGAGGGCTTCGTGGGGGCGATCGCCTACGAGCTCGGCGCCGACGGCATCGCCGAGCGTGGCCGCGTCACCCACCCGGCCACGCAGGGCCGCCCGGCGGCCATCACCCGGTCGCTGGTGGTCGGCGACACGTTGTACACGGTGTCCGAGGCCGGCGTGCAGGCCAACGACGTGAGCACGCTGGCCCGGCAGGCTTGGCTGGCCTGGTGAGGCCCCGGCGTGGCCCAGCCCCAGCGGCGCGCGTGTGCGACCGCGTGCGCTGGGGCGGGCTATCGACGTCGCCACCAGGCCGCCCCGGTCAGGGTCAGGGCCAAGCCGGCGGCGGCGACGGCGGCCCACGTCCGCAGCGGGCTACGAGGTGGGTCGAGGCGGTGGCCGGGTTGGATGACGTCGACGCGCTCGGCGCGAATGGCGGCGCCGCCGGCGTCGCCGGCGTTGCTGACCTGCCACCGCCCGGTGACCTCGATGATGGCGCCGTGATGGCGGGCGTCACCGACGGTGTCGATGCTCCCCGCCCGGGCGGAGGGGATGCGCACGGCGACGCCGGCGTTGGTGCCGGCCGTCGTGCGGCTGGCCGGAAGTGGACCGCGATCGAGCGCGTAGGGGCCGTCGTTGACCTGCAGCCAGGCGTGGCGGCCCTGGTCGATGATGCCCCGGACGGCTTCGCCGCGGTAGGTCACTGGCCGGTCGGCGAGCAGGCGCGGGCACTGCGTCAACACCGCGGAGGTCACCGCCACGGGCTCATCGCCGGGCGCCCGGGTGGGGCAATCGCCCTCAGTCAGGGTCAGGCGGTCGCCGGGGCGCTCGACGACCGCCTGGTCCGGCTCGCGTTGGGTCGTCGCCAAAAGCTGGTCGAGGCCGGCGGCGCTGGCGACGGCTCCCGCAGCGACAACCGCCGCGACCATGACGGCTGTGGGCCAACGCACGGGGCGTGGGTGTGGCTCGGCGCTCATCAACGACCCCGCAGCAGCGACCAGGCGTAGCCCAACAGCACGAAGACGGCCAAAAACTCCAGGCGGCCGATCCACATCTGGGCGATGTAGACGACCTTCAGCGGCGTCTCGAGGTCGGGGCCGACCACGCCGACGCTGAGCCCCACCGCGGCCGCGGCGCTGGTGCTCTCGAACAGGGCCTGCTGCAAGGTGTAGCCGTAGAACAGCCCCACGAGCGCGCCGGCGCCGTACAACAGCAGGTACAGCACGATGATCACGACCGCGCCGCGGGCGAGGTCGGCGGTGAGCAACGTGCGCCCGGTGGTGGCCTGATAGGCGGTGCGCACCTGTGCGCCTGCCGGCGACAGCGTCCGGCGGATGTCGCCCACCAGGGCCTTGCTGGCCACCGCAACACGCAGCGACTTGACCCCGCCGGTAGTGGACCCGGCCATGCCGCCCAGAGCCATGGCCACCACCAGCGCGGCTGGTGCCAGGGTGCCCCAGTCGGTCAGCAGCTGCGGGCTCGAGACGGTGTTAAAGCCGGTGCCGGTGTGAGCTGACAGCAGCTGGAAGCCGCCGCGGCGCACCACCTCGACGGTGTCGGGATATACCTCGAAGCGGCCCAGGCCCACCAGGGTCAGGGCCGTCAAGATCCCCAGCGTGGCGGCCAAAAACCGCACTTCGGTGTTTCGCCACAGGGGCTTCAGGCTGCGCCGGTACAGCAGCACGCGATGCAGCGCGAACGACAGCGTGCCGGCCAGCATCAGCACGGCGGCGATCGTCTCGGCCACGGCCGACTGGTAGAAGCCCAGGCTGGCGCTGGTGGGGGAGAAGCCGCCGGTGTCGAACGCGGCCATGAACATCATCACCGCTTGCAGCCCCGCTTTCAGCGGCGGCAGGCCCAGTGACCAGAAGGTGATCCAGAAGGCTCCCGTGCCCAGCACGCCCCAAGCCAGCGCCACGCGCCAGATGAACCGAGCGCTGTTGCGCACGTTAGGCAGGATGCGCTCCTCTCGGCCCTCGCCGAAGTAAAGCCCGGTCAGCCCCGCGCCCCCGAATATCGTCAGGGCCACCAGCACCAGGCCCTGACCGCCCATGAACTGCATCAGGTGACGCCACAGGTTCACCGCGTCGCTGGTGTGATCCAGGTCGTTGATCACCGCCAGCCCCGCGGTGGCAAAGCCGCTCATCGCATCGAAGTACGCGTCCAGAAACGTCGCGTAATGGCCCGACAGGAACAGCGGGACTGCCCCCACGAAGGCCACCCCCAGCCAGGACAGCGCCACTACCGCCAGGGCGTGTGAGCCCTGCAGCTGCGCTCGGGTGCGCAGGGCGAGCTCTGCGGCCTGGCCGATGATCACCGCCAGCGAGGCGCCGATGACGAAGCCCAACGCGTCGTGAGGCTCGCCCCGTAGCCACCCCACCACGGCGGGGATCACCATCACAAGCCCGGCCAGGGCCACCACCCGCCCGGTGTACAGCCCGATGAGGCGCACGTCCTGTGTGTCAGGCCGAACCAGCATGACTCCCACCGCGTCGAGCCCGGCAGGGAGGGTGACTGTGAGGCCAGCCGGGCCAGCGTTGCCGGGTCAGAAGCGCTTCTGGTAACGGTTGCGCAGGAAGATGGCCACCGCGTTCATGGTCAGCAGCAGCGCCAGCAGCACGAGGATGCCCGCCGAGGCCGCCTCGATCTGAAACCCGGGCTCGGGCTGGCGAACGAAGTTAAAGATCTGGATGGGCAGCGCCCCGAAGGGCTCGAAGAGCTCCCACGGCCACGTGTCCGCGCGGCGGCTGAACACCGCCCCCACCACCAAAATCGGCGCGGACTCGCCGATGGCGCGCGACAGCGCCAGGATCGTGCCGGTCAAAATGCCCGGTAGCGCGATGGGCAGCACTTGTCTGGAGGTCACCTGCAGCGGGGTGGCCCCCAGCGCCAGCGCCCCGTTGCGGATCGACTGTGGCACCGCCCGCAGCGCCTCGCGCGACGCCACGATGATGATCGGCAGGATCAGCAGGCTCAGGGCCATGGCGCCGGCCAAGAGGCTGCGGCCAAAGCCCAGCACGTAGACGAACGCCGACAGCGTCAGCAGCCCGTACACCACCGAGGGCACGCCCGCGAGGTTGGCGATGTTGAGCTGCAGCAACCGGGTGAAGCGGTTGTCGGAGGCGTACTCCTCGAGGTAGACGGCCGCGCCCACCCCGATGGGAAAGGAGATCGCGGCGGTCAGCACCATCAGCGACATGGTGCCGGTCAGGCCGGTGCGGATCCCCGTCTCGGCCGGATCGAGGCTGTCGGAGTAGTCGGTAAAGAAGTCCCAGCTCAGCCGCCCGGCCCCGTCGATGAGGACGTCGGCCAGCAATGCGGCGAGCAGCGCCAAGGCCAGCAGCGTCGCCCCCAGCAGCGCCCACTGGAACGGCCGCTCGATGAGCGCCCGCCCGCGGGGGGCGGCCATGTCCGACGTAACCTGCTGCGCGCTCTTCTCCGGTGTGCCCAGCCCCATTCAGTACACCTGCCGAAAGCGTCGCACGACCCACTGGGCCACCGAGTTGGCCAGGAACGTCATGGCGAACAGCACCGCCCCCACGGCGAACAGCGACTGGTAGACGACGCTGCCGCGCGGGCTCTCGCCGGCGACGGTCTGGGCGATGAACCCGGTCATCGGCTGGCCCTGCGCGAAGATGTCCAGCGTCATGGTGGGCAGGTTGCCCGCGGCGATGGTGACGATCATCGTCTCGCCCAGCGCCCGCCCCATCGCCAGGATCACCGCCGCGACGATGCCCGACAGCGCCGCCGGGACGACCACGCGCAGGATCGCCACCCGCTTGGTCGCGCCCAGCGCGTAGGCACCCTGGCGCAGGGCCTGGGGCACCGCGTTGAGGGCGTCCTCGGACAGCGACGCCACGATCGGCACGATCATGAAGCCCATCACGATGCCGGCGCTGGCGGCGTTGAAGATCTGCACCGTCTCCGCGCCCAGCAGGCTGCGCAGCAGCGGCGTCATGAACGTCAGCGCGAAGTAGCCCAACACCACCGTGGGCACACCCGCCAGGACCTCCAGCGCCGGCTTGACGGCCTGGCGCACCTTCGAGGGGGCGTACTCGGAGAGGTAGACGGCCGCCGCCAACCCCAGCGGCACGGCGACGGCCAGCGCGATGGCGGTAACCACCAGCGTGCCCTTGACCAGCGGCAAAACGCCGGTGCTGAACGCCTCCGTGCCGGGCTCGGCGAACGGATACCACTCCGTGCCGGTGACGAAGGCGGCGACGTCGACGTTGGCAAAGAACGGGATGCTCTCGAACACGAGCACGGCCACGATCCCGATCGTGGTAACGATCGAGATCGTGGCGCACAGCCACAGCAGCCACAGCACCGCTTGCTCGCCGGGCCGTGTGCGCGCTCGGCCCAGCGGGCGCGGCCCCCCGGGGCCTCCGGCGTCGGCCGGAGGCACCCCGCGAGCGCCGCCGGGCGAGCCGGGGTAGCTGCTCATTCAGCCGCCTCGATGGCGTCGGCGACCTTCTGGCGGGCCTGGTCGAGCTCCTCTTGGGAGGCGGCGATGTAGCCGACCTCGCCGACCACGGCGTCGACGTTGTCCAGGTAGAAGTTCACGAAGTCGGCGACGTGCTCGTCGGCAAGCGCCGACTTTTTGACGTAGATGAACAGCGGGCGCGCCAGCTTGTAGCTGTCGTCCTGGGCGGTCTCCGCGCTGGGCTCGACGCAGCCGTCGCCGGCGTCGTAGGCCAGGGCCGTGAGCCGGTCGGTGTTCTGCTGGTAGTAGGCGTAGCCAAAGTAGCCCCACGAGCCCGGGGTGCCGATGATGCCCTGGGCGATGACGTTGTCGTCCTCGGAGGCGTTGTAGTCCTGGCGCGGCTGGTTGATGTCGTTGGGCTCTAGCACGGTCTCGTTGAAGAAGTCGTAGGTCCCCGAGTCGCTGCCGGGCGCGAAGACCGCTAGCTTTTGATCCGGGAAGCCGTCACGCACCTGGCTCCAGTTGTCGGCGCCGTCGGGGCCCCAGATGTCGACGACCTCGTCCTGGGTGAGACAGCTGACGAACTCGGTCTCGGGGTGGGTGACCATGGTCAGCGCGTCGGTGGCCACGCGCACCTCGATGTAGTCGATGCCGTTGTCCTCGCACGTCTGGGCCTCGGCATCCTTGATCGGGCGCGAGGCGTTGGAGATGTGGGTGTCGCCGGTGTTGCAGAAGCGCTCAAAACCGCCGCCGGTGCCCGAGATGGACAGGTTCACCGTCACGTTGGGGGCCTCTGGCGCGTAGCGCTGAGCCACGGCGTCGGTCAGGGGCCCCACGGTCGAAGAGCCGTCGATGGCGATGGAACCGGAGGGCTCGCCACCGGCGTCCGCGGAGCCGTCGTCAGGGGCGGAAGCGGCGTTGCCATCGGACTGGGAGGTGCTGGCCTGATCGCCCGGGGCGTTGCCACACGCCGTCGCGAGCAGGGCGACGGCCGCCACCGCCGCCACAGAACGGAACTTGCCCACGCTTGCTCCTTTTGGATGGGAACCTCAGAGGTCACAGCGCGTCGTCTTTGACGCGACGAGGACCCTAGGAAGGGTGGGTGCACGCGTTCCGACGGGGTGGTGAACACCTGATGAACGGGCAGAGAAGCCTTTGGGCGCCGCGTCGAACGGTGGTGGCGCATCGACGGCGTCGCCGCGTCAGCCGAAGCGCCCGGTGACGTAGTCCTCGGTGCGCTGGTCGGCGGCCGCGGTGAAGATGCGCGTCGTGTCGTCGAACTCGACCAGCTCGCCGGTGCGCTCGTCGGTCTCGTTCTCGACGCGCACCGTGACGAACGCCGTCTTGTCGGAGATGCGCGCCGCCTGCTGCATGTTGTGGGTGACGATCACGATCGAGTAGGAGCGCTTCAGCTCCTCCATGAGATCCTCGATGCGCAGCGTCGCGATCGGGTCGAGGGCGCTAGCGGGCTCGTCCATGAGGATCACGTCGGGCTCGACGGCCAGCGCACGGGCGATGCACAGCCGCTGCTGCTGTCCGCCGGACAGCGACAACGCGCTCTGCTTCAGCTTGCCCTTGACCTCGTCCCACAGGGCCGCCTGGCGCAGCGACGACTCCACGATGTCGTCGAGGTCGGACCGGTGGCCCTCGAGCTTTGGGCCGAAGGCCACGTTGTCGTAGATGGACTTCGGAAAGGGGTTGGGCTCCTGGAAGACCATCCCGATGCGGCGGCGGACCTCTACCGGGTCGATGTGGGGCGCGTAGATGTCCTCGCCGTTGTAGATCACCTCGCCGGTGACCCGGGTGCCCTCGACTAGGTCGTTCATCCGGTTGAGGCACCGCAGCAGCGTGGACTTGCCGCAGCCGCTGGGCCCGATGATCGCCGTGATCTCGTTGCGCTGGATGTCCAAGGAGATGTCGCGGACCGCGGTGAAGCCGCCGTAGCGACAGGTCAGGCCCCGAAGCTGGAAGATCTCGGTCGCGCCGGTCGGTGCGGGCTCGCCAGCGGGGGCGGCCGCCGGGGCGGGGGCGGGAATGGGGGTGCCCGTCTCGGCGCGCGACTGCTGCATCGTCACTCCTTGCAGGGAAGGGACCTTCCCGGATCCCGGACCAGCATGCGCGGACAAGGTGAACGCGAGATGAACCCGGTCTGAGCCGCAGGCGACAGAACGGCCATCACCGAACCGGTGGGGGGTCTGGCCCGCTGACTCCCGCTGGGACGCTCGCGCTCATCGCAGGGCAGTCTACGACAATGCCCGGCCCATCGGCGCACAAGCGACGGCGTCGAGGAACGGCTTGGCCTTGTCGACCGCCTCTTGGCGCTCGGCGTCGGGGTCCGAGTCGGCCACGATGCCCCCGCCAGCCCCGTAGGAGGCCCAGCCCCCATGGGCCACCGCGGTGCGGATGGCCACGGACAGATCCGCTCCACGGGGGGTGATGGCGCCGATGGCGCCGCAGTACACCCCGCGCCGCACCGGCTCGAGCTGGCTGGCGCGCTGCCAGGCCCTCCGCTTGGGCGCGCCGACCACCGACGCGGCGGGGAACGTCGCGGCCACGAGCTCGGCCATGCCCACTCGGGCGGCCAGCTCACCGGTCACGGTGCTGGTCAGGTGCCACACGCTGGGATGGGCCTCCAGCGCGGCGAGGTGGGGCACGCGCACGGTGCCGCTGCGGCACACCCGCCCGAGGTCGTTGCGCTCGAGGTCGACGATCATCACGTGCTCGGCGGCGTCCTTGGCCGACGCTCGCAGCATCCGCGCTTGGGTGGTGTCGGCGGCCGGGTCGGCGCGACGAGGACGGGTCCCCTTGATCGGGCGCACGGCGGCAGTGCGCCCGCGCACGCGCAGCAACGTCTCCGGTGAGATCGAGACGACCTCCACGCCGCCGGGCAGCTGCAGGAACGCGGCGTGTGCCGCCGGGCTCGTGTGCCACAGGGCTCGGGCCAGCGCCTCGCCCGAGGCAGGCCACGGCGCCGAGGCCTGGGCGGTGAGGTTGATCTGGTAGCAATCGCCGGCGGCGATCCACGCCTGGGCCCGGCGCACCGCGGCCTGATGGGCTTCCTCGGGCAGGCTCCACTGCGGCGGGGG
>PXPH01000007.1 GCA_003021615.1 Actinobacteria bacterium QS_8_72_14
CCTCGACGAGTTCGAACAGTTCGTCTGAGGGACCGCCCGGCCCCTGTGCCCTGTCTTCGTGGGTCGTCCAGTCCGACGCTCGGTCCCGGTCCGCACCGTCGAGACGGGCTTCGAGGGCGAGGCGGAACTCCTTCGAGCCTACTACGGGACGCCCCTGGAGACGCGACAGGTCACGCTCCGGCGGGCGGGCGCATAAGGGCGTGGACATCTTCGCGTCGCGGGGCAGGCCGATTTTGGCCGTGGCCGACGCCACCGTGCGCCGCGTGTGGCGCAACAACCTGGGCGGGTTGGCGATCGACCTCGTCGACGACCGCGGTGACCGCTACTACTACGCGCACCTGGCGGCGGCCCACGTCAGCGGCGGCCAGCGCGTCGCGGCGGGCCAGCACATTGCCGACACCGGCAATTCGGGCAACGCTCGCTCGACGCCATCACACCTGCATTGGCAGTATCATCCCGGAGACGGCGAGGCGGTGAACCCCTTCCCGCTGGCGTCGACGCTGTGTCGATGAGTGTGCGCGCACTGGAGCGACGATGACCGACGAGGCCGGGCAGCGCCCCGCGCGACGCCGCCTCGATCGCATCACCGCCGAGGGCTATCTCGACGACCTGGCGACGTTGGAGGTCGAGGACGTGCGAGCGCGTCGCGACGAGTGCGCCGCCGAGGAGAGCCAGCTGAGCTACCTGCGGCGCATGCTGCAGGCGCGTCTGGACATCGCGCGCGCCGAGCAGGCGCGCCGGCGCGGCGAAAGCGAGGCTGGCAGCCTCGTCGACGCGCTGCCCCAGCTGCTGGCCGACTCGCCGCCGGCCGCCCCTCGGCAGGCTCGGGCGCTGCGCATCGAGCCGCCCGAGCACCAGATGCGCCGGCGCGAGGACCGCCTGGCCGTCGACGGCACCCTGGCGCGGGTGCCCGACTTGCTCGACGCCGAGCTCGACGATGTCGTCGAGCAGCTGCGCGCCGAGGAGCGGCGAGTCTCGGAGATGCGCGCGGTGGTCCAGGGCCACCTGGACCGGCTGCAGCAAGCGCTGATCGCGCGCTACCGCGGCGGGGAGGGTGCGCCGCCGGGGGTGGCCGAGGGCTGCGACGAGCCCGATGACGTTGCAGCGTCGCCGCACCGGCGCCACGACGGTGAGCCAGGCTGACCCCGCCCCTGCCGCGGGGCTGCTGGCCGGCCCGGAGGGACCTCGGGCGGTCGAGGTGGTCCGTGATGGCGTCGTGGAGTCCGTCCATCGGGCCGTGCTGGCCGTCACCGACCCCGCTGGTCGGCTGATCGCCGGTGTGGGTGGTGTGGCTCAGCCGGTGTATCCCCGCTCGGCTGTCAAGCCTGCCCAAGCCGCCGCCTGCCTGGATGTGCTGACCGGCGGCGCCGGGCCCGGCTCGCCAGGCGGCCCACGTGCTGGCCCTGGCCGGGCTGGACGAGACGGCGCTGGCCTGCCCGGCGGCCGTGCCCCTGGAGGGCGGGGCGCGCACGCCCCTGGCCCACAACTGCTCGGGCACGCACGCGCTGATGCTGCTGGCCGGCGTCGCCGCCGACGGCGACCCCGCCCGATCTCTGAACCCCGAGGCGCCGGTGCAGCAGGCGGTGCGCCAGCGTCTGGCGGGCCTGGCCGACCAGGCGCCGGGGGGTCCGGGCGTGGACGGCTGCGGGGCGCCGGCGTGGCGACTGTCGCTGGCCGGCCTGGCCAGGATGGCCGCGCGCACGGCCACCGCCTCGGAGGTCGACGATGCGGCGCTGGCCCAGGTGGCTGCGGCGATGCGGGCCCACCCCGAGCTCGTCGGCGGCGACGGCGCTGTCGACACCGCCCTGATGCGCGCCGATCCCCGGGTGGTGGCCAAACGAGGCGCCGAGGGGGTGCTGGTCGCCGGCGTCGACGACGACGGCGATGGGGCGCCCGGCGTGGGCGTGGCCGTCAAGGTCCTCGACGGCGCGTCCCGGGCCACGGGGCCGCTGGTGGCCGCTGTCCTGGCGGCCGCGGGTGTGGCCGTGCCCGCCGAGGCGCACCATCCGCTGGTGCTGGGCGGCGGGGTCGGTCATGGCTCGCTGCGTCTGACCGACGCGCTGGACCCGGCGATCGCGGGGGTCGGGCAACGTTGACGGAATAGATGGCTTGTGGCCCGGGGCGTCGCATGCCCGGTGCCCACCACAGGCAGGCGCGGCGAAAGCCGGCGCGAGCGGGGCCTTGCGAGGTGCTTGTGCCAGCAAGCCATGCGGTAAGATGGCGCGGACTCTGCGTTTGGCGCTGACCGCAGGCCCTCTGGAGGGTGTCGTGGAGCCCAAGGACGGCGCGACCGCCAGGTTGCGTGAGTTGGGCGCGTTCATCCGCGAGCAGCGCAGCAACGCTGAGATGTCGCTGCGTGGCCTGGCGGCCAAGGCGGGGATCTCCAACCCGTACCTGTCCCAGATCGAACGCGGCTTGCGCAAGCCCTCGGCCGAGATCCTGCAGCGCGTGGCTCAGGCGTTGCGCATCAGCGCCGAGACCCTGTACGTCCAGGCAGGGATCCTCGAGGAACACAGCGACGACCTGGCACAGCGCATCAGCACCGACCGCGAGCTCACCGAGCCACAAAAGCGCGTGCTGCTGGAGGTCTACGAGTCGCTGCGCTCGGGGACGTCTGTCGACAACCCCGCCGGGGGCTCGGCTCCCGACTTGCCGTCCGGCTCCCGGCAACGCTGATCCCGGCGGCGTGCCCTCGGGTGCGTGCGTCGCTCGCCGCGTCGGGGCGTCTGGCGCTGACCGCGGCGATTTCCGTGAACGTGTCGCTTCGTGAGGAGGCCGACGATGACATCGAACACCAGCGCTGAGAGCGAGACCACCACCACCGGCCAGACCGCGCGCGACGCCGGCGACCAGGCCACCACGACCCAGGAGGCCGAGCAAGCGACCCAGCAGACCGGCCGCAGCCCACAGACGCTGCTGGCCGACAGCGCCTACGCCGCGGTCGGCTCCATCGACCGGGGCGTGTCGCTGCTGCGCTCGTGGCGTCACCGCGCCCGCCAAACCCCCGACGCGGTACAGCAGCGGCGTCAGCAGGTAACCGGGCTGGTGGACACCGCGGGGACCCGGGCCAAGTCGCTGGTCAGGCCGTCGCAGCTGCGCCAGCGCATGGACGGGTTGGCCAGCGACGTCGCCGGCGAGTTCGACCAGCTCGCCGGCCGCGGACGTGGCGTGGTCCAGTCGATCACCCGCGACCGCGCCACCCGCAACGCGCTGGCCCAGACCAGCACCGCCCGCTCGCAACTCAAGGGGGCCGCCACCAGCGTGCGCAAGGCGGTGGGGCGCTCGACCGAGGCAGTCGACACTGCCGGCGAGAAGCTGGCCCACGACGAGGGCAAGCCCGCCAGCGCCGCCCACAGCGCAGGCTCGGATACCGCCGGCGGCTCCTCGCAGGGCTCGGGCTCGGCTGCCTCGAGGCGCTCAGGCTCGAAGGCGGCGTCGTCGGAGTCGGCGTCCTCGGGGTCGGCGTCGTCAAGCCAGCAGTCGGCGGGCTCGCAGTCGAGCTCCAGCGACGACGACCCCGCCGCGAGCTGAAGCCACTTCGCTCAGCCCGCGGCGGTCGCCGGGAGCGCGGCGGGCTGAGCGCGTTTCGGCCGCCGGTGCGTGCCCGCCTCGCCCCCGCTGCGTCGGCGGCGGGGGCGGGGCCACCTCGGGCTGGCTACCATGCGGCGCTGTGCCCCGTGCGAACAGGTGGCCGGACTTTGAGCCGGACGCTGCCGCGCACCACCACCATGCCCGGCCAAGGAGGCCTGCGCTGACGGTCGACGGCGCCCAGGTGGCGACACGCTCGCCCGATGCGGCCCAGCCACCCCGCGTCGGGTTGGTCTCGGCCCACACCTGCCCGTTGGCCCAGCCCGGCACGGGTGACGGGGGCGGGCTCAACGTCACCCTCGACGCCCTGGCGCGGGGCCTTGCCAGCCGGGGCGTGGAGGTGGAGGTGTTCACCCGGGCCGACGAGGCCCACCCCGCCGGCAGCCAGCTCGCCCCGCAGGGGGGCTATCGCGTGCATCATCTCTCGGCGGGCCCACCGCAGGCGGCCAAGGACGACCTGGCCAGCCACCTGTGCGCCTTCGCCTTCGGCCTGGCCCAGCACCCTGCGGCCAACCAACTGGAGGTGTTGCACACCCATTACTGGATGGCCGGATGGGTGGGTCGCCGCCTTCGGCGGCGTCTGTCCGCGCCGTGGGTGCATACGTTTCACACCCTGGCGGCCACCAAGAACGCGACGCTGGCCCCCGGCGACGCGCCCGAGCCGCCGCTGCGCCTGATCGCCGAGCGCCGCATTGCCGGCGATGCCGACCTCGTGGTGTGTGCCAGCCCCGGCGAGCGCGACGGGGTGCGCCGCCACCTCGGCGCGCCGTCGTCGCGGGGGCGCATCGTTCCCCCCGGGGTGGACACGTCCGTGTTTTACCCGCCGGGGGCCGCCGGCTCGCCCGAAGCGGCCGCGCTGCCGTTCGACCCCGCCGAGGGGCCGCTGTTGTTGTTCGCCGGCCGCTTACAGCCGCTGAAGGGCCCCGACATCGCGGTCCGGACGCTGGCGGCCATCGCCGAGCACGAGGGTCCGCGCCCCGCCCGGCCGGCCCGCTTGGTCGTCGTCGGCGGCGCAAGCGGCAACGGCGTCGGCGCCACCGACCCGTCGCGGCTGCGGTCGCTGGCCGCCGAGCTCGGCCTCGCCGACCGCGTGGCCGTGCGCGACGCGCTGCCCCACGGCCAGCTCGCTGAGCTGTACCGCGCCGCCCGCGCCGTCATTGTGCCCAGCCGCACCGAGTCCTTCGGGCTGGTGGCCCTGGAGGCCCAGGCTTGTGGCACGCCGGTGGTGGCCGCCGACGTCGACGGGCTGCGGCACGCCGTGGGACCGGGGGCCGGCGCGCTGGTCGGCGAGCACGACCCGCGGGCGTTCGCGGCGGCGCTGCCGCGCGCCACACGTGGCCCGAGGCTCTCGACGGCCTGATGGCGGCCTACGAGCGCGTCGGCTGGGGCCGCGGCGCGGCAGGCGAGGGGGCTCTGCCGCCGGCGGAGTGCGGCGCCTGACCGCTGCAAACGCAACGAGCGCTGGCCGGCGAGCACAAGCGCACGGTGCCGGTGGCCATTGAGGTGGGCCAGCGCGAGCAGGCCTGGCGGGCTCGGGTGCGCCCGCCGCGCAACCCCGTCTCCTCGCGCCGAGCCTGGGTCCAGCCGGCTGTCGCGCGGGGGGCATAGCCGGCCTCGCGAGGGCAAGACTGCGGGTGAGGCGCCAGGCCCCACGGGGTGGCGCCTTCGGGCTGTGAGCCCGACGCGACCGCGTGAGGTGAGCCGAGCCACACAGGGGCAGCGATGAGCAGCGCACTGATCGTGGTAGACATGCAGAACGGCTTTCTGCGCCAGGGCAACCTCGCCAGCGCGGACAACGCCACCGCCCTGGAGCCGGTGGTCGGCGAGGTCGCGGCGGCGGTGGACGCCGGCCAGTGGGTCATCTTCACCGCCGACACCCACGAGGTCGACGACAACGAGTTCGCGGTGTTTCCCCAGCACTGCGTGCGCGGCACGAAAGAGGCCCAGCTGGTCGACGAGCTCGCCGGCTTCCTTGACCGGGACCTGACTTACCTGCTGCGCAAGCGGCGCTACTCGGCGATGTTTGAGACCGAGCTGGAAGGGCTGCTCAGCCGCCACGCCATCGACCACGTGCGCATCTGCGGGGTGTGTACCGACATCTGCGTGCTGCACACCACCGCCGATTTGCGCAACCGCGACATCCCGGTGACGGTCTCGGCCGAGGCGACCGCCACCTTCGATGCTCCTGGCCACCCCACCCGGGAGACCCAGCGCTGGGCCCTGTCGCACATGCAGGGGATTCTGGGTGCCTCGGTGGACGGTGCGGTGCCCTGAGTGGCCGACGGCGAGCCCGACAGAGCCGGGCCACGCCGGCAAGACGCCGCTGCGAGCGGTGACACGCAAGGGCTGGTCCGTGCGCCCGGCCAGTTGTGACCGCGCGCACGGACCAGCCGGCACGATCCTCGAGTGGAAGCGCCAGCGCAGCCAGTTGTGGCCGCGCGCACGGACCAGCCCTCGCTTGGAAAGCGGGTCGGTTCGTGACACGCCGGGGCGTGCCAGTAGGCTGCCCGGCATGCAGCAACGGCTGGCGATTCTGGGAACCGGTCGCATGGGCGGGGCGCTGCTCAACGGGATGCTGCGCTCGGGGTGGGTGAGCGCCGAGCAGGTCCACTGCACCGTGGGCCACTCCGAGCGGGCCCGCGTGGTGGCCGACACCTACGGGGTGCATGCCGACACCGACTCGGCCTCGGCCGTGGCCGGCGCCGACGTCGTTTTGCTGGCGGTCAAGCCCCAGAGCCTACGCGAGCTGCTGGCCGGCATCGGCGAGACGATCCACCCGGGCCAGCTCGTGATCTCGGTGTGTGCCGGCGTGCCGACGTCTGCGATCGAAGCCCAGCTGGCCGAGGGCGTTGCGGTCGTGCGGGTCATGTCCAACACCCCCGTGCAGGTTGACCAGGCCATGAGCGCCGTGGCCGGCGGGCGCCATGCGCGCCAGGACGACGTCGAGCTGGCCGCGGAGATCTTGTCCCACGTGGGCCGGGTCATCCGCCTGCCCGAGGAGCACTTGGATGCGGTCACGGCCCTGTCGGGCTCGGGGCCGGCGTACGTGTTCATGATCGCTGAGGCGATGATCGATGCCGGCATCCTGCTGGGACTGTCGCGCGACGTCGCCGCCGAGCTGATCACCCAGATGTTGGTGGGAAGCGCCACAATGCTGCGCGACAGCGGGCGTCAGCCGGTGCAGCTGCGCGAGGAGGTCGCCTCCCCCGGCGGGGTGACGATCTCGGCGCTGCGCACCCTCGAGGACGCCAGCGTCCGGGCGGCGGTGATCAACGCCATCGAAGCGGCCCGCGACCGGGGCCGCGAGCTCGCCTCCGGCTGAGGCGAGCTGTTGCGGCGGGGTCGTGGCTCACCCGCGGACTCCTGCATTTTGGGGACGCGACCACAGCCAGGCGTGCCGTAGCGTTGTAGGAGAGGGACAGCAGGGTATTGTGAGATCGATCGCAGCGCCCACCGACGAGACGGAGCGAGCGATGACCACGCGGACTCACGCCGCTGAGGCTGTGATCAAGCAATTCGAGGGGCCGTGGCGCGACAGCACTCCGGTGTTTGGCTGCTGCCGAAAGACCATTGAAGCCGTGGTCGAGCGCGTGGATCTGGCCGACGTCGGCGCACAGGACGTGACTGCCCGGGTCCAAGCCCTGCAGGCGGCGGCCGAGGAGGTGCTTCCCGGCCATCTCGAGGCACATCGTTGCTGTGCCGGCCACCTCGCGGACGTGGCCTTCGACCTCCCGTCGTTGCTCGCTCCCTGTGAGCCGGCGGACCCGGCTGAATAGCCGCCACCGGCCCTGGCCGGGACCTGGGTCCCGGCCCGGTGCCGGGCGTCCTCGCTGCGACACGAGCGGGCAAAGCTCACCACGCGTGAGCTGAGTGTTGCCCAGCGAAAAAAAGGGGCTACGATCGCCTGACCAAGTGTTGCAGGCTAGCGGGCGGGTGCCTCGGCGAACGCGGCCTGATTCGCGGTGGTGCTTGCTTCCTGTCGGGTTGGCGGCCTGATCGAGTACGCTGCGTAGCTGTTAAGGCGAGAGGCCGGTCAGCACGGCACGCATGCGAGTGGCCTGCAGTCTCCACGCGGCGCGTGGCGTGGAGACTGCAGGGCGCTGGGTTCGCTCAGCGAGCGGATCGACCCCCCAGGGCTGAAGGCTGTCGAGGGAATGATGACGACAGGTGGGCGATGGCAGCGGATGGCTCGCCGAGGGAGGGCGGGTGGGTGACCAGCGATGATGAGGGCATCTCCTCGGCTGAGGCATTCCCTGACGGTGACGATGCGGTGCGGGCCGTCGAGGAGCTCTCCGCGGCCACGCGGGATCCGGCCACGTTGGAGACGCTCACGCGGGTGCGGGCGACGCTGCGCGTTTTGCAGCAGCGCGCCGAGGCCGCCGAGGCCAAGTCGCTGCGCGACCCCCTGACCCACCTCGCCAACCGCCGGGCGTGGCGCGAGGCGCTGCACACCGAGACGGAGCGGTGTCGCCGCGACGGCCGCGGGGCCGTGCTGGTGGTCATCGACCTGGACGACTTCAAAGCCTACAACGACACGTTCGGCCACCTCGCCGGGGACTTGTTGTTGCGGCATGTGGGCGAGACGCTGATGTCGGCGTCGCGCACCAACGACGTCGTGGCGCGCATCGGGGGCGACGAGTTCGCGGTGATCGCGGTCGGCGCCGAAAGCAGCGTCCCGGTGGGCCAGCGCATCCGCGAGGCCCTGGCCCGGGCGGGGGTCGCAGCCTCGATCGGCATGGCCCGCATCGAGCCCCAAGGGGACCTGGCCGAGGCCTGGGGGACCGCCGACCGCACCATGTACGACGAGAAGGTGCGCCGCCACGGTGGGTCGCGGGGCTAACGCGCGCCCTCCCACCGCCACACCGCGTGGCTAGGTGTCGCTTCTCGCCGCGTTGTTGCCGGTGAGGGCGGCCATGGGTGGCGCGCGAGCCCGTCTGGCTGCCGTGTGGGCGCGGCCTGGGCGTTTAGCCTGGTCCCGGCCGCAAGCAGCGACGCGGGAGCCCACCCGATCATGACCTCACCTGCCCAGACGCCGTCGGCGCTGGTGTGGCAGGACGACAGCCTCGACTACGACTTCGGCCCTGCGCATCCGCTCAAGCCGATCCGCGTGGAGCTGACGGTATCGCTGATCCGCGCGTGTGGCCTCACCGACGCCGAGGGCGTGACGACGCTGCCGCTGGAGCCCTTCGCCGACGACGACGTGCTGCGTCGTCACGACGAGCGCTACGTCGAGGCCGTCAAACGCGCCAGCTCCGATCCCCACGCCGGTGCCAGCCTCCGCTTCGGCCTGGGCGTGGGCGACAATCCGACGTTTGCGGGCATGCACGAGGCCAGCCTGAGGGTGTGTGGCGCCTCGGTGGCCGCCGCCAAGGCCGTGTGGGAAGGTTGGGTGAGCCACGCGTTCAATCCGGCTGGCGGGCTGCACCACGCCATGGCCGACCGCGCGTCGGGATTTTGTATCTACAACGACCCGGCGTTGGCCATCGATTGGCTGTTGCGTCATGGCGCCACGCGCGTGGCCTACGTCGACGTCGACACCCACCACGGCGACGGCGTGCAAAAGATGTTCTACGACGATCCGCGGGTGCTGACCATCAGTTTGCACGAGACCGGCGAAGCGCTCTTTCCCGGCACGGGCTTTGCCCACGAGATCGGCGAGGGTGACGCCCGCGGCACCAGCCTCAACGTGTCCTTGGAACCCACCACTCCCGGCGAGGTGTGGTTGGAGGCCTTCGACGCCGTGGTCAGCCAGGCTCTGGACGCCTTCGGCCCGCAGGTGCTGGTCACCCAGCTGGGGTGTGACACCCATGCCACCGACTCGCTGGCCCACCTGATGTTGACCACCGACGACTATGTCGGGATCGCTCAGCGGCTGCGGCGCCTGGCCCACGACCACGCGCAGGGTCGCTGGGTGGCCACCGGCGGCGGGGGGTATCAGATCGCCTCGGTGGTGCCGCGCGCCTGGGCGATCTACTTCGCTGAGCTGGCCGGGTTGAGCCTGCCGGCCGAGCTGCCCGGGGACTGGCGGCGCGAGGCCGAGGAGGCCGCGTCGCGCTTCGACATGCCGGCTCCGCCCCAACAGTTCCTGGAGGGCTCGGTGGACCTGCGCCAGGACCGCCTCGAGGAGTTGCGCGGCCAGGCCCGCCAGTCCGTGGAGAAGCTCAAGCAGCACGCCTTCGGGTTGCTGGAGGGCCACGCGTGAGATGAGCGCTGAACCCGTTGACGACCGCGAGCCGTTGCGGGCCCACCTGACGGCGGTGGGCCTGACCGGCACGGTGCAGACGACGCCGGCCAACACGTGGGCCAACATCGAGCGGCTGGTGGCCGGCGACCCGGACGCGACGTTTGGCCTGCAGGTGTGGGCCGATGCGACCGTCGGCGAGGTCGCCGACGCGGTGCGCTCGGTGTGTGGCGCCGATCCGCGCGGCAGCGCCGACGAGCAGGGCCCCGGCTGGATCGCCCCGGCCGCGACTGTTGCCGGCCTCGAGCGCCACGTGGAGCGCCTGGCGGTCGCCGCCGCGCACCAGGTCCCGATATTGATCGCCACCGGCCACCCCACGGGGGTGCTGGCCCACTACATGGCCCTGGCCCGCGAGCTGCAGGCCGCCGGCTGCGCGCTGCTGACCCCCGCCGACGGGCAGGCGTTTGACACCGACGAGGGTCGCCGGCGTGAGATCCGCTACCTCGACGGGGTGGCGTGTGTCAGCGACGGCGCGTCGCTGCGCCACACCCACCGCGAGGAGGCGATGGCGGCGATGCTCGAGCGGCTGGACGGCGAGGAGCCCGGGCTGGTCGTGGCCGATCACGGCTTTGCTGGCGCGGCGATCACCGCCGGGCTGCCCACCCTGTCGATCGCCGACGTCAATGACGTGGCGCTGCCGCTGGCGCAGGTCCGCGGGCTAACCGATGCGGTGTTGCCCATCGACGACAACCTGCCGCCGCGCACGTTCGTGCCGGTCACCGGCTGGATGCTCGAGCGGCTGGGCGGCCGCGGGTGACCGAGCCGCGCCCCGGTGGCGTCTCCGACTAGCTCGCCCGGCCCGGCTGGCCGTCGTCGGCGAGCTCGACGAACAGCGGGGCGTGGTCGCTGGGTTTGGAGCCCTTGCGGTAGGGGCGGGCCACCCATGCGTCGCGCACTCGCGCGGCCACGTGGGGGCTGGCCAGGACGTGGTCGATGCGCAGGCCCTCGCGACGGTGGTAGGCGCCGCCGCGGTAGTCGAACCATGTGAAGGCCTCGTTGCCGTCGTGGGGACGCACCGAGCGGTAGGCGTCGACCAGCCCGGCGTCGAGCACGGCGGCTAGGCGCTCGCGCTCGGCGTCGGTGGCGTGGGTGCCGCCGTGCAGGGCGGTGATGTCCCACGCGTCGGCGTCGGTGGGGCACACGTTGACGTCGCCGGTGATCACCGCGGGGCCGTGGGCGACGAGCTTGGCGGCGCGCTCGGCGGCGTGCTCCAAAAAGGTGAGCTTGTCGGCGAACGCCGGGGTGTCGACTGCCTGGCCGTTGGGCACGTACACGCTGGCCACCCGCAGCCCGGCCACGTCGGCCTCGACCCAGCGGGCCTCGCTCGGGTCGGGCTCGCCGGGCAGCCCCACGGCCGCCGGCGCCGCGTCGAGCGGCTCGCGAGCCAGCACCGCCACGCCGTTGCGGCTGCTCGTGCCGTGGGTGACGGCGGTATAGCCGGCCTGCAACAGCTCCAGGTGCGGGAAAGCGGCGTCGGTGACGCGGGTTTCTTGCAGGCACGCCACGTCGGGCTGCTCGGCGGCCAGCAGCTCCAGCACGCGCGGCATGCGCGCCGAGATCGAGTTGACGTTCCAGGTGACCAGGCGCATGGGCTCGCAGTCGCGTGGCTCGAGTGTGGGACGATGACGGCGGCACGCCGGGCGCCGGCGGCCTCAGCGGCGCAAAAACAGGTTGGCCAGGATGGTCAGCACCACCGAGATGACGATCATCGACGTGACCGGGATGAACACCCGCGAGCGCTCGCCCTCGAGGCGGATGTCGCCGGGCAGGCGCCCGAGCCAGTCGAAGCCGCCGGCGGCCGCGATCAGGCCGACGACGACCACGGCGGCACCCACGCCGACGATGATCAGGCCAACGGTGCGGCTGTCCATGGGGTCACGCGCGCCGAAGCGATTGTCGGACCATCACCCCCCGAGTGTACGGTCGGTGGCTCGCCGGAGGGCGCCGGATGGGTGAGGTCGTGGGCGCGGCGGACCGTCGGCGAGCCCGAAGGAGGGCCCATGAGCACCGAGGCACACGGCGTGTTGGCGCCCACGGTGGTGTTCGCGTCCGACTACGGCCTGGCCGACCCCTACGTGGGGCTGTGCCATCTCGCGATCGCTCGGGTGGGTGCGGCACTGGGCGCGCGCATCGACGTGGTGGATCTGTGCCACGTGGCGCCGGCCTTCGACGTGGGCGCCAACGCGGCGTTGCTGCGCGACGCGCTGCCGTGGATCCCCGCCGGCAGCGTCGTGCTGGCCGTCGTCGACCCGGGGGTGGGCACCGACCGCGCCGGGGTGGTGGTGCGCGTCGACGGGTCGGTGGCCGCGACCCCAGCCGATGGCGCCGACACGCCCGGCGTGGCGCCGCTGTACCTGGTGGGGCCCGACAACGGGTTGCTGACCGCCGCCGGCGGCGAGCACGTGCGCCGGGCGTGGCGCATCCAAGAGGTGGCCCGGCCGTCGCCGGCCGCCGGCGGGCCCGCCCCGGCGACGTTCGACGGGCGTGATGTGTTCGCGCCCATGGCCGCGCGGCTGGCGGTGGATGCGGACGCGGCCCTGGATGGCCTGGAGCCGATGGGCGTCGACGAGTTGGTGGCCCACCGCCTGCCGGCGGCGACGGCCCACCCCGGACGGGTCGAGACGCAGGTCGTGCGCGTGGACGGCTTCGGCAACGTGCTGCTGTCGGCGCTGGGCTCGGCGATCGCCCAGGCGGGCTGGCAGCGTGGCCAGACCGTGTCGGTTGACACCGCCCAGGGCGTGTGGCACGCCACCGTCGCGGTGGCCTTCGCCGAGCTGGGCCAGGGCCGGTTGGGGCTGCTGGCCGACGCCTTCGGACGCCTGCAGCTGGCGATCGACAGGGGCGACGCCAGCCAGCGGCTGGGGCTGGGCGTGGGCTCGCGCCTCGCCGTGGCAACCGCCGAGGCGTGAGGTGGCGATGACGCGCGCGGGTGCTGGCGCATCCGCCGTGGCGAGGCTTCCCCGGCGACCGGCCGGCACCGGGGCGTGGCGGGTGAGTCGCTGATGGAGGGTGGGCTGCGGCTGGCCGCCGTCGTCGCGCTGATTGTGGCCAACGGGTGGTTCGTTTTGGGCGAGTTCGCCTACGTGGCCGCCGACCGGGTGCAGCTGGGTGAGGCCGCCGACGCCGGCGAGCCGGGAGCCCAGCGGGCCCTGGCGCTGCACGGGCGCCTGTCCTTCATGCTGTCGGGTGCCCAGCTGGGCATCACGGCGACGAGCCTGCTGGTGGGGGCGGTGGCCGAGCCGCTGTTTCGCGAGCTGCTGGCGCCGGTCGTGGCCCTGGCCGGGGTGGGCCGGGCGGGCAGTTTCGCTGTGGCGGCCACCGTCGGGGTGGTGCTGTCCAGCGCCGTGCAGATGGTCTTTGGCGAGCTGGCCCCCAAAAACATGGGCATCGCCCGCCCCGAGGCCTTTAGCCGGCGCCTCAGTCGAGGGATGGGGTGCTATCTGCGCCTTGCCGGGCCCGTCATTCGGCTGTTCGACGGGTCGGCCAACGCCCTGCTGCGCTCGGTGGGCACCGAGCCCGTCGACGAGTCCGCCGGCGGGGTGGACCAGCGCGAGCTGGCGGCGATGATCGAGGAGTCCGAGCACGCCGGCGCGCTGACCGACCGCCAGGCTCTGCTGTTGGACCAGGCGCTGGCGTTTCGCCAGCGGCGCGTCGCCGAGGTGATGGTCGCGCGCCCCCACGTCGTGGCGATCTCACAGACTGCGAGCTGTGCGGCTCTGGCCGAGCTGGCGCTGCGCAGCAGCCACAGCCGGTTTCCGGTGGTCGGCGACAGCCTCGACGACGTGGTGGGCGTCGTGCGGGCCAAGGACGTGCTGTGCGTGCCCTTGGCCGCCCGAGCCCAGCGGCCGGTCACGGCGCTGACTGCGCCTCCGGTGGTCGTGCCGGAGACGATGGGCGTGGTGGGGTTGCTGGCCCAGCTGCGGCGCTCGCGCACGCCGCTGGCGGTGGTGGTCGACGAGTACGGCACCACCGCTGGTATCGCCACGCTCGAGGACGTCGTCGAGGAGCTGGTGGGCAGCATCCGCGACGAGCACGACCCCGAGGAGCCCAGCGTGGTCGCCGAGGGGCCGGGCACCTTCCTGGTGCCCGGCTCGTGGCGGCCCGATGAGGTCGAGGGCGACACCGGCCTGGCCCTGCCCACCGGCGACTACGAGACCGTCAGCGGGCTCATCATGGCCCACCTGGGGCGGGTGCCCCAGCCCGGCGACGCAATCAACCTGGACAACGCGCGCCTGGAGGTGGTTGACACCGACGGGTACGCGGTGGGCTCGGCGCGTGTGCGGAGGGCGCCGTGACGGCCGCGCTCGTGGCGGTGGGGCTGCTGGCGGCCAACGCGTTCTTCGTGGCCGCCGAGTTCGCGTTCGTCGCCGCGCGCCGAGCCCGCCTTGAGGCGCTGGCCGAGGAGCGCCCGCGGGCGGCGCGGTCGGCTGTGTCGGGGGTGCGCGAGCTGTCGCTGATGCTGGCCGGCTCCCAGTTGGGCATCACCATGGCGTCGCTGGGCCTGGGCTTGGTGGCTGAGCCGGCCGTGGCGCGATGGCTGGAGCTGGGGCTGGGCCTGGCCGGGGTGCCCGAGGCGGTGCGCCACGCGCTGGCGTTCGCCATCGCCTTGGCCATCGTGGTGTTTCTGCACATGGTCGTGGGCGAGATGGCCCCGAAATCGGCAGCGATCGCCGCCCCCGAGCGAGTCCTGCTGGGGCTGACGTTTCCGTTTCGGGCCTTTACCACCGTCACACGCCCGCTCATCCGCGTGCTCAACGTCACCGCCAATGCGGTGGTGCGCCTGGTGGGTATCCAGCCGGTCGACGAGCGCGCCACCGTCCACGACCCGCGGCAACTGCTGCGCATCGTGGCCGAGTCGGGCCAGGGCGGGCGTCTGCCGGAGGACCAGCGGCGGCTGCTGCAACGCGTGCTGTCGCTGACCGACCTCGACGTGGAGGCGACGATGGTGCCCCGCCCCGACGTGGTGGCGATCCCGGCCAGCGCCGACGTCGAGGCCATCGAGCGGATCGCCTGTGGCACCGGGCGCAGCCGCATCCCGGTCTACGGCGAGCACGACGACGACGTGCTGGGAGTGCTCCACGTCAAGGACGTGCTCAGCGTCCCTGCCGACCGGCGCGATCAGGCCACCGCCGGCGACCTGGTCCGCCCGGCGCTAGTCACCCCCGAGTCCGGTTCGGCCGAGGAGCTGCTGTGGCGCATGCGCGGCGGGGGGACCAACCTTGCGATCGTGATCGACGAGCACGGCGCGGTGACCGGTCTGGTGACCCTGGAGGACCTCTTGGAGGAGCTGATCGGAGAGTTCGAGGACGAGTCCGACGTCCGCCGTGGCCTGGTGCGACGCCTGCCCGACGGCAGCGTGGTCGTGGCCGGCTCGTTGCGACCCGATCAGCTGGAGGCCGAGACCGGCTGGCGCCTGCCGGGTGGGCGGTGGAAGACCGTGGCGGGCCTGGTGCTGGCCCGTGTGGGGCGCGTGCCCGAGCGCGGCGAGCGCGTCGAGCTCGAGCAGTGGTCGCTGACCATCGAGCGGGTCGCCGACCGCCGCATCGCCCGCGTGCGCATCACCCCGCGGCCCCAGGGCGACACGCCGGCTCCCGCCTCGAACGGCTCGCCGTAGCGCCACGGTCCGCCGCGCGTTCCCGTCGCGCGTTGCTGCCGGCGGCGGCGCTCGGCAGTCTTGGCTTCGCCCGCCCTGGGGCTTTTCGCCGCATCCCGCTCGTCGTGCCGAGGGGTGGGTGGAGCGCGGTGCCGGGCGGGGGACGCGCATCAGCGACGAGGCGTTCGCCGAGGCCGGCGCGTCGCTGTCCGACGACCCCGCCGCGCTGCTGGCCTCGGCCGACCTCGTGGTGAAGGTGGCGCCTCCCAGCGCGACGCTCGAGTCGGGCGAGGTCGAGGCGGCGGTGCTGCGCGAGGGCGGCGCCGTGGTCGCCATGATGGCCCCACACCGCAATCTCGAGACCGTCCGCCGGCTGGCGCGGGGCAAGGTCACGACCTTTGCCCTGGAGCTCATGCCGCGCATCGCCCGGGCCCAGTCGATGGACGTGCTGTCGTCGCAGAGCAACATCGCCGGTTATCGCGCGGTGCTGGTGGCCGCCAACGAGCTGCCGCGCTATTTCCCCATGCTCATGACCGCGGCGGGCACGGTGCGCCCCGCCAAGGTCCTGGTGGTCGGCGCGGGCGTGGCCGGGTTGCAGGCGGTGGCCACCGCCCGGCGTTTGGGGGCGGTGGTCACCGTCTCCGACATCCGCCCGGAGGTCGCCGAGCAGGCCGCCTCCCTGGGCGCGGAGTTTGTGGACATGCCACAAGGCGAGAGTGGGGACGCTTCCCAGGCCACCGACGACGTGCTGGCCCAGCAGCGCGAGATCCTGGCGGGGGCCGTGGCGGCGGCCGACGTCGTGATCACCGCGGCGCTGGTGCCCGGCCAGGCCGCGCCGCGGCTGGTGACCGCCCCGATGGTCGAGGGCATGGCCGGCGGCTCGGTGGTCGTCGACCTGGCCGGCGAGGAGGGCGGCAACTGCGAGCTGTCGTCGCCCGGCGAGGCGGTCGACCATGGCGACGTGCGGGTTGTGGCCCCCATGGACCTGATCGCGCGCCAGGCCGTGGACGCCAGCGCGCTGTTCGCGCGCAACGTCGCCGAGTTCGTGGCGCTGTTGGACGTCGACGACGCGGACCGCCTGCGCGTCGATCCCGACGAGGAGATCCTGGCCCAGTGCATGCTGACCGCCGACGGCGCTGTCGCCCACGCGCCGACGGCCGCTGCGCTCGAGGAGGGCGATCGCTGATGGGCGAGTACGTCGTGAGCCTCTACGTGCTGGTGCTGGCCGGCTTTTTGGGCTACGAAGTCATCCGCAAGGTGCCCCCGACGTTGCACACGCCGCTGATGTCGGGGGCCAACGCGATCTCAGGCGTCACCCTGGTGGGGGCGCTGGCGGTCGCTGCCGGCGGCCAGGTCGCGGTCAGCCGGGTGCTGGCGGCCCTAGCGGTGGTCTGTGCCACCGCCAACGTCGTGGGCGGCTTTTTGGTTACCCACCGGATGCTGGCGATGTTCGGCCGGGACCGATGAGCTCCCCCGAGACGCTGCTGGCGCTGGGCTATCTGCTCTCAGCCGTGCTGTTCGTGGTTGGCCTCAAGCGGCTGTCGCGCGTGCGCACCGCCCCCAGCGGCAACCTGCTGGCCGCCGGCGGCATGCTCGTTGCCGTGGTCGTGGCGCTCATCGAGATCGGCGTGGTGCCCTACTACTGGATCGCCGGCGGGCTGGTCGTCGGCGGGGCGCTGGGCGCCTCCTTCGCGCTCAAGGTTCGGATGACGGCCATGCCCGAGCTCGTGGCGCGCTTTAACGGCTTGGGCGGCGGCGCGTCGGCCCTGGTGGGCCTTGCCTTCTTTTGGCTGCGCGTGATCGAGGCCGAGGCGGCGGGCTCGCCCGCGGCGACGATCGGCGTCGTGGCCATGGTCACCGTCGTTTTGTCGATTCTGATCGGCGCGGTGACCCTGGGCGGCAGCGTGGTCGCCGAGCTCAAGCTCCGCGGGGCTCTGCGCGGCGGCGGACGGCTCGGTGCGGCGCGCCACGTTGTCACCGCAGGGCTGGGGGCGGTCGGCGCGGCCGCCGCCGTGGCGGGCTCGGTGCTTCCGGCCGGCGCCGCCAGCGGCGCGGCGGTGCTGGTGGTGGCGCTGGCCGCTCTTGCCTTGGGCGTGCTGCTGGCCCGGCCGATCGGCGGGGCCGACATGCCGGTGGTCATCTCGCTGCTGAACTCGCTGTCGGGCCTGGCGGCGGCCGCGACCGGCGTCGTGGTGGGCAACCTGCTGCTGATCATCGCCGGGACGTTCGTCGGCTTCGCCGGCTTGATCCTGACGCGGATCATGTGTGCGGCCATGAACCGCAGCCTGGCGGGGGTGCTGTTCTCGGGCTTGGGCGCCGACAGCGAAGCGGGCGACAGCGAGTATCACGGGGTGCGCCAGGCCGGCGGCGAAGAGGCCGCGATGATTTTGGAGAACGCCGGCTCGGTGGTGCTCGTGCCCGGTTACGGCCTCGCCGCCGGCCAGGCCCAGCACGAGCTGTGGGAGCTGGCCCAGGCCCTGGAGAGCCGCGGCGCGGAGGTACGCTTTGCCATCCACCCGGTGGCGGGGCGCATGCCGGGGCACATGAACGTCGTGCTGGCCGAGGCCGACGTGCCCTACGACAAGCTGGTGGAGATGGAGCGCATCGCCGACCAGCTGCGCCACACCGACGCCTGCGTGGTGGTGGGGGCCAACGACGTGGTCAATCCCGCGGCCACCGAGGAGCCCACCAGCCCGATCTACGGCATGCCCATCCTGCCGGTGCACCAGGCCCGCAGCGTGTTCGTGATCAAGCGCAGCCTCGCGCCGGGCTTCGCCGGCATCAAAAACGAGCTGTTCGAGCAGCCCCACACCATGATGCTGTTCGGCGGGGCCAAGGACGTGCTGCGCGATCTCACTGCCGAGCTGCGCGAGTCAGCGGGCGTGTGATCTTGTCGCGATCCATGGCTGGGCGACACCAGCTCTCTTCCTGGCACGGGTGGTCAGGGTGGGTGGCGAGGCTCTATGCTCAGCGTCACCGGGCCGCGTGCCCGGCGAGCGTCCCCGCTGGGAGGGGCGAGCCCGTGACGGCCAGCTAAACGCGCTGGGGCGAACGGACGGGCGCCCGTGATCCGCAAAGAGGTCGCCGCATGGGTGATGGCACCGGTCACCGCGTGCTGATCACCGGCATCTCGGGTCGCCTGGCCGGCAAGCTGGCCGCGCGGTTGGAGTCCGACGAGCGCGTCGAGCACCTGGCGGGGGTTGATCTCGCCGAGCCCTCCTGCGACCTGGCGCGCACCGAGTTCGTGCGCGCTGATGTGCGCGACCCGCTGGTGGCCAAGGTGATCGAGGCCGCCCGGGTGGACACGATCGTCCACCTGGGGCTGCTGGCCACTCCCCGCAGCGCCGGGGGACGGGCACGCATGAAGGAGCTCAACGTCATCGGCACCATGCAGCTGCTGGGTGGCGCGCAGAAGGCTTCGGCGCTGCGCAAGGTGATCGTCCAGTCGACCACGGCCGTCTATGGCCAGTACGGCCCCGAGCCGGCGCAGTTCACCGAGGACGCCCCCGTCGACAGCGGGCCCGCGCACGGCTACGCCCGCGACGCCCGGGAGATCGAGCGCTACGCCCGCGGGTTCGCGCGTCGCCACCGCGACGCGCCCGTGACCGTGCTGCGCTTTGCCAACCTCCTGGGCCCGTGGGTCGAGTCGCCGATGATGCGCTACCTGTCGCTTCCGGTGGTGCCGACCATGCTGGGCCACGACCCGCGCCTGCAGTTGTGCCACGAGGACGACGCCGTGGAGGTCCTGGCGCGGTCGGTCATGGAGGACCATCCCGGCACCTTCAACGTCGCCGGCCCCGGGGTGCTGTATTTGTCGCAGGCGTTGCGCATCGCTGGGCGGCCCGCCGTGCCCACTTTCGCGCCGCTGACGCGGTCGCTGGCTCGCCTGCTGCGTGCCGCGGGCCAGTTCGATTTCGCCAGCGACCAAATGGGGTGGCTGCAGTACGGGCGGGTGGGCGACGTGACCCGCCTGCGCGAGAGGTTTGGCTACGAGCCACGCTACGACGCGCAGGCGGCGCTGGCGGACTTCCTCGCCGCCCGGGGCATCGAGCCGCTGCTCGACCGCGACACGGCCGTGCGCCTGGAGCACAGGCTCTACGAGCGGCTGGCCCGCTGCGGCGCCGCCGCCAGGGGGTCCTGATGGCGGCAGGCGTGGGGGATCGCTGCGCGGGGTGGCAACACGACGCCGCCAGCCGACCGATCGGTGGGGGTCGCCTATGAGCGAGCACGGCACCAGCGCCCGCGTGATCGCGCTCGACGACCACCGCGCCGGGCGGGACCACAGGCGGGGGCGCTGCGCGGCGCTGACCGCGTATGGTCGCGCGTGCCGCAACCACGCCGGCCCTAGTTGCTACTGTCGTGTCCACGAGCCCGAGCCGGTCGAGACGGCGCCGCGTTCGGGGCCCAGGCGGGGTCCCGAGCGCGTCGAGGTGGCCGCGGACCGTTGGTCGTTGCTGCCGTTTGGCGACGCGGCGGGCGCCGATGACGCGCTGGCCAAGGCCCTGGAGTTCATCCGCCGCCGGGCGACGGGTGCCTACGACGTCGACGTCTTTGGCTTCGACCGCGAGCTCACCGAGCAGGTGTGCCTGCCGCTGGCGCGCCCGCTGTACTATCACTGGTGGCGAGTGGCCACCGTCGGGATCGAGAACGTGCCGCGCCAGGGCCACGGCGCGCTGGTGGTGTCCAACCACGCCGGCACGCTGCCGTTCGATGCGATCATGACCCAAGTCGCGCTGCACGACGAGCACCCCGACAACCGCCACTTGCGCGGGCTCGCTGCCGACCTTGCGCTGCGCCTGCCCGTCGTGGGCCCGCTGACGCGCAAGACCGGCGGGACGCTGGCCCACGACGCCGACGCCGAGGCGCTGCTGCGCCGCGACGAGGTCGTGGGCGTATGGCCGGAGGGCTTCAAGGGGGTGGGCAAGCGCTTTTGGGACCGCTACAAGCTACAGCGCTTCGGCCGGGGGGGCTTCGTCCAAGTCGCGCTGCGCACCGGTCGGCCGATCGTGCCGGTGGCCGTCATCGGCTCCGAGGAGATATTGCCCATGATCGGCAACGTGGCGGTGTTGGCGCGGCTGTTTGGCCTGCCGTACTTCCCGGTGACGTGGACCTTTCCCTGGCTTGGCCCGCTGGGGATGGTGCCGCTGCCCAGCAAGTGGCTCATCGAGTTCGGCGAGCCCATCGACACCGCCGCGTTCGGCCCCGAGGCCGGCGACGACCCCGGGCTGGTCTTTGAGCTCACCGACCGGGTCCGTGACACGATCCAGCAGATGCTGCACCGCAACCTGATGGGCCGACGCTCCGTGTTCTTCTGACCCCGCGTCCGGCCTCGAAGGGCTTAAGGCAGCAGGTTGTTCCCGTCGCCGCTGCTGTCGCGATCGTCGTCGCCGCCCAATGATCCCTGGACGGGGTCGGTGTCGTTTTGGACAGCGTCGGTGGCGCGGTCGGCGGCGGCGTCGAGGGCCTTGGTGGCCTCGTCGGTGGCCTCGTCGACGGTGTTGGTGGCCTCGTCGGTGGCCTCGTCGACGGTGTCGGTGGCCTTGTCGACGGTGTCGTCGACGGGGTCGCTTGCCCCCTCGGTGTCTGCCCCGGTGGCGTCGTCGATGGTGTCGGTGGTGGCGTCAGTGGCCTCGTCGGTAGCCTCGTC
>PXPH01000008.1 GCA_003021615.1 Actinobacteria bacterium QS_8_72_14
GTAGCGTTGCGGGTCGAGACGCACGCCGTGAGCCTGCAACGGCTCGCCGGGCTCGCTGGCGTCGGGCTCGTTGCCGCGGCGCATCACCGCGCGCACGCGCGCGGTGAGCTCGCGCATCGAGAAGGGCTTGGTGACGTAGTCGTCGGCGCCCAGCTCCAGGCCCACGACCTTGTCGACCTCGTCGTCCTTGGCGGTGAGCATGATGATCGGCACGCTGCTGGTGTTGCGCAGGTGTCTGCACACCTCGGTGCCGCTGAGCTCGGGCAGCATCAAATCCAGCAGCACTAGATCCGGGCGCTCGCGCTCAAAGGTCGCCAGCGAGGTCGCGCCGTCGCAGGCCACCACCACCTCATAGCCTTCCGAGTCCAGAGCGTAGGACAGCGCCTCGACCATGGAAGGCTCGTCTTCAACGACCAGGATCTTGGTCATGGTCCTGAGCGTAGCGACCCAGCGGTGACCGATCGCCCGGGGGGCGCGGCCCTCGCCGCGCGAACCCGCGCGTCACACTGGAGTTGCCATGAGCGACGACGCCGATCCGCTGGAGCGCCTGGCCTCCGAGCGTGGCCAGCCGGAGACGCGGGTCGAGTTCCACGCTCAGCTCGCCGAGCTGGAGAACCGGCTCATCGAGATCGCCGAGCAGGTTGCCGCCGCGATCACCCCCGTCACCGAGGCGTTTTTGGACGCCGACCGCTACGGCGCCGACGAGTGGGTGGCGCGGGACCACCAGCTCACCGAGGCCTGTCGGCGCCAGGAGGACGCCTGCTATGAGCTGCTGGCGCGCCAGAGCCCGGTCGCCGGCGATCTGCGCCGCATCGTGGCCACGTTGCGCTGCACCGGCGACGTGCAGCGCTCCGGCAACCTGTTGGGCCACGTCGCGTCCTCGCTGACGTGGGTGCACCCGCCACAGCTCTCCGACGAGCTGCGCCGGATCATCCGCGAGCTCGGCAGTGTGGTCAGCACCGTCTGCCACAACGCCGTGCAGGCCTGGCGCGACACGGACAGCCTGGCCGCCGTTGAGCTGCAGGACGCCGACGACCAGGTCGACCTGCTGCAGAAGGCGCTGCTGACCGAGCTGTACACGGGGGAGTGCTCGGTGGAGGAGGCGGTCAGCTTGGCGCTCATCGCCCGCTATTACGAGCGCATCGCCGATCACGGCGTGGAGCTGGCCCGAGCGGTGACCTACGCCGTCACCGGCCAGCGCCTCACCGACGCCTGAGCCGGCCGTTGGGCGACGTCCGCTAGGGTGCCCCTGCTCGCTCGACGCTGCCGCACAAGGAGAGGGGCATGGCCGACAACACCTACGCGATCTCTCACATCGTGGGCACCTCGCCGGAGAGCTTGGACACCGCCATCCGCAATGGGTTGGCGCGGGCCGGCCAGACGGTGCGCCACCTCGACTGGTTCGAGGTCGACGAGATCCGCGGCGAGCTCGCCGACGAGGGCCAGGTCAACCACTTTCAGGTCGTGTTGCGGGTCGGCTTTCGCATGGAGGACTAGCCACACCCGCCAAGCGGCGGGTCGCGTCGCCCCGGCCAGCGCGGCACGATCCCCGCATGGTCAACGATCCGGAGCGCCTGCTCGACGGGGCCTGTGACGTGCCGCGCATCTTCGTCACCGATCACGACGATCCCGCGGCGGTGCTGCTGGCCGATCTCAGTGGCCGGCCCGATATTGCGCGCCTGCTGGCCGAGCTGCCGGCCGACGGCGCTCGGGCGGCCGTAAACTGGACGGTGGTGGTGCTGACCGACGGCAGTCGGCTGGCGCGCTGCGACGTGGACCTCACCGAGCCCGAGGTAGCCAGCGTGGCACTGGTCCACGCCGTCGACGGACAGATCGCCGCGGCGTTTGCGCGCGGCAGGGTGTGGCTGGTCGATGGCCAACGCGCGGCGATCGACGGCGAGCAGGTCACCACCAGCGACGGTGCCCCGCTGCGCCCCCTGCCGTTGCCGGTCGAACCCGAGGCCTGGCAGCGCATCGCCGACGCGATCGCCGCGGGGCAGTAAGTCGGTGCCGCTGCCGCTGCGGCCTATCGCTTGGCGCCACGGTGGTCGCGCGCGGTGCGTACCAGCACCGCCACACCCGCCAATACCAGCACGGCGGGCAACAGCCAGCTCAGCCAGTTGGCGTCGAATCGCACCAGGCGGTCGGTCAAAGCCAGGCCGGCCACGACCATGAAGATCAGGCCGGCGAGGAGGCTCACGCGGTCCAGCGGGTGGCGTTCGGTGCTCACGGCGTCCTCCCGGGTTGGGATGGTGGAAAGGGCGAGTAGGGATGGCGCAATGGGCGGGTTGGGATGGCGCAACGGGCGGGTTGGGATGGCGGAAAGGACTTGGGATGGCCGAGCCCGCGCCGCTTAGCGACGCTGGACCACCATCTTGCCGATGCCCATCTCCACCTCGAGTGAGAGGTCGGCCTGGGGCTGGTCGACGGTGTCGGTCACCGACTGGCTGGCCGTGCCGATCGTGCTGGTGGGCACACCCAGCAGTTCCATGCGGCCGAGGTGGATCGTGCCGTCGACGGTCACGTCGACGTCCTGGGGAACCACGACAGTCAGCTCGCCCATTCCCGTCGCGGCGCGGACCTCGAGCTCGTCGTCGAAGGCGGTCTCGGACAGATCGAGGGTGGCTTGGCCCACGCCCAGCTCGTAGTTGGGCTGGACGTCGTCGGCTTCGCCGGGCGCCCAGGTCCGCTGGCCGACGCCGCCCGAGCTCAGCGCCCTGGCGTTCTGGGCGGTGGTCTGGACGGCGCCGGCGGCGCTTAGCAGCACCGCCAGGAGCACACCCAACAGGATCAGCCCGCGGCTGCGACCCCACCAGGTGCCCACCAGCAACCCGAGACCGGTCACCAACAGCACCAGCGCCAGCACGTCGACCACACCGACGTCGACGATCCCGACCTGGTGCAGCAGCCACGCGGCGCCCAGCACCACCAGGATCACGCCGGTGGTCAGCGGGCCCAGCCGGGATCGGCGCGGCGGCGCGGCGGTCGCCTCCGACGGGGCGGCGCCAGGGGGTGTGGCATCGGGGGCGGTCTGGGCGTCGTCGAAGGACATGGGCTGGCTCCTGTGACGTGGCCCGTTGACGTCGTCTGTGCGTGCTGGTGCGCCGCGTTGTCCACCGGTCCGCGCCCCCGAGCCCGCGCGGGGGCACGCCCGCCCCCACACGCTGGCCGGCCGACCTCGCCGGCGCTGGCGGGCTGGCACGGTGGCGGCATGCCCGCCTCAGCCCGCTCGGCCGCCGACGAGAGCGCTGCGCCGGCGCCCGGACCGGGGGTGGTGACCACCGTCGGTCACGGCCGCCTGCCCGGCGAGGCGCTGGCCGCTGTGGTGGCCGAGGCCGGCGTCGTCGAGCTCGTCGATGTGCGCCGCACGCCCTTCAGCCGCCGTAACCCGCAGTGCAACCGCGAGCGCCTCGCCGAGACGCTCGAGGGCGTGGGCGTAGCCTACCGCTGGTGGGAGTCGCTGGGGGGCCGGCGCCACGCGGCGGCGGACTCGCCCAACGAGGCGGTGACGCCGGCCGATCTGCGCGGCTACGCCGATCACCTGGGCACCGCCGAGGCCCGGGCGGCTGTGGCCGAGCTCGCCCGGCGGGCCAGCGCCACGGCGGTGGCGGTCATGTGCGCCGAGGGCGACCCGCAGCGCTGTCACCGTCGCCTGCTGGCCGACGCCCTCGAGGCCGTCGAGGGGCTAAGCGTGGTGCATCTCACCCACGAGGGGGCGTGGACACCCCACCGCCGGGATCCAAGCGTGCGGGACGCAAACGGTGTGGCGCGCTGGGATCGCGGGGTGGACCGGCCGCTGGAGGCCTGATGGCTCAGCCGTAGCGCTCGCCGAGCTTGCGGTGGGTGTCCAGATCGATGATCTCGGCGAAGGCGTCAAAGGACACGAGCCGGTCGAGCTCGTCGCGCAGCGTGCCCTGTTGGCGCAGCGCCCCGTAGGCGTCCCCCAGGGCCCGGGCGGTGGCCAGCAGGCCGGCCAGCGGCGTGACGATCAGGTCATAGCCCAACTCGTGGAGCTCGTGGGGGGTCAGCAGCGGCGTGCGCCCACCCTCGATCATGTTGGCCACACGGGTAACGTCGGCGACCTGCTCGGCCACGCGCTGTAACTCCTCGGTGCTTTCGGGGGCCTCGACGAACACCGCGTCCGCGCCCACATCCCGGGCGGCGCGCGCCCGGGCGATGGCCTCCTCCAGCGAGACCGCGGCCCGCGCGTCGGTGCGGGCCACCAGGAACAGGTCCACCCCCTCCTCGCGCAGGTCGCCCACCGCACGCAGCTTGGCCAACCACTCGTCGCGGTCGACGACCTCCTTGCCGGCGAAGTGCCCACAGCGTTTGGGCGACACCTGATCCTCCAAGAACACCCCGGCGGCGCCGGCGGCGTGCAGCCGCCGCGCGGTGCGGATGGTGTTGAGCGCGTTGCCGTGGCCGGTGTCGGCGTCGACGATCACCGGCTGGTGCGAGGCGCCACACGCCATCTGGGCGGCGTCGGCGATCTCGGTCTGGGTCACGTAGCCGTAGTCCGGCAAGCCCAGGTGGGCTGCCGAGACCGCGTAGCCGGAGACGAACAGCACCTCGAAGCCGGCCTGCTCGGCCAGCCGCGCCGACAGCGCGTCGTAGACCCCCGGCATGTGGATCGTGGCGCCGCCGGCCAGCAGCCGGCGGATGGTCGCGGCTTTGCTCGCGGTGGGCATGACCGGCACGCTACCTCGCGGCGACCGCCGTCCCCGGCGGGCTCGACGCGGTTGCCGTGGGCCCGCCCCGGCAGACTGGGAGGCGATGCGCCGCCACCGCCTGCTGTCGCCGGTGTGGGTGGTGGCCCACGTCCTCGTGGCCGTGGTGCTGGTCGGCTTCCCGTTGCTGGGGCTGTGGCAGCTGGAGCGCCACGAGCAGCAGCAGGCCACCGACGACGCCCTGGCCCAGCGCCCCCAGCAGCCGCCGCTGACCGCCGCACAGCTCGACGGCGACCCCCAGCGGCTGGCCTACCGCCGCGTCGACGTCGGCGGCACGTGGCAGCCTCGCGACGAGGTGCTGCTGTCCACACGCCCACATCAGGGCCGGCCCGGCCATCACGTGCTGACCCCGCTGCGCCTGTCCGACGGCTCGGCGGTGCTGGTCAACCGCGGCTGGGTGCCCTACGACGTTGACGCCCCTCCGATTGCCGCCGCCGCCCCGCCCTCCGGTGAGGTGCGCGTGACCGGCGTGGCCGTGCCCGGCCGCGACGCCCGCCGTGCCGGCGCGCTCGACGGCCAGGGCCGTGAGCCCGGCGCGATCGCCGCCGAAGACACCGTGGAGTTCGTGTCCCATGGCGACCCGGCCCTTGTGGGGCGCCTGGTGGGTGAAAATTTGCCCGGGGTCGTGGTGCGCGCCGACGACGGCCACCGGCGGGCCGGCGCGTCGCTGCCGGTCACAGTGGCCCCGCCCCAGCCCGAGCAGGGCGTGAACCACTTGGCGTATGCGGTGCAATGGTTCCTGTTTACCGGGGTGGTCGCGGTGGGCTATCCCCTTTTGCTGCGACGCCGCGCTCGCGAGCCGGGCACCGGGGGTCCACCCGGCGTCGCCGGCGCCGACGATCCCGCCACACCCGACGCGCAGCGGCAGCCGGCGCCCTGACCCGCGCCCCGCTTTCGACCGCCGGCGCAGGGGCAGCGGCTGGCGTCGCTCACCCGAAAGCGGGAGTTGGGCGCTGACGTGTGGGACCTCGACGGTCCTCGTCGAGCCCTTGGCGGTAAAGCGGCAGCGGGCGAGCCTGTAAGCGGGCTGACCGGGCCAGGGCCCGCCAGCGCGGGTCACTCGGGGATGGGCCGGCGCCCCATGAAGCCGGTTTCGAGGGGATGCCAGTAGGACAGGTCCGGCTCGCGCTCCAGCCAGCACAGCAGCCCCTGGCGCCCCTCGATCTCGGCGGGGAAGTCCAGCAGCAGCGGCGCGATGCCCTTGACCTGCAGCCCCCGGTCGGTGAAGCCCTCGATGAGCTCGTGCAGGCGGGCCTCGAAGGCCTTGATCTCGGGCACGCCGCCCTCGCTGGCCTCACCGCGCTGCTGGGCGAGCTGGGCCTCGGCCAGCTTGGCTCGCACCTCGATGAGCTGCTCGCTTTCCTTGACGAGCTCGGGCAGCAGCGCGCGCGCCTGCTCGACGCTGAAGTGGTGTTCCATGGCTCAGCAGTATGGGGTCGCCGGGCGCCGCCCACCAGGGGTCACCCAGCGACGCCGAGGCAGCCTCGTCGTCGTGGGCCACGTGTCAGCCGGTGTCAGCGGGGAAGGTGTCCCCACAGCCGCGGGCTCGCGCGCCGCGGCCGTGGCCGGACACCAGGGCTCGACGCCCCACGCCGAGGCCTGCCCGACGACCAAGGAGGAGTGTGATGGCCCAGGAAAACGGCGATTGGGTGCTCGCCGAGGTGGTGCTGGAGTGCTCGGGTGACGCGACGGCGCACCGCCAGCTGCTCGAGCGCGCCCTGCAAGCCCTGGACGGCCCCGAGCTCGAGGTGCGGGTGGGGCCCGTGTCGACTGCTGTCAGCGGCGGCCTCCACGACGTGCTCCACGCCGTGGAGCGCGCCCACGGCATCGCCGCCCAGCAGGCCGAGCGCGCCGTGACCACCGTGCGCCTGGAGTCGCGCACCCCGCCGCTGTCGCTGGCCGAGCGCGAGCAGGAGGCCGCCGAGTTGCAGCACGGTCGGGGCGGCGGGGTCGTTGAGGGTTGACGAGGCGCGGGGCGGTCGTAAGGTGAGCGCCCCCGCCACCGTTTGGCCGGTACGGAAGGGAAGCCGTCATGGGCCTCGCCGACCTGCTGGGCTCCTGGCCGGTGTGGCGACAGCTGCGCGGGCCTGACCGGCTGGGTTTGAGCCAGGCGGTCACGTCACCGGCCACCCAGGCCACGGCCTCACCCACTGCCGAGGCTGATCACGTCGCCGCCTCGGTGTGCCCGTTTTGCGCGGTGGGCTGTGCCCAGCGGGTGCACGTGCGCGACGGCGAGATCGCCCACATCGACGGCGATCCCGCCTCGCCGGTGTCGCGCGGGCGGCTGTGCGCCCGCGGCTCGTCCTCGCTGGATTTGGTGGCCGGACCCGCCCGCGAGACCACTGTCAAGTACCGCGCGCCCTATGCCCGCCAGTGGTCCCAGCTGGATCTGGGCACCGCCATGGACATGATCGCCGACCGGGTAATCGCCGCCCGCGACGCCAGTTGGCAAGAGCGCGACGCCGACGGCCACCGAGTAAACCGCGCCACGGGCCTGGCGGCGCTGGGCGGGGCGGTGCTGGATAACGAGGAGAACTACCTGATCAAGAAGCTGTGGACCGCGCTGGGGGCGGTGCAGCTGGAGAACCAGGCGCGCATCTGACACTCCTCCACCGTCCCCGGTCTGGGGACCTCGCTGGGCCGCGGCGGCGCGACCAACTTCCCAGGCGATCTGGTCAACAGCGACGCGATCGTGGTCATGGGCTCCAACATGGCCGAGAACCACCCGGTGGCCTTCCAATGGGTGGTCGACGCCCAGCGCAACGGCGCGCGCGTGATCCACGTGGACCCGCGCTTCACCCGCACCAGCGCCCTGGCCGACACCTACGTGCCCCTGCGGCCCGGCTCGGACCTGGCCTTTTTGGGCGGGCTCATCAACTACATCCTCGACAACGGTCACCAGCTGTCCGAGTACGTGGCGGCCTACACCAACGCCGACGTGATCATCTCCGACGAGGTGGCCCTGCCCGACGATCTTGTGAAGCTGCTCAGCGGCTACGACCCCGACAGCGGGACCTACGACGCCACCGCGTGGCGCTACGCGGGCGTGGAGCAGCCGGTGGTCGCCGCCAGCGGCAAGCGCGGACGCCACCCCGACCGCGGGGGTGGCGAGACGCCCCGGGGCCGGGAGGTCGAGGAGGCCGAGCGCGACCCGACGTTGAGCCACCCGCGCTGTGTGTTCCAGCTGCTTAAGCGCCACTACGCCGGCTACACCCCCGAGCGCGTCGCCGAGCTCTGCGGGGTCTCCCGCGAGCAGTTCGTGGAGGTAGCCGAGGCGCTGTGTGCCAACTCGGGGCGCGAGGCCACCAGCGCGTTCGTGTACTCGGTGGGCTGGACCCAGCACACCGTGGGCGCGCAGTACATCCGCGCGGCCAGCATCGTCCAGTTGCTGCTGGGCAACGTGGGCCGCCCCGGCGGGGGGATTATGGCGCTGCGCGGCCATGCCTCGATCCAGGGCTCGACCGACATCCCCACGCTGTACGACCTGCTGCCGGGCTATTTGCCCATGCCCCAGGCCGCCGCCCACCCGGACATGGCCAGCTACCTCAGCGCGCTGACGGCCCACAAGGGCTTTTGGGGCGACATCGACGCCTACCTGGTCAGCCTGCTCAAGGCGTGGTGGGGCGAGGCCGCCCGAGCCGACAACGACTTCGCCTACGGCTGGCTGCCCAAGCTCTCCGGTGACCACTCCACCTACCGCACCACCCTGGCGATGCTCGACGGCGACATCGCCGGCTACCTGCTGCTGGGCCAAAACCCCGCGGTGGGCTCCTCCAACGGGCGGCTGCACCGCCTGGCCATGGCCAACCTCGACTGGCTGGTGGTGCGCGACCTGGTCGAGATCGAAAGCGCCACGTTCTGGCGCGACAGCCCCGAGGTCGAGTCCGGCGAGCTGGACCCCGGCGAGATCGCCACCGAGGTGTTCTTTTTGCCGGCGGCGGCCCACACCGAGAAGGACGGCTCCTTTACCAACACCCAGCGGCTGCTGCAGTGGCACGAGAAGGCCGTGGAACCGCCCGGCGACTGCCGCAGCGACCTGTGGTTTGTCTATCACCTCGGGCGGCGCATCCGCGCCAAGCTCGCCGAGCGCGACGACCCCACAGACCTCGCCGTGCGCGAGCTGACATGGGACTACCCCGTCCACGGTCCCCTGGCTGAGCCCTCGGCCGAGGCGGTGTTGGCCGAGATCAACGGCGTCGACGCCCACGGTGAGCCGCTGGCGGGCTTTGCCGGCCTGGCCGCCGACGGCTCCACGGCGTGTGGGTGCTGGATCTACGCGGGCTGCTACGCCGAGGGGGTCAACCAGCCGGCGCGGCGCACGCCGCGCTGGAACCAGGACGCCCCCGCCAGCCGGTGGGGCTGGGCCTGGCCCGACAACCGTCGCATCCTGTACAACCGCGCGTCGGCCGACCCGGCCGGGCGGCCCTGGTCGCAGCGCACGGCCTACATGCGCTGGGACGCCGAGCAGGGAGCGTGGGTGGGCCCCGACCGCCCCGACTTTCCGGCCTCCCGCCCGCCGGACTACGCGCCGCCTGCCGATGCCGCCGGCCCGGCGGCGCTGCGCGGCGACGACGCCTTCGTCATGCAAAGCGACGGCAAGGCGTGGCTGTACGCCCCCGACGGCATGGTCGACGGGCCGCTGCCGACCCACTACGAGCCCCACGAGTCGCCGGTGCGCAACGGCTTGCACGCGTGGCAGGCCAGCCCCGCGCGCCAGCGCCTGGCCCACCCCCACGACCCCGACAATCCCGGCTCGACCGATCCCGCGCCCGGCCCGCCCGACCCCTTTGGCCCGCACGCGCCGCCGTTTCCCTTTGCGATCACGACCTATCGCATCGCCGAGCATCACACGGCCGGGGGCATGAGCCGCTTCGGGCGGCGCCTGACCGAGCTGGCCCCCGAGCTGTTCGTGGAGGTCGACCCGGTGCTGGCCCAACGCCGCGGGCTGGTCCACGGCGGCTGGGCCACGGTGCTGACCGCCCGCAGCGCCGTGGAGGCCAGGGTGATGGTCACCGACCGGCTGCGGCCGCTGCCGGTCGGCGGCGGGGTCATCCACCAGGTCGGGGTGCCCTACCACTTCGGCTACGGCGGGCGGGCCACCGGCGACGCCGGCAACGATCTGCTGTCGCTGGCGCTGGACCCCAACGTCCACATCAGCGAGTACAAGGCGGCCACCTGCGACATCCGCCCTGGCCGGCGCCCGCGCGGGGCAGCCTTGCGGCGCATGGTCGACGAGGCCGCCGACGGCCACCACCACAAGGGGGCGGGGTGATCCGCGAGCTGCGCGAGGAGACCGAGCTGCTCAACGCCGATGGCGGGCCGACCGCCCGCGGCGGCGAGGTGCGCTACGGCTTTTTTACCGACACCAGCGTGTGCATCGGGTGCAAGGCCTGCGAGGTGGCCTGCAAGGAATGGAACGCCCTGCCGGAGAGCCGCCGCGGCGACGTCACGAGCCGCTCGCTGGACAACACCGGCGACCTCGGCGCGAACGCGTGGCGCCACGTGGCCTTCATCGAGCAGCTCGGCGGGCCCGAGCCCCAGCCCACCGCCGAGCAGGTGGGCCTGGAGTGGTTCGGCGACGACCCCCAGCCGCCGCCGGTGGGCGCCTCCCACCCCGGCCCTGGCGGCGTGGTCGACTTTCGGTGGCTGATGGCCTCCGATGTGTGCAAGCACTGCAGCGAGGCCGCGTGCCTGGAGGTGTGTCCCACCGGGGCGCTGTTTGCCACCGAGTTCGGCACCGTGGTCGTCCAAGACGACGTGTGCAACGGCTGTGGCTACTGCGTCACGGCGTGCCCCTTCGGGGTGATCGCCCGCCGCGAGGGCAACCTGCCCGGCGGGGGCGGCGCCCACAAGTGCACGCTGTGCTACGACCGGCTGCGCAGCGGCCAGCAGCCC
>PXPH01000009.1:0-10110 GCA_003021615.1 Actinobacteria bacterium QS_8_72_14
CCGGAAGCGCCAGAAGCAACGCGACGCGGAACCGCGCGAAGCAGACGAGCAACTTTCGCTGGCGCTCTGAAGCAGCGCGCGGCCCTTCCATTTCCACTTGCGATTTCGTACACTAAGGTCAGGTGGACCCCTGTTGCACCGGTGACGCGCGTCCACCGCTGCCGCCGGCCCTTTTCTCTGAAAAAACGGTTTCGTCCCCTCATGGAAGACCCGTCCGCCTCGCAAGCCGAAACGCAAGCGCAGGAACAGGCCAAAGACGACGTCCAAGAAGCGTTCTCCGGCGACGCCGAGCAGCCCGACAGCCGCTCCACCGTGCCCACTGTCTCGGCCAACCGGGCGGCGACCCCGTCGCTGACCGCGGCGGTGCCGCCCACGATCGCCACGGCGTCGAGGCCCTCGAGGGCCTGGACGGTGGCTGGCGGCAACGAATCCGGCGTCGTCAGCAGTATCGGGGCCTGTGTGGTCGCGCCGTACCAGCCGCCGGTCAGCGCGTCCGCCCACGCTTGCGACCCCTGCGGGTCGGCGCCCCGGGCGACCAGGGCGGTGGTGGTGGCCTCGCGGGTCGCCAAGACCTCGGCGGCGACCTCGGCGGCGGTGCCCGCCGGCCCGTCACCAGCCAGGCGCCGGACGTGCTCGGCGTGCACGTCGGTCTCGGCGACCACGTCGTCGAAGACCTCCATGCCCAGCACGTCGGTGCTGCCCACCAGCGTCACGCGTGTGGGGGCGAGCTGGCGGATGGCCTCGGCGGCCCGCGGATGCAGACCCTCGCGGCCGGTGGTGACCACGGGTCCGTCCAACGTCGCCGCCAGCGGCCCGGCCGCGATGGTCTCCTGGAAGGAATAGGCCGGGCCCACCACGACGTGGGACGCGCCGTCCGGGAACGCGTTAGTCGCAAGCTCGGCGGCTGTGCCCACCCGCGTGGGACCCGCCACCCGGTCGACGAGGTCACCGTCAACGGCCCCGCCGCCGCCCTCGTCGCCACCGCTGCCGTCCTCGTCGCCACCGCTGTCGCCGCCGGCGCCGCCGCCCTCGTCGCCACCGCTACCGCCGCCCTCGTCGCCGCTGTCGCCGCCGGCGCCGTCGCTGAGATTGACCGCCGCGGTCAACGACATGTAGGGGTTGTAGTAGCCACGACCGTTGTCGCGGCAGGGGGTGTCGTGCAGGTCGGGGTGGGTGAGCTCCACGTGCAGGTGGGGCGCGGAGGCCGCGGCGTTGCCCGACGAGCCCACGTAGCCGATGTGTTGGCCACGAGCGACCGGCACTCCCTCGGCGATGCCGGGCGCGAACGCCGTGTCGCGCCCGCCGTGGGCCTCGCCCAGATGCAGGTAGGTGTGGCGGTAACCGTTTGGGCCCTCGACGCGCAGCCAGTTGTGATGGCCGGTGCGGGTAAACGTGACCACCCCGCTGCGCGCGGCGTACACCTTCGTGGCCCGCGGGGCCATGATGTCGGTGGCCCGGTGGATGCCACAGGCGTTGCCGCGCGGCTCTGAGAACGTGTCGATGAACCCGCGGCCCTGCGAGATCGGGGTACGGGCCGCCACGGTCTCGGCCGGAAAGGTCAGGTCGACGACGTCCTCAAAGTGGCGCTCGCCCGCCGAGGCCGCTCCGCCCAGCGCGACCAGCCCGAGACAAAGCGCGACGGGCAGCAGGCTCGCCCACAACAATCGCATCCAGTCAAGGCTAGCAAACCCCCGCCAGCCGGGGTGGCGGGCGTCAGCCACCCACAGGCGTCCGGACGTCCAAGGCCGCGCCCGAAACGCCCCCGTATCGCCACGCTGGCGTGACGCGTCTTACGCCACCCGGCGCTCGTTGCCGGGGGCGGCCAACGAGCCCTCATCGCGAGTCGTCATCGAGGCCATACGAGCGCCGCAGCCGCTGCTCCCACTGGTCGGCGTCAGCCTCGGCATGGCCGGGCTCGTCTGGCTGGTCGGCATCGCCCGGCTCGGCGTGGCCGCCACCGCGATCGGCTCCCGGCGCCGGCGAGGCCAGCGCGGCGCCCACGAGGTCGTCCTCGCCGGGCGACGACCCGGCGGCGGGCAGCGAGCCCCCCTCGCCCTCGGTGGGCTGGCCCCCGTCCCGCGGCTGGCCTCGCGCCAGGGCGGCCGCCAGCAGCGTGGTCAGCGGCACGGCCGTGATCAGCCCCAGCGAGCCCACCAGGGCGCGAACCACCTCGACGGCGACGACCTCGCCGGTCACGGCCGGGCCCACTGCCACAGGGCCGGTGGCGAACACGATCAACAACGGCAGCGACGCGCCCGCGTAGGCCAAGAACAGCGTGTTGACCGTCGCGGCAACGTGGTCACGGCCGGCCCGCAGTGCCCGGCCCACCAGCGCCCGATAGCCGACGCCCGGATCGTCGCGACGCAACACAAAGACCGTGGTCGACTGGGTCATCGTCACGTCGGCCAACACCCCGAGCGTGCCGACGACGAGCCCGGCCAGCAGCAGGCCCTGCACGCTGATGCCCCCGATTTGGACATTGGCCAGGCGAGCCTTTTGCTCGGCCAACCCGGTCAGCGAGGCCAGGTCCACCACCCAGGCGCCCAGCGCGAGCGTCACCGCCAGGGTCACGGCGCTGGCCACCGCCGCCGCTGTCGTGGGTGGCTTGACCCCGTGGGACAGATACTGCATGGCCACCACGATCGCCACGCACCCGACCAGCGCCACAGCCAGGGGGCGCTGGCCCGACAGCAGGGCGGGGACGATGAACCCCACAATGACCCCGAACGCCAGCCCCAGACCCAGCAGGGCCCGCAGCCCCTGCCAGCGGGTCAGCACCACCACCGCCAGCGCCAGCAACGCGGCCACCGCGATCAACGCCGGCCCGCGGCGGAAATCGGCGACGCCGTAGGTCGCCGGACCCTCCTCGGTGGGACTGTCGAAACGCTCCAAGCGCACGCGGTCACCGGCGTGATACAGATCCCCGCTCTCGTCGACGGCGGCAAAGACCACCGTCTCGCCGTTGTCGGCCCGCCGCGCGGTCAGCACCACGCTGCGCGCCTGCGGCGGCAGGCCGGGCTGATCCATGGGGCCCACCGGCTCGACGTCGACGATGGTGGCGTCGATCAGCGAGCGGTCGGCCGACACCGGCTCCACCTGCTGGCGCACGCGGCCAAAGGACGGCCACAGCGCGACGGCACCGAGCGCCGCGGCGACGACCAGCACGGCGACGATGACCAACAGGCTGCGATGAGTGATCGCCATCGACCCTCGCGGGCGGCGCTCAGCCCGGCGCGTCGACGTCGTCGAGCAGGCGCCGGTGCCAGGTCACCGCCTCGGTGTAGGCGGCGTCGGTGTCCGACGGACTGACTTGCGGCGCGATGCCGTCGGCCCGTGGGTACGCGCCGAACACCCGCAGCTCGGCGACGTGGCGATGGACGCTGCGCAACGCTTCGGCCATGCGCGCCTCGGCTGGGTGGCCCTCGGCGTCGAACAGGATGCAGTACTCGCCCAGGCTGGTCTTGGTGGGCCGCGACTCGATCTTGGTCAGGTTGATCCCGCGCAGCGCGAATTCCTCGAGCACCTTCAGCAGTAGGCCGGGACGGTCGTCGCCAAAAAAGACCACCAGCGACGTCTTGTCAGCCCCCGTGGCCGCCGCCATGGACGTGCCCAGCACCACGAAGCGGGTGGCGTTGCCGGGCATGTCGTGGACGTCGGCAGCCAGCACCTCCAGGCCAAAGCGCTCGGCCGCCAGTCGCGGGGCGATCGCGACCTCGCCGTCGCCCGCCCGCGTCAGTGACACCAACCGGGCGGCCTCGGCGGTGGAGGTCTCGGCCTCCGTGTCGGCCTGTGGGGCGTGGGTGCGCAACCACTGGCGGCATTGCCCCAGGGCCACGGGGTGGCTGCGCACCGTGCGCACACGCGACGGTTGCGAGCCGCTCGGGCCCAGCAGATGCAGCGTGACCGGCAGGCGAATCTCACCTCGGACGTAGGCACCGCCGGGGCCAAAGCACAGCTCGTCCAGCGTGGCGTTGACCGAGCCCTCGATCATGTTCTCGATGGGGACCACGCCGACCTTTGCTCCGCCGTCGCGCACCGCGGCGAAGACATCGCTGACGTTGGGCAGCGGCTCGAGCTCGCCGCCCGGCACGGCCTCGTGGGCGGCCTCGGCGCTGAAGGTGGCGTCCGGGCCGAGGAAGGCCACACGGGGCACGCGGGCGGTCACGACCGCTCCACGGGCTCGGCCGGCGGCGACGAGCGCCGGCGCTGGTCGTTGCGGCGGGAGCCCCGGCGCCGTTTCGGGCCGGTCTCGCGCTCGCCGCCCGACTCCTCCAGTGCCCGCTCGATGGCTGCGCGCTCCTCGTCGGACAGGTTGTGACGGCTGTTGCCAGCCTCGATCGGCTTGGCGTAGACGCGGGTCTCGGTGCGCCCGTTGATGGCGGTCAGCACCAGCCCGTCAGCGGTCTCGTCCAGCAGCGCCGCCGAGAACGACAGATACCCGCCCATGTCCTCGAAGGCGTCATAGCGCACCATCGACGTGTGGCGCAGGGTGTGGCGATCGATCTCGCGCAGGGCAGCGGTGTCGTCGCGCAGCCCGGCGACCTCCTGGCGCAGGGTCGCGACCTGCTCGATGTGATGCTCCAGCAGGCTCAACACGTCCTGGTGCCGGCCGCCGGTGAACACCGCGTAGGCGCGCCGCACCCGGCGCTGGCCCAGCAGCGCCGCCACCGCCAGTGCCAGCGCCGCCAGCGACAGCACGACGAGCACCCCCAGGACCGCCGTTAGCTGCGGGTCGCTGAGTTCCACCGGTCCTCCTTGCGTGGGGGAGACGGGGTGAGCGGGGCCGACGCTGATCGGGCATGCTGGAGGGCATGAGCGACGCCCCGCCCGTCAACGCGCTGGTGGAGCGGGCCATCTCGAGGGCGCGGCTGTCCAGCGACGACATCGCCGCCGCGGCGCGCCGGCGGAACCTGGCCGTGAGCGGCGACTCGGCCGTCGTCGCGGTCACGTCCCTGCGGCGCCTGCCGCCCGACGACCTGGACCCGCTTGCGGCCGCGCTGGCGCGGCCCCCGACGATGGCCGCGGCCGCCCAGGGCTTTGCCACCGGCTTCGGCGGCGTGCTCACGCTGCCGCTGCGTCTGTCCACCGACGCCGCCTTCGCGTTGTGGTTCGCGGTGCGCGCCACCAGCGGCGCGATGGGCGCCTACGGCTTTCCACCGGACATGCCGGAGGGCGAGGCGCTGCTGCGCACCGGGCTGCTGTCGATTCCCGGCGGGCTCTCCCCGCGCGCCGACCCGTGGGGGGCGGCGGCGCGCCACGTGGTCGTGGACCCGTCGGGCGCGCGGCTCCTGGCCTCGTCGGCGCGGCTGCTGCTGCGGCGCGTGGCTGCGATGTCAGGGCGCACCATGCTGTGCCGCACCGCCCCGGTGGTCGGCGGGGCCGTGGCGGCCACCGCCAATGCCTCGGCGGTCGGCGTGCTGGCCCGCCGCGCCCGCGCTCACTACCGCGAGGTCCGCCAGCAGTGGCAGGCGGCCGTCGATGCCGGCGAGCCCTGGCCACGCGTGTCGGCGCCGCCGTCCCTGCCGCGCGGCTGACCCTGGGCGGGTCAGTCCCACGGCGGCGCGAACGACGGGTCGATCAGGCGCCCGTCGGGTCGGGCGAGGCTCGCCATCGTTTTCATGTCGTCGTCGGACAGCTCGAAGTCGAACACGTCCAGGTTCTCGGCGTGGCGCAGCCGGTGGACCGACCGGGGGATGGCAACGACCCGTGGCTGCTGGATCAGCCAGCGCAGCGTGACCTGCGCCGGCGTCTTGCCGTAGCCGGCAGCGACCTGGCGGATCGTGCGGTCGTTGGTCACCCTGCCGTGGGCCAGGGGGCTGTAGGCGGTCACGCTGTGGCCGTCGCGCTCGGCCTCGGCCAGCACCGCCTCCTGTGACAGGTAGGGGTGGTACTCGACCTGGTTGGTCAGCACGTCGGCGACCGTCTCGGCCTCGCGGGCATAGGCGCTGGGAAAGTTGCTCACCCCGACGTAGCGGGTCAGCCCCTCGTCGACGAGCTCGCTCATCGCCCCCAACGTCTCGGTCACCGCCACATCCGGTGCGGGCCAGTGCAGCAACAGCAGGTCCACATAGCCGGTGCCCAGCCGGCGCAGCGAGCCCTGGACCGCGGGGCGCACGTCCTCGCGGGCGGCGTTGTCGACCCACACCTTGGTGGTCAGCCACACCTCGGAGCGCGGCACCGCCGCGTCGGCCATGCCCTGGCCCACCTGCTCCTCGTTGGCGTAAGCCTGCGCCGTGTCGATGTGGCGATAGCCGATCGACAGCGCGTGGGTCACGGCGTCGTAGCAGTCGGCCCCCTGCAGCTTCCACGTGCCCAGCCCGATCGCCGGCACGCGCGCGCCCTTTTGCTCAACGTGCTCCATGCCCGGCTCTCGTCATCGAAATGGCTGTCCCCGCTGCATACCCGCCCACGCGAGCTGCCTCACCCACTCGGGCTAGCGAGCTGCCGCCGTGGGCGTCGGGGGGGCTGGCTCCTTCGGGCCCGGCGGCCGGTCAGGCCCGGGTGGCAAAGACGATGATGTTGTCGCGGTGACTGTCGGCCTGCTCGTCGAATGCCCCGCCGCAGGTAATCAGCCGCAGCTCCGGCTGCTGGGTGTCGCCGTAGACCTCTTGGGAGGGAAAGTCCTTCTTGGGATGTTGCTCCACGCGATCCACGGTGTAGGTGACCCGCTGGCCGTTGGCCCGGCTCACGTGAACCTGCTGACCGGGCTCGAGCTCGTTGAGACGGTAGAAGACACCGGGACCGGCCTCGGAGGAAACGTGGCCGGCGATGACCGCCGGGCCAATCTCGCCCGGCTGGGGCCCGTGGGTGTACCAGCCGGCCACGTCGAAGCTGTCGGGCACCTCCATGCCGCGGTCGTCGTTGAGGCCCAGGCGCACCAGCGAGCTCTGCACGTCGATGGCGGGAATGTCCACCGAGACCGGGTCGCCGGGTTGCTCGGCCTGCCCCGTCGACTCGCCGCTGGCGGTGCGCGCGGACAGGGCCTCACCCTCGCGGGAGTCGGTGGCGGTCGGCGAGGGGGTGGCCTGATCAGCCAGCGCCGGGCTGGGGCTGTCGGCGTCACCCGCCGCCCGGTCCTCGGTGGACGCGCCGCACGCGGCCGCTAGCAACGCCAGCCCCGCGAGGGCGGCCCCCAGGCGCCGGCGCACGCTGAGCGTGCCGACCGCGGTCAGCCCGGCGAACACCGCCAGCGCGACGCCGGCCGCGGACCCGTTGTCGGGCACGGCCGAGCCGCCGGTCTGCACGCCGCCCTGGGGCACCACATCGACCTGGGACGAATCCACCTCAGTGTCGGCGCCCGCGCTCGCATCGGCGTCGGCGCCCGCGTCGCTGCCGCCGTCGCCGTCCGTGCCGGCATCCACGTCACCACCGGTGTCGCCGCTGCCGCCTACGTCACCGACGTCGGTTCCCAGGCACTGCTCCAGCAGGTTCTGCACGCGATCGGAGAGGTTGTCGACGCCGCTGTCGACCTCGACGAGGTTCTGCAGCGCGTCCAGGCAGGCCTGCAGGCGACCGTCGCCGGCGCTGTCGCCGAGGTTGAGGTCCTCGGTCAAATCAGTGTTGCCGCCGAGGCCGAGATCGCTGCTGCCGCCGTCGACCGGCAGGTCGCCGCTGCCGCCGACGTCACCGACCTCGCTTCCCAGGCACTGCTCCAGCAGGTTCTGCAGCCGAGCAGAGAGGTCCGCGACGCCGCTGTCGACCTCGACGAGGTTCTGCAGCGCATCCAGGCAGGCCTGCAGGCGACCGTCGCCGCCGCCGTCGCCGAGGTTGAGGTCGTCGGTCACGCCCTGGAGGTTATTGACCAGGTCAGTGTTCCCGCCGCTGAGGTCGAGGTTACCGATGTCGAGGCCGCCGCTGCCGAGATCCAGGCTGCCGCTGCCACTGCCGCTGCCGCCGCCGAGATCCAGGCTGCCACTGCCACTGCCGCTGCCGCCGCCGGTCACGTCGTCGGTGGGCAGCGAATCTTCGCCTACCGGGAGGTTCTCCGTGGCACCGTCCAGCGATTGCGCTTGGGCGGCCAATGGTGCCGCGAGGGCGAACCCGAGCGCCAACAACGCCGTCAGGAACGCCATCGCCACGAGGCGCACGGGTGTGGTCGGCTTCGTTGCCATCATGTCGTCGTGCCTCCTGATGTTGGGTGCGAAATCTGGGCGGGGCGGACCGGCCCATGAGCATCACGCAGGCCCGCGTCGCACAAGGCAAGCCCGCTGAGCCACCTAAAAGCTCTGGTGGTGGACTTCGAGATGCGTGAGCGGATTCCCTGCCGCCGTTGCGGCCAAACAGCCTGACCGATCGGCCGGGAGCGGACAAGCCGCCCATGGCTGGCATCGCCAGTGGCGTGCGCTCGGCCCGCCCGGCATGCTGCCCTCGAGGAAACGGCCACCGACTCGGGCTCGCTCGCCGAACCACCGACTCGGGCTCGCTCGCCGAAAGGACACCGGGCATGGATCTGGGCGGCAAGGTGGCGGTGGTCACGGGGGCCTCCAGTGGCATCGGGGCGGCCTCGGCCAAGGCCCTGGCCGACGCGGGCATGACCGTGGTCGCGGTGGCGCGCCGGACCCAGCGGCTGCAGGCACTAGCCGAGGCCGACCCGCGCGTCATCGCCCACACCGCCGACGTGACCAGCGACGAGGCCGTCGACGGCCTCGCCGAGCGGGTCGGCTCCGAACTGGGCGCCTGCCACGTGCTGGTCAACAACGCCGGGATCAACGCCGGCACCACCTTCCGGGACCGCCAAGACGTCGACGGGATGCGCCGCGTCATGGAGGTGACGTACTTCGGCGCCGTCCGCTGCACCGCGGCGCTGGGCGGGCTGCTGGCGGCCTCGGCGCCCTCGCGGGTGATCAACGTGGGATCCGTTGCCGGCAAGGTCGCCTCCGGCGCGCCCGGCTACAGCGCGGCGAAGTTCGCCCTGACCGGATGGAGCGAGAACCTGCGCGCGCCGTGGCTGGCCCGCGGCGTGGCGGTGGGCCAGCTCAACCCGGGCTACATCCGCACCGAGGGCTTTCCCCAGCAGCGACCGCGCGCCACGCCGCTGCGGCGGTGGGTCGGCGAGCCCGAGCAGGTGGCAAGCGCCGTGGTCGACATGGCGCGCTCGGGGGCAGCCGAGCGAACCGTGCCGCGCTGGTACCGGGCAGTGGTGGTGCTGCGCCACGTCGCACCGGGGCTGTTTCGGGCCGGGGCCGCCCGCCTGTAGCGCCCCGCCCGGCTCAGCCGGCGCCCAGGGCCACCGCCGCCCGGCTGGCCACCCCGGGCACCCCCGCCGACTCGCACGCGGCGGCCACGGTCTCGGCGGCACTGGCGGGCCGGCAGGCGGCGACGTCGACGGCGAGGTCACGCCGCAGCGTCATGAGCGCCACGTTGCGCCGGAACCGCGAGCCCTCGGCGCCGCCGTCCAGGTCGGCCCGCAGCGCCCGGGCGGGCTGCGAGCCCAGCACGCTGCGCAGGCCGAGCTCGTCGGCGGCGGCGTCGTCGACGCCGGCGTAGGCGCGCAGCAACGCGGCCGCGCGGTGCGGGCCGATGCCGGGCACGCCCGCCAGGTTGTCGCTGGGATCGCCGCGCAGCGCCGCGTACTCGACGTACTGGCCCGGCTCGACGCCGGGCCGGCGGCGCAGGCGCCGCGGCGTGATCGCCTGGACGTGGCGCACGCCGCGGCGGAAGTCCAGCACCGTAGTGACCTCGCTGACGGCGCCGCAGACGTCGCGGTCGCTGGAGGCGATCAGGCAGGCCCACCCGGCCTCCTCGCAGGCCCGGGCGGCCGAGGCCACGACGTCGTCGGCCTCCCAGCCGTCGCCGTGGACGACCGTGACCCCGCAAGCGGTCAACCAGGCGGCGGCCTCGCCCAGCAAGCGTCGCAGCTCTGGGTCGGTGGCCGGCCGGTGGGCCTTGTAGGCGGGGCAGCGCTCCCGCCGACGCGAGCGCTCGGGCGGTCCGTCGAAGCCCACCAGGAGCCCTTGTGGGGCGGCCTGCTCCACCACGGCGCACAGCATCGTCGCGACGCCCTGCAGCGGGCCCCGCGAGGCGCTCGCGTGGCCGTGGAACGCCCGGTGGACCAGCGCGTTGCCGTCGACAGCCAGCAGCGTCGCCGGGCCCGATCGGGCCATGGCGGCC
>PXPH01000009.1:10141-38075 GCA_003021615.1 Actinobacteria bacterium QS_8_72_14
GGGGGGCTGGTCGAACAGCGACAGGGTCTCCACGGCCGCCGGCATCCTGCCCGAGGGCCGGGCGCCAGGTCCAGTACCCCATGTCGCCGGCGCCGCCCAGCCGCACGACCCCGGCGACCGGACAGGGGGCAGCGCGGGTGACCCGGGGCACGGGGCGCTGGGGCCGGCGTCAAGCGCGGTACGGTTGGCTGGGCCTGCCTCGATTGCCAGGAGCCGTGATGGCGCTTGCCACGGCACGGGGCCCCCCCTCGCATCGGCTGCGGCCCCGCCCCCGGGCGGCATGCTGACCAACGTCGCCTGCCGCCAAGCCGTCGTGGCCGGCGCCGTGCTGGGGGCGCTGGTGGTGGGCATCGCCGGGCTTGGCTTGGGCCAGTGGGCCCTGGTGGCCGGCGCGCTCGCCGGCGGCGCGCTGTACGCGGCCATCGCCTGCGCGCGCCAGCGCCGCCGCTGACCCAGCGAAAACCGCGATTGGCTCGCCGGCCAGCGGGCCGCCAGGATGGGCGGGCCACACCAACCCCGAGGCGGCCCATGACCAACGTCACCCTGATCACCGGCGCGGCCCTCATCGCCCTGGGCGTGGTCACCTACCCCGTCACCGGCTTTTCCAGCGTCACCGCCCTGGCGCCGGCAGCGATCGGGCTGGTGATGCTCGTCTGTGGCCTGATCGCCCGCCGGGCCAGCGCCCACCAGCACGCCATCCACGCCGCGCTCGTGGTCGCCCTGGCGGGGGCTGTGGCATCCCTCCAGCCTCTGGGCGGACTGCCCGATGGCGACGGCGCAGCCATCGAGTCGCTGCTGACGATCCTGGTGTGTCTGGCGTATATCACCTTGGGCGTGCGCTCGTTCGTCGCCGCTCGCCGGGCCCGCCAGGGCGCCGACGGCTGAGCCGCGCGGCCCCCCGCCAGTCGCTGCGCGCCCTCTGCTTGCCCACAGCGTCCCAGTGAAACGGCGGTGGCGCGCGAGTCGCCTGAGTGCGAGTATTGCCGGTCAGCCGCCCGGACGCGTCGCGTCAGGTCCGGGCGAAGACGGGCACCGCCGAGCTGGGAGCTTGATGACGCGCGGGCACGTGGACGGGCACGGCAGGCCTTGCCCCGCGACCGCCAGCCTGCGTGGCACGGCGTGGGCCGCGGCCGGTGGGGCGGCGCTGGCGACGCTTGCCGGTGCCCTGCTGTGGCTGGCGGGCGCGACCGGGGTCCAGCCGGCGCTGGGCCAACCCGACCAGGACGACGTGCAGCGGGCCGAGGAGCGGCTGCGGCAGCTGCAAGCCCGCCATCAGCTCGCCGTCCAAGAGTACCTGGAGGCCGAATCGCGCCTGCAGGACCTCACCGCCCAAGTCCAGCAGAGCCAAGCGCGCATCGAAAAGCTGAGCCGGCGCGCACAGCAGCGCCGCCAGGGCGCCGAGACGGTGGTTCGCCGGCTGTACACCGCCGGCAGCGCGGCCTCCGGTATGGCGGTGCTCGACGCCAGGGATGCCAGCGAGGCCGGACGCAGCGCGGCGTACCTCAGCTACGCCCGGCGCCGCCACCGCGAGGCCGTCGAACAGTACGACAGCACGCGCAGCAAGCTGAGCCGCGAGACCCAGCAGCTGGAAAGCGCCCGCGCCGAAGCGGCCGATCTGCGCCAGGAGCTCGCCGCGCGCGCCCAGCGCATCGACGCCGAGGTCAGTGAGCAGCAAGCCGAGATCGCGGCCTTGCAGGAGCAGATCGCCCAGCGCCGGGCTCGCCAGCGCCGCCAGCGCCAACGGGAGCTGGCCCAGCAGCGCGCCCGCCAGCGGGCCCAGCGTGCCGAGCCGACCAGCCAAGAGCCCACCGGCGACGGCAACGATCAGGCCAGCGCGGAGCCCGCCGGCGCTGACGCCCCCGCGGCGTCCGGGGCCGCGTCGACGGCTGTCGAGGCAGCGCTGGCCCAGCGCGGCACGCCCTACGAGTGGGGCGCCAACGGCCCCGACAGCTTCGACTGCTCCGGGCTGACCCAGTGGGCGTGGGGCAATGCCGGGGTGAGCATCCCGCGCACGAGCCGCACGCAGTACCAGGGGCTGCCCTCCGTCGCCCGCTCCGACATCCGTCCCGGTGACCTGCTGTTTTTCGGCGATCCCATCCACCACGTGGGCATGTACATCGGCGACGGCCAGATGGTGGAGGCGCCCTACAGCGGCCAGCCGGTGCGGATCAACGACATCCAGCGCCCCGACTACGTCGGCGCCGTGCGCCCCGGCGGCTGAGGTCGGCGACGATCGTGACCGCGACGAGCTGGCGCCCGAGCCGCTGCTGGTGCATCGCCCACCGCGGCGGCGCTGATGAGGCAGCCGAGAACACCCTGGCGGCGTTTCGCCACGCGACGGCGGTGGGCGCCGACATGGTCGAGATGGACGCGCGGACCTCCCGCGACGGTGTGGCGGTGGTGTGCCACGACGAGGAGCTGGGCCGCGTGACCTCGGCCAGCGGGCCGGTGGGGGCTGTGGACGCCGACGACCTCGCCGAGCTGGGGGTGCCGCGCCTGGCCCCGGCCCTCCAGGCGTGCGCGCCGCTGCCGGTGACGCTGGAGCTCAAGGAGGCCGGTGCCCTGATCGACGCGGTCGCGCCGGTGGTGGCGGCCTGTGGACGCGCCTCGCAGATCCTGATCGCCTCCTTCGACGACCAGGCCCTGGCCGCCTGGCGCGCCCGCTGGCCGGCTCATCCCACCTCGCTGAGCGAGAGCGAGGCGGCCGCGCTGGTGGAAAGCGCCTGGGCCGGGCGGGCCCCTGCGGCGCCCTCCGCGGGGGCGGTGGCGGTGCAGCTCCCCCACCAACACCAGCACAGCGAGGTTGTCACCGGCGCGGTGATCGCCGCGGCGCACGGGCTCGACTTGGCGGTCCATGTGTGGACGGTCAACGACGACGCCAGCATGCGCCGGCTGTGCCACGCCGGCGTCGACGGGATCATCACCGACCGCCCGACGGCGCTGCGGACGGTGTGCGACGAAGCCGCCGCCTCGAGTTGACCGCCTGCCGGCGGGCTCGCAGCGACCTACAGGTACTGCCCGGACCCGCCGGCGCCCCCGCCCATCGAGGGCTTGGGCCCACCGCCGGGCCCGTCGGACTGCTGCATCCCCGCAAGCTGGCTTTGCGAGGTTTGTTGCTGGTAGGCGATCGCGGTTTGGATGCCCTGCAACAGCCCTTGGAGCCACCCCAAAAGCTGGGCGTGGGCCACGCGGAGCTCACCGGTGGTCGGCTCCTCCTCGAGGGCCGGGATCATGGAGTCGAGCTCCTCGGCCAGCGGCCCCGACAACGTCTCGGCGAGCTTGGCGCGCGCCGACCGGTAGACCTCCACGAGGCGCTCGCGTCCGACCTCGTCGGGGTCGAGCTCGTGAAGCTCGGCGCGCATGGCTTCGAGCATGCTGCCCACGCGCACCAACCGCATGGGCTCCTCGATGGTGCTGGACTCGATCTCGCCGCCGGCACCGCTGGTGCGCAACTCGACTTGGCCCTCCATGGGACTGGCGGGGCCCTGGTTCTGATCGCTCATGGCGGTCTCAAGCCTCCCTGAGGCGTCGCGACTCACGGGGTCACCGCCGTGGTGTGGGCCTTAGGCGGCGGAGAATTCCTCGTGGAGCGTCTCGAGGGCCTCACGCTCGATCTTGCGCACCGACTCGCGGCTGACGCCCAGCTCCTTGCCGAGCTGGTCCAGCGTGCACGCCTGGTCGCCGTCGAGGCCGAAGCGGCGCGTGAGGACATACCAGCTGCGCTCGTCCAGCCGGTGGCGGGCCAGCTCGACGACCTCGCCCAAAAAGGCGCGGTCAACGACCTCGTCGTCGGGCGTGTCATCGGCGATGGCCACGAAGTCGCCCAGTCCGCTGGCGTCCTCGTCGTGGCCCACGGGCCGGTCCAGCGACGTCACCGAGTGGTCGCCCTCCAAAGCCCGGCGCACCTTGTCCTCGCTCATGCGGGTGGCCTCGGCGAGCTCGGCGATCGTGGGCTCGCGGCCGGTCTCGGACTCGATGCGGGCCGCCGCGGCGCGCACCATGATCAGTCCCTCGTGGAGGGCCACCGGCAGCCGGATGGTCCGCTCGCTTTGCGCCGCGCCCCGCTGGATGGCCTGGCGGATCCACCACGTGGCGTAGGTCGAGAACTTGTAGCCACGGCGCCAGTCGAACTTCTCCACCGCCCGGATGAGCCCGAGGTTACCCTCCTGGATCAGCTCCTCCAGGGGTAGGCGGGAGCGGCGGGCGAACTTCGCGGCGATGTTGACCACCAGCCGCAAGTTGGCCGCCACGAACGAGTCGAACGCCTCCTGGCCCTCGCGCACGGCGCGCTGCAGCTCCCGGCGCTGGGCGCGATCGAGGTCGGTGCCCTCGGCGTCCAGCCGCTGGCGCGCCTCCTCGCCGCTCTCGATCGTCTTGGCCAGGCGGACCTCGTCATCGGCCGTCAGCAGGCGCACCTTGCCAAGCTCGGTAAAGTACAGGTCGAGCAAATCGGCCGGCACGCTGGCCTGCTCTGCCGCCAGCTCCTGGACTTGGGTGCGAAGGTCGGGCTCCTGTGCCATCGTTTCACCAACGGGGTCGGGCTGCGGGCCTGTGCGTGGCATCCCTTGTGAATAAACGCACAAGCTGCGTCATTTGTTCCGTATCCTACTCAACGCTTTCAAGGAGAGCGTGTGACGGTTCGGCGCAAGCGCCGCACGCGTCCAGTGTGAGCGTCGTCTCCCTGTCAACGCACCGTCCGTTCGGAGGATTCCCCCCTGTCCGGATTGGGATGCACAGGAAGGACCTGACCCGCAGGGTCAAGGTCGTCGCGTGAGGCCTCAACTTTAACAAGCAACACCGCGAAAGGCCAACCCCGGCCCTGCCCGGCTCAGATGCGCTGGGCCGGTCACCGGTGCGATCAGCGCCCGTCGAAGCCGATCGGCAGCAGGCGGGCACCGTCGGGGCCAGGGATGTACACCTGCCAATAGTAGTACCCGCGCAGGGTGTCGGGCTCGGCGCGCATCGCCGCGGCGTACTGCTGCACCGCGGTCACATAGCGGGTGTCGGGGTTGTAGGCCATCAACGCCGCGTCCATGTCGCCCGGGGCGCCGTTCTGGGCCAGCAGTCGACCGGCGGCCATGATCGCGTCGCGGTCGTCGTGGATGCTGCCGGCGCCCACCAACTCCCATGTCGAGGGCAAAAACTGCATGGGCCCGCGCGCCCCGGCGCTGCTGACGCCGTGGATGCGCCCCATCTTGGTCTCGATCAGGTTGATCGCCGCGAGATAGCTCCAGTGGATGCCGGCTGGGGCGGCCGAGGCCTCGTAGGCGTCGCGCAGCTCGCCCAGGGGGGCCGGCTCCACGATGTGCCACGGCGGCGGGGGCGGCCACTCGCCCGGCGCGAAGTCGGGGGTGGGGTGCATACGCGCCAGGGCCCGCCCGGCGGCCAGATCGTGATCGATGAAGCCCACCAACTCGTCGGCGATCGCGGCGCGCACGGGCTGCTGCCACTCGGGGCGGTCCACCAGCCGGCGTATGGCCACCTGCTGCAGATGACCGGCGGCCGCCCACACCGCGGGGCCGGCGGCGTCATCGCGCAAAACCCGCTGCGCCGTCTCCAGCTGAGCGGCCAGCCCCGTGGGATCGTCAGCGACGGCCGGCTGGGTGCGTTGGGGCTGCTGCTGGGCCAACTCCTCGACCTGCTGGCGTGCTCGCCACCGGGCCTGCTGATACGCGTCGCCAACGGGCCCACCGTCGGGGCCCAGCCCCCCGGCCGGCCCCGGCCCACCGTCCGGGCCCAGCTTCCCGGCGCCGGCGACGCGAGCGCCCCCCGGCGCGGCGAGCCCGCCGTCGCGCGACGACCCGGCAAGGCCGGCCTCTCGCGCCGATGGGGCAAAAACGCAGCTTCCCAGCGCCAACAGGAGGGCTGTCACCGTCATCGCGCCATGCAAAGCGCCCGCGTGCTGCATGCAACCAGCATAGGCCGCCGGGCCCACCCGTGTGGGCGCGGCCGGTCAGGCGACCCCCGGGCGGTCGCCGAAGAACTCGGCTTCGGCCTCGCCCAGCGGCGTCGCCGGCGGCGCGCCGTCCCACAGCTCGCCGATGATGCGATACCAGTTCGCGGTGGGCTCCAGGCGGCCCAGCACGGAGTTGAGCCCGAAGCCGATGCGGTTGAGCAGCAGATAGTCGCCGGGCATCTCCATCTTGCGCAGCACCGGCTGGTAGGGGCTGTCCCGATCCAACGAGGTGGCCAGCACGCGCCGGGCATAGTCGCGGGTGTAGGTCCAGGGCTCGTCGGACAGCATGGGCTCGCGCAGCTCGCGGAACCACGCCAGCAGCAGCTGGCGCTCCTGCTCGACGAACTCGGCCTGGTCCGACAGGATCCCGGCCTCGCGCGCGGCGGCCTCCAACTCGGCGGCGTCGCCAGCGCCGACGGCGGCGTGCAGTCGCTCCAGGTGGCCCAGCAGCGCCGTGCCGTAGGCCCGCGACGAGCCGAAGTCGAGAAAGGCCACGGTGCCGTCACCGGGGAAGACGTAGTTGCCGGGGTGGGCGTCGCTGTTGAACAAGCCGAAGCGGTACAGCGAGCCAAACGCGAAGCGAAAGATGATCTCGCCGTAGCGATCGCGGGTGGCCTGATCGGCGTGGCGGACCTCGTCGAAGGTGGCCCCCTCGACGTACTCCACCACCAGCACCCGGGGGCGGCACAGGGCGTGGACGACCTCGGGGATGCGGATGAAGGGGTGGCCGGCGTAGCGATCGCGGAACGCTTGCTGCCACGCCGCCTCCTGTTGATAGTCGAGCTCACCGCGCACGCGCCGGTCGAGCTCGGCCAGCAGCTCGTCGGGGTCCACACCCGGCATGACCCGCTGGGCCAGACGGGTCAGCAGGCCGGCGTTGGCCAGGTCGGCCTCGACGGCCTCGGCCACGCCGGGGTGCTGGACCTTGACGGCCACGTCGCGCCCGTCGGCCAAGCGGGCGCGGTGGACCTGACCCACCGAGGCCACCGCAAAGGGCTCCGGCTCCCAGTGGGCGAAGGCCTCCTCGGGGGTCACGCCCAGGTCCTGTGCCAGCACCCCCTCGACGGCGGCCGGGTCGCTGGCCGGGGCGGCGTCGCGCAGCGCGGCCAGCCGCCCCTCCAGGCTGTCGGACGCCTCGGGGGGAAGGTCGAGGTCGATGTAGCTCAGCATCTGGCCGAGCTTCATCGCCGCGCCCTTCATGGACCCCAGCGTTTCCAGGACGTCACCGGCGATACGGTCGTGGGCGGCGGCCACGGCCGCGTCGTCGCCGCGCCGGCCGGCGCGCCGGGCGCTCCACAGCCGCCCACCGGTGCTCGCCGACAGCTTGGCGAGCCTGGCCGTGCGACCAGCGCGGCCCCCCAGGCCGCTCACCACAGCAACTCGCCGGCACACGCCATCGCGTGTCAGTGTAGGGCGGATCGTCGACAGCGCGGCGGGCAACGTCGGCGGTCGTCGTGACAAGCGCGCCCGGGTGGCGCCCTGGGTGGCGGACACGCCGGCTCACAGCAGCTGGACGCCCTGGCCGGCCACCACCTCGCCGCACGCCCACGCGTCGACACCGCGATCGGCCAGGGCCGCACACGCGTGCTCGGCGTCGGCCACGATCGCCAGCATCCCCATGCCCATGTTGAACACCCGCCACATCTCGGCCTCGTCGACGCCGCCCAGGCGCTGCAGCACACGAAAGACCTCGGGGACGGCGGCGGTGGCCGTGCGCACCACCGCCCCACACCCCTCGGGCAGCCCCCGCGGCAGGTTGCCGGGCACGCCACCGCCGGTGACGTGGCACAGGGCGTGGACGTCGGTGGCGGCCGCCAGCGCCAGGCAGTCGGACGCATAGACCCGCGTGGGGCGCAGCAGCGCCTCGCCCAGCGACTGCGCCACCAACCCGTGATCGGCGCCGAGGTCGACGTCGGCGGTGACCCGACGGATCAGCGAGTAGCCGTTGCTGTGGGGCCCCGACGAGGCCAACGCCACGATCGCGTCGCCGGCGCGCACTCGCGCCGGGCCCAGCATCGCGTCGGCGTCGACGACCCCCACGCCGAAGCCGGCCAGGTCGAATTGCCCCGGCGCGAGCGACCCGGGATGCTCGGCGACCTCGCCGCCGGTCAGCGCACAGCCGGCCCGCTCGCACCCGTCAGCCACCCCGGCGACGATGCGCTCGACCTCGTCGGGGACCAAACGCCCCACCACGAGGTGGTCGTTGAACACCAGCGGCTCGGCGCCGGCACACACCAGATCGTTGCCGACCATGGCCACCAGGTCGACGCCCACGGTGTCCAGCCGGCCCAGGGCCCGGGCGAGCTCGACCTTGGTTCCGACGCCGTCGGTGGAGGTGACCAGCACCGGCTTGGCGCGGCTCCCGCCGGCGGCCAGTTGGTACAGCCCGCCGTAGCCGCCGGTCAGGGCGCTGTCCAGCACTTGCGCGGTGTGGGTGCGTTGCAGATGCGGCTGGATGCGCCCCACGGCCTCGTCGGCCGCGTCGAGGTCGACTCCGGCCGCGCGGTAGGTCGCCCGCTGCCCGCTCACGGCTCGTCGAGCGAGAACAGCGTGGGCTCCGAGCCGGTGACCGTGTCGCCGGGCACCGGCACCGGGTACTGGCCGTCGAAGCACGCCCGGCACAGCGACGCCATCGGCAGCCCGCTGCCGGCCTCCAAGCCTTCCAAGGGCAGATAGGCCAGCGAGTCGGCGCCCACGAAGTCGCGGATCTCGTCGGTGGTCAGGCCGCTGGCGATCAGCTCGGCGCGGGTGGCCATGTCGATGCCGTAGTAGCACGGATGGCGGATCGGCGGCGCCGAGATGCGCAGGTGCACCTCGGCGGCGCCGGACTCGCGCAGCATGCGCACCAGCTGCTGGCTGGTGTTGCCGCGCACGATCGAGTCGTCGACGACCACCAGGCGCTGGCCCTCCAGCACGTCGCGCAGCGGGTTGAGCTTGAGCCGGATGCCCAACTGGCGCAGCGTCTGGCTGGGCTCGATGAACGTGCGGCCCACATAGCGGTTCTTGACCAGCCCCTCGGCGTAGGGGATGCCAGATTCCTGGGCGTAGCCGGCCGCGGCCGACACCCCCGAGTCCGGCACGGGGACGACGAGGTCGGCCTCGGCCGGCGCCGAGCGGGCCAACAGCCGACCCATCTCGCGGCGCGCGGCGGCCACGGTGGTCTCGTCGGTGCGGTGGTCGGGCCGGGCCAGGTACACGTACTCAAAGGCGCAAAAGCGGGGGCTGGCGCTGGCCACCCGCCGGGTGCGCAGCCCGCCCTCGTCGACCACCACGAGCTCGCCGGGGGCGACGTCGCGCAGCCGGTGGGCGCCGACGATGTCCAGCGCGCCCGTCTCGGAGGCCAGCACCAGGCCGCCGGCGGGCATGCGCCCGATGACCAGCGGGCGAATGCCGTGGGGGTCGCGCACGCCATAGATCGCGCGCTCGTCCATGGCCACCAGCGAGTAGGCCCCCGACAGCCGCGGGACGGTGGCCGCGATCGCCTGCTCCAGGCCGCCGCGGCCAGTGCCGCCGGCCTCGCCCATGTCCTGGGCGAACAGCTCGGCCAGCACCTCCGAGTCGGTGGTGCACTTCTCACCGTTGGGGCCCAGCGAGCGGCTCAGCGCGGCGGTGTTGACGAGGTTGCCGTTGTGGCCCAACGCGAGGCCGCCCCCGGAGGGGGTGACCTGGAAGGCCGGCTGGGCGTTCTCCCACGTCGACGCGCCGGTGGTGGAGTAGCGCACGTGCCCGATGCCCAGATGCCCGTCGAGGCCGGCGAGCTTGGCGTGGTCGAAGGCCTGGTTGACCAGGCCCATCTCCTTGGTGACCAGCACGTGGGCGCCGTCGCTGGCGGCGATGCCGGCCGACTCCTGGCCGCGGTGCTGCAGGGCGTAGAGCCCGTAGTAGATCAGCGTGGCGGCGTGCTCACCGGGGGCGTAGAGGGCGAACACACCGCAGGCGTCGCGGGGGCCGTCGCCGGCCAACACCGGCTCGGGCGCAGAGACAGCGGGGTCGGGCATGGCAGCAGCCCCCAGACGCGGGCGGGCGGCAGCGGCACGGGCCAGTGTACCCGCCGCCGGCGCCGCGCCCGACGACGCGCCATGGTGGCGACGCGGCGCCAGCACGGCGCGTCAGGGCGCCCCCATGGTCCAGGCCCCGGCGGTCCAGGCGGCCGCGACCCGCTGGCCATCCAGCCACCCGATGCCCTCCAGCAACCACGCGTCGACCGCCGTGCCCGCCTCGACCCACCGGTGGCCGGGGGGCACGGCCACGACGGCCTGGGCGCCGGCGGCGCCGTGCAGCAGATGGCTGCCCTGGGTGCCGGGCGTGGCCACCCGCACTTGCCCGTCGCGTTCGGTCAGCGTCACCAGCACGAGCCGCAGCCGCTGCTTGCCACCGGGCAGCGCCCCGTCGGTCACCGCCGGCACGCGGGGGCGCGCCCGATCGGGGTGACCGGCCAGGCGTAGCAGCACCGGGCGCACCAGCATCTCGAAGCTGGTAAGGGCGCTGACGGGATTGCCGGGCAAGCCGAAGCAGGGCCGACCGTCGACCAGCCCGAAGGCTTGGGGCTTGCCCGGCTGCATGGCGACCGCCGCCCCGGCGACGTCGCCGAGCTCGGCCAGCACGTCGCCCACGTGGTCGTCGCGCCCGGGCCGCGGCCGCGGCCAGAGCCGGGCCGTTGGCGTCGTGGATCTGGCCGGGGCCCAACGGCTGGTGGCTGGCGGCGAGCTCGTCGCCGGTGGGCACCACCGCCACCCTCGGGCGCGGGTGGGCCGACACGGTCGCACGGCCGGCAGCGGCGGCCAAGCCGAGTTCGGCGGCACCGAGGCGAGTGCCGGGGGCCACCGCCACGTCGCCGGCAGCGACGTCCTCGCCGGCGCGGCGGATGTGGGCACCCGGCTTGGGCGCGACACGGACCTCGACGGCCTCGCCGTCCTCGTGGGCCTCCTCGACCGGCACGACGGCGTCGGCACCCGGCGGGACGGGCGCGCCGGTCATGATCGCAGCGGCCGTGCCGGGCTCAACCGGGCGGTTGCCGGCATCGCCAGCGGCGACCTCGGCGGTCACCGGCAGGCCCGCGCCGGCCACGGCCTCGTCGGCGCGCACCGCGTAGCCGTCCACGGCGGTGTTGTCGAACGGCGGCAGCGGGGTGGCCGCCGTGACCGCCTCGGCCAGCACCAATCCGTGGGCTTCGGCGAGTTGTATCTCGCGGGCCGCCAGCGGCGCCACGCGCGCCAGCACACGCCGGCGGTAGGCGTCGAACGGCTCGAGGTCGTGGTGGTCGCTCATCGCAGCCGACTCCTGGTCCGGCGCTTGCGAACAGCGGCTGCAGCCGCGTCCGAAAGGGTCGGCAGTGTAGCCGCCGGCGACCGTCAGCGGGTAGCCTGCGGTCATCGCATGAGCCGCCCCGCATAGGAGGTGTCGCCATCGCTGAGCCCGCCCCGCAGGTGCCGCCTGCGCCGTCGGACCATCCCCCGGCGGGTCCGCAACAGACCACCAGCGGCATCGTCTCGCTGGCCTTTGGGATCCTGCAGTTCATGGCGCTCCCGCTAATCGCCACGATCGTGGCGCTCGTGGCCGGCTACCGGTCGCGCAACGACGCCGCCGCCAACCCCGCCCTCAGCGACGACCTCGGGCGGGTGGGCCGCATCCTGGGATGGATCGGTCTCGCATTTTTCCTGCTCGTCATCGCGCTCATCGTGCTGGCGATCGTCGTGGGCGTGGTCGCCGGCAGCGGCTTGGCCGGCAGCATTTAGACGGCCGCCGCGGCGTGCCGCGAGGCGTTAGCCTGAGCCGGTCGCGTCATCGCCCCCACGAAGGGATCGCCATGGCTGCCTCGAGCCCCCAGCAACCCCAGCCCGCTGCCGGAGCCAACGGCCCCCGGCAGACCACCAGCGGCATCGTCTCGCTCGTCTTTGGGATCCTGCAGTTCGTGGCGCTGCCGCTGATCGCCACGATCGTGGCGCTCGTGGCCGGCTACCGGTCGCGCAACGACGCCGCCGCCAACCCCGCCCTCAGCGACGACCTGGGGAAGGTGGGCCGCATCCTGGGGTGGATCGGCGTGGTGATCGCGCTGGTCGTGCTGGGGCTGGGGCTGCTGGTGGGGGTGGTCGGCGTGGCCATGATGTGAGACCTGTGGCTCGCACCGGGTGACCAGCCCGGCGCGGCGAGCCCGACGCCGCGGCCGCGATGCCGCGAGGCGTTAGCCTGAGCCGATCGCGTCATCGCCCGCACGGAGCAATCGCCATGGCTGCCCCGAGCCCCCAGCAACCCCAGCCCGCTGCCGGCGCCAACGACCTCCGGCAGACCACCAGCGGCATCGTCTCGCTGGTCTTTGGGATCCTGCAGTTCGTGGCGCTGCCGCTGATCGGCACGATCGTGGCGCTCGTGGCCGGCTACTGGTCGCGCAACGGCGCCGCCGCCAACCCCGCCCTCAGCGACGACCTCGGGCAGGTGGGCCGTATCCTGGGATGGATCGGCCTGGTGCTCGCGCTGCTCACGCTGGGGCTGGTGCTGTGGGTGGCACCGGGGCCATGATGTTCAGCACCGCCGCCATGATGTAAGGTCTGTGGCTCGCACCGGGCGGCCAGCCCGTCGCGGCGAGCCCCACGCGGCGAGCACCCGAGCGAACGCTTACGAGCCCTCGAGGTCGGCGCGGCGCTGCAGGTACTCCTCGCGGTCGAGCTCGCCGCGCGCATAGCGCAGCTTGAGCTCCTGCAGCGGATCCGCGCCGACGTTTCGGCTGGTGGCCTGAGGTGCGGCGTGGGCTGTGCCGGCGTCGGGTTTTTGCGCGCCAGACGCGCCCTGGGCGGGCTGGCCCTCGTCGTCCTCACCGCCCTGCGCGGGCTGGTCCTCGTCGTCCTGACCGCCCTGGCCGGCGTCCCCGGCGGCCGCGCGGACTTGGCGCAGCCCTCCGATCAGGGCGACGAGCAGCACCGCCAACGCCACCACGGCGACCGCCGCCATCAGCGCCACACCCCACCATCCGAGGCTCTGCAGGACGCCCCACCATCCGTGGCTCTCCAAAAAGCTCACGAAACACCTCCGCCCAACGCCGCTGGCAAGCCGCCCCGCCAGGCGCGGCCCGCGGTGTGCACGTCCAACGTCGCGACGCCGTCGACCGACAGTGTCGGCTCGTCGACAGTCTCGCCCAGCTCCGTCGCGCCCAGCCCAGCCGCCTCCACGGCGTGTCGCACTTGGCCGATCTCGGGTGGGGCGACGCTGACCACCACCCTGGTGGGCGACTCGCTGAACAGCCACTGGCGTGGCGACAGGCCCGCCTCGGCGGTCACGCGCACGCCGACGCCGCCGCGCAACGCGCACTCGGCCAGCGCCACCGCCAGGCCTCCGTCGGCGACGTCGTGGGCGCTGGCCAGCAGCCCGTCGCCGGCCAGACCGACCAGCAGCCGGTGCAGGGCCGCCTCCGCGTCGAGATCGACCGGCGGCAGGCTCCCGGCCAGCTCGCCGTAGACCCGCTGCCACAGGCTGGCCGCCAGGCCCGGCCGGGTGGGCGCGCCCACCAGCAGGACCCGGTCGCCGGCGCCGCGAAAGGCCGAGGGCACGACCGCGCCCACGTCGGCCAGCACCCCCAGCACGCCCACCACCGGGCTCGGGTGCACATCGGTTGAGCCGGTGGCGTTGTAGAAGCTCACGTTGCCGCCGGTCACCGGCGTGCCTAGCGCGCGACAGGCCTCAGCCATCCCGTCGACGGTGGCCGAGAAGGCGCCCATGACCGTTGGGCGCGTCGGATCGCCGAAGTTGAGGCAGTTCGTCGCGGCCACCGGGCGCGCGCCGACGCACGCGACGTTGCGCGCCGCCTCCGCGACGATCTGGCGGGCGCCCTCGGCCGGGTCCAGGGCGCAGCGCTGCGCCGCCGAGTCGGTGGTGATTGCCACGCCGCGGCGCGTCGCCCCGGGCATGCCGTCGGCGCCGGGCAGGCGCAGCACGGCCGCGTCGGCGCCCGGCCCGGCGACGGTGGCCGAGCCCACCGCCGAGTCGTACTGCTCGGCGATCCAGGTGGGATCGGCCACCCGCGGGTGGCTCAGCAGCTCGGCCCACTCGGCGGCGAGGTCCGCCGATGCCATCGGCGCGCCCGCCTGGCCGGCCTCGGCGCCCGCCCCGGCGCCGTCGGCCGCGTCGACGTCCTCGCCGGCGCGGGGATGGATCCAGGCATCGATCGGGCGCTGGTAGACCGGCCCGTCGTCGGTCATCGACGCCGCCGGCACGTCGACGACCACCTCGCCGCCGTGGGTGAACACCAGCCGGTCGCCGTCGGTGACCTCGCCGATGGGAGTGGCCGCCACCTCCCAGCGCCGGCAGACGGCCAGCAGCTCGTCGAGCTGGGCGGGGTGGGCCAGGGCGAGCATGCGCTCCTGGGACTCCGAGCACAAAATCTCCCAGGCGGCCATGGACGGCTCGCGCAGCGGCACGCGGTCCAAGTCGACGCGCATGCCCAGCCCCCCGGCGGCGGCTAGCTCCGCGGTGGAGCAGGCGATGCCGGCCGCGCCCATGTCCTGCATGCCCGCGGTCAGGCCCCGAGCGAACAGCTGCAGGCACGCCTCGATGAGCTGGTTGCCGGCAAAGGGGTCGCCGACCTGGACGTTGGGCCGCTTGGAGGTGTCGGCCCCGCCGAAGCTGGCGCTTGCCAGCACCGAGGCCCCGCCGATGCCGTCGCGGCCGGTGGGCTGGCCGATGAGCACGGCCACGTCGCCGGGGCGCTCGGCTCGGGCCAGCTGGAGGCGCTCGCGGCCCATGGCACCCACACACAGGGCGTTGACCAGCGGGTTGCGGTCGTAGCACGCGTCGACGTCGACCTCTCCGCCCACGGTGGGCACCCCGATCGCGTTGCCGTAACCGCCGATGCCACACACCACGCCGTCGGCCACCCGCCGGGTAGCCGGCGCGGCCGGGTCGCCGAAGCGCAACGCGTCCAAAATGGCAATGGGCCGCGCGCCCATGGTCAGCACGTCGCGGATGATGCCGCCCACGCCGGTGGCCGCGCCCTGAAAGGGCTCCACGTAGCTGGGATGGTTGTGGCTCTCGATCTTGAAGGCCACCGCCAGGCCGTCGCCCACGTCGACCACGCCGGCGTTCTCGCCCGGGCCCACCAGCACGGCGGGCCCCTCGCCGGGCAGGCGGGCCAGGTGGGCCTTGGAGGTCTTGTACGACGCGTGCTCGGACCACATCACCGAGTACGCGCCGAGCTCGGCTACCGAGGGCACCCGGCCCAGGGTGTCGACGATGCGTTGGTGCTCCGTCGGGGTCAGCCCGAGCTCGCCGGCCAGCTTCTCGGGGGCCGGGGCCGGCTGTGGGGTCCCGCGGGCAGCGGCGTTGGCGGTCACGGCCGACCCCACAGCGTGGCTGGCGACATCATCACGGCCACGCTACTGCTCGCCGGCTGGCAACAAGGCCGACCGCAAGGCGGGCGCCCGGTGGCCGCCATCGCGGCGCTGCCTCAGCCGGCGGGCGCCGTGGCGGCCGCGGCCGGGGCCAGCAGCGCCGGGCCGTCGGTGCCACCCAGCAGCGGGTCGACGGCGTGCTCGGGGTGGGGCATGAGCCCGGTGACGTTGCCGGCGGCGTTGGTCACCCCGGCGATGGCCGCCGTCGAGCCGTTGGGGTTGGCGGCGGCGTCGAGCGAGCCGTCCGGCTGGGCGTAGCACAGCCACACCTGCCCAGCCTCGACCAGCCGGTGGGGTTGGGGGTGGACGTAGCGCCCCTCGCCGTGCTTGACCGGCAACGACAGCACCGAGCCCGGCTGTACCCCGGCGCTCCACGGCGTGTGTGCCTCGACGCGCACGGGCAGCCACCGGTGGACAAAGCGCAGGTTGGCGTTGCGCGTCAACGCGCCGGGCAGCAGCCCCGCCTCGCACAGCACCTGAAAGCCGTTGCAGATGCCCAGCACGGGCCCGCCGTCGCCGGCAAAGGCCGCCACCGCGCCCATGATCGGGGCAAAGCGCGCCAACGCCCCGGCGCGCAGGTAGTCGCCGTAGGCAAACCCGCCGGGCACGATCACCGCGTCGACGCCGGCGAGGTCGGCGTCGCCGTGCCACAGCAGCTGCGGCTCGCCGCCGACCAGCCCGACGGCGTAGGCGGCGTCGCGCTCGTCACACGAGCCGGGAAACCGCACGATGCCAACGCGGGTGGTCACGCCCGTCGAGCCTAGCGCGCTTCGCGGCGGCGATGTGTTGGCGCCGTCACTCGTAGCCGGCCTCGGCCAACGCCCCCTTTGGATCCTCGCCGGCCAGCAGCTGGCGCGCGGTCTGGCAGTTGGCCGAGAGCCCCTCGGGGTCGAACAGCGCCTCGCAGGCGGCCAGCTCGGCGCGGCGCGCCGCCAGCTCCGTGTCGATCGTGCCAGGCCGGCCGGCGACGGTCACCGCGTCGTGGACGATCAGCGGGGTGATCCAGCGCGGGCGCTGGGCGCGGGTGAAGCCGACGTTGATCAGCACCACCGGCGCCTGGCCGCCGAGGTCGACCGTGGAGGGCACCCCGGGACGCGAGAACCCCGCGAAGCGAATCACCGCCTCGGCCTCGGCCAGCGTGGCGATCGCCGGGGCGACCCCGCCCGGCGCGCCCAGCTCGCACAACGCCGCCAAGGCGGTGTGCAGGCGCTGGCGCTGCGGCTCGCGGCCGGCTACGCGCAGGCCCCGGGCCGCGTCGCACTCCACATCGGCGGGCTGAGGCTCGCCGGAGCCCACACGCACCTGCCCGACGTCGTGGGTCAGCTCGCCGTCGGCCGGCGGCGGGCGGCGTTCGGCCGGGGGCACGGCGTCGTCGCCGCCCAACACCGGAAAGGCCAAGGCGAATACGGCGATCGCCGCCGGCACCGTCACCACCGCCAGCAGCACGAACCACCGCGGCAGCACCGGCTCGGACAGCTCGTCGACGGGAAACTCCGTGTAGGGGTCACGGAGGCGGCGTCGCCGCGCCTGACGGCCCCGGCCCGCTCGGTCGGCGCCTCGGGTCACCGGTGGACTTGGTAGGTGTACGACTCGATCACCGGGTTGGCCAGCAGGTCGCTGGCCATGGCCTCGACGCGCTCCTCCAGGTCGTCGCCGTCGGGCAGCTCGAGCTCGATGTGCTTGCCCACGCGCACGTCGGCCACCCCCGCAAAGCCCAGCTCGGGCAGCGCCCGCTCGATCGCCTGACCCTGGGGGTCCAGGATCTCGTCTTTGAGCATCACGTCGATCGACACGCGCGCCACGACGCCTCCTTGGGGCAACGGCGGCCGGGGTTGAGAGTCATGCGCCGCCGGCTGGCCCCGGACCGGCGCCCCACTCGGCGAGGCTGCGACCCGACAGGCGCTCGTAGACTTCGACGTAGCGTCGGCGGGTGGTGGCCACGACGTCCTCGGGGAGCTCGGGGCCGGGCGGGGTCTTGTCCCACTGGGTGGTCGCCAGCCAGTCGCGGACCACCTGCTTGTCGAAGCTGGGCGGGGCCTGGCCGGGCTGGTGGCCGTCGGCGGGCCAGTAGCGCGACGAGTCGCAGGTGAGCACCTCGTCGCACAGCGCCAGCTCGCCGTCGATCCAGCCCAGCTCGAACTTGGTGTCGGCCAGCAGCAAGCCGCGCTCGGCGGCGTGAGCGGCGGCCAGGCGATACAGCCGCAACGTCACCTCCCGCAGGCGCTCGGCGGTGTCGCCGCCCACGGCGGCGACCACGTCGTCAAAGGTGATGTTCTCGTCGTGGGCGCCGGCCTCGGCCTTGGTGGCGGGGGTAAAGATCGGCTCGGGCAGCTGCTCGCCCACGCGCAGCCCCTGGGGCAGGCCAACGCCGCACACCGACCCCGTGGCCTGGTACTCGGCCCACGCCGACCCGGCCAACCATCCGCGAGCGACGCACTCCACCGGCGCCATGTGGGCGCGCCGACACAGCATGGACCGGCCGGCCAAGGCGTCGGCGTAAAGCGCCAGGCGCGGCTCGTCGCCAGGCTCGGTCGAGATCAGGTGGTGGGGCGTGTGCCCGGCCAGGGGCCCCTGGAGCCAGAAGGCCGTCATGGCCGTCAGCGCCTTGCCCCGGTCGGGGATCGCCGTGGGCAGGACCACGTCGAAGGCGCTGATGCGGTCGGTGGCCACCAGCAACAGCCGGTCGTGGTCGATCAGGTAGCGCTCGCGCACCTTGCCGGAGGGCAGGCGGGTCACGCCCTCCAGCTCGTCGAGCGCCGCCAGGGAGGTGGACACGGCCATGGAATGGCAGCCTATCCACCACCATGACCAGAAACCAGCGACGCGCCCGCGTGACCGTCTCCGGGCGGGTGCAGGGCGTGTTCTTTCGCGCCAAGACCCAGGACGTGGCCGTCGACCTCGGCCTGTCGGGCACCGTGGCCAACTTGCCCGACGGGCGCGTGGAGGCGGTCTTTCAGGGCCCGTCCCACGCGGTCGACGAGGCGATCGCGTTCTGCCGCAAAGGCCCGCCTCACGCCAAGGTGGACGCGATCGAGGTCGTCGAGCTCGACCCCGTGGCCGAGCCCGCCGGCGCCTTCGAAGTGCGCTGACCCGCCAAAGGCTGCGATGACCCAGCAGGACGCGGCTGACGGCCCCAGCCGGCCCGAGAAGGTGCTGTGGCCCGCCGTCGGGCTGACCAAGCGCGACCTGTGGGACTACGTCGACGCGTGCGCCACCCGGCTGCTGACCACGGTGGGCGATCGACCGCTGTCGCTGAAGCGTTTCCCCGACGGGATCGACGCCGAGGGCTTTTTTCAAAAGGACCTGCCCGACTGGGCTCCCGATCACGTGCGCCGCTGCCGGGTGTGGTCGCCCACCTCCGAGCGCGAGATCGCCTACGCCGTCGCCGACGACGTCGCCGACTTGCGCTGGCTGGCCAACATCGCCGTGGTGGAGTTCCACGCCCTGAGCTGGCGCACCGACAAGCCCCAGCGTCCCGACGGGGTCGTGCTCGACCTCGACCCCGGTGACGACGGCGTGTCGGCGGTCACCGCCGCCTGGTGGGTGCGCGAGACGCTGGACGCGCTGGGTTTGCCGGCGCTGGTCAAGACCTCCGGCAAGCGCGGGCTGCACGTCCACGTGCCCGTCGAGCGCCGCTACTCGCCCGGCGTGTTGCGCGGCTTCGCGCTGGCGATCGGCCGCGCGACCGCGGCCGCCCATCCGCGCGAGCTGACCGTGGAGATGCGCAAGGCCCGCCGCCACGGGCGGCTGCTGGTCGACTGGAGCCGCAACGGCGAGCAGCAAACGGCGGTGTCGGCGTGGAGCCCGCGGGCCACCCCGCAGGCGACGGTGGCCACCCCGCTTGCCTGGGACGAAGTCGATGCTGACCTCGACCCGGCCGCGTTGACGATCTCGTCGGTGCCACAGCGTGGCGATCCGTGGGCGCACCCCCCGGCTGGCGCGCGCATCGAGCGCGCCTGCCACGCCCTGGCCGACCAAGGCTTTGAGCCCAAGGACCGCTCGCCGCGGTCGTCGGCGCCCGTGGAGCGATAGCCGCGCCTGGGGCGCGCGATCGGCCAAGCCACCCCCCAACGACCCGTCGGGGGGCACGCCGCCAGGTCAGCGAAACCCGATGCCCTCGCTGTCTTGATGCTGCTGCATCACCCGCTCGTCGGCCTCCCGGCTGCGCTCGGCGAGCTCGTCGCGGTGGGCCTCGAGGGCCTCGGCGAGGTCGTCGTCGCCCAGCGCCAACATGCGCACCGCCAGCAAGCCGGCGTTGCTGGCGTTGTCCACCGCGACGGTGGCCACCGGTACGCCGCGCGGCATCTGCACGATCGACAGCAGCGAGTCGATCCCGTCGAGGTGGCGCAACGCCACCGGCACCCCAATGACCGGCAGCCGCGTGGCGCTGGCCAGCATGCCGGGCAGGTGGGCCGCGCCGCCGGCGCCGGCGATGAGCACCTTCAGCCCGCGCCCGGCGGCCTGGCCGGCGTAGTCCAGCATCTTGGCCGGCGTGCGGTGGGCGCTGGTCACCCGCACCTCGCTGGGCACGCCGAAGCGGTCGCAGATCTCGACGGCGGCCCGCAGCGTGTCCCAGTCGCTGTCGGAGCCCATTACCACCCCCACTTGGGGGGCTGGGGCGTCCTCGCTGGTCATGGGGGGCACCTCCTCGCCGGTCATGCCGGCACCCGCTGGCCGTGCAGGGTGGCGGCCGCGCGCCGGGCGCGGGTCAGCGCCGCGTCGTGGTCGCGACCCACGACCGTCACGTGGCCGAGCTTGCGCCCGGGACGGGCAGCCTTGCCGTAAAGGTGAACGTGGGCGTCGGCCACCTCCAGAGCCCGGGGCAGCCGCTGGGCCGGGTCGGAGCCGTCGGCCGGGCCCAACAGGTTGACGGTGGCCACCGCCGCCCCGGTGGGCTCGGTGGCGCCCAGCGGCCAGCCCAGCACCGCCCGCAGGTGATTGGCGAACTGGCTGGTCACCGCCCCCTCGATGCTCCAATGGCCCGAGTTGTGCGGGCGCAGCGCCAGCTCGTTGACCACCAGCTCGCCGCCCGAAGTGGCAAACAGCTCCACGGCGCACACCCCCACTGCCCCGACGGCCTCGGCGACTTGGCGTCCGAGCTCGCCGGCGCGGCGGGCCACGTCGGCCTCGACCCGGGCCGGCGCCAGCGTCTCCACACAGATCCCGTCGCGTTGGACGGTCTCGACTACCGGGTAGACGGCCGTGTCGCCGGCGGCGGTGCGCGCGACCAGCACCGCCAGCTCAGTGGCGACGGGCACGTGGGCCTCCACCACGAGCTGCCCGGCGCGGACGGCCTCGCCCCACACCGCCGCGACGTCGTCGGCGTCGACCAGCCACACCCCCCGGCCGTCGTAGCCGCCGCGGGTGGCTTTGAGCACCGCCGGCCAGCCGTGGGCCTCGGCGAAGGCGGCCACGTGGCCGCGCTCGCCGACCTCGGCGAAGGCCGGCACCGCCAGCCCGGCCGCGGCCAGCCCGCGACGCTGGTGCAGCTTGTCCTGGGCGAAGCGCTTGGCAGCCGGCGGCGGGGCTAGCGCCACGCCCTCGTCGACCAGGGCTGCCAGATGAGCGGGGTCGAGCACCTCGTGATCGAAGGTCACCACGTCGCAGCCGGCAGCGAAGGCCCGCAGCGCCTCCAGCGAGCCCCAGTCGTCGACCACCGTGGACGGGTTGACTCGAGCCGCGGCGTCATCGGCGGCCGCGGCCAGCACCCGTAGTCGCACGCCGAGGCCGATGGCGGCCGCGTGGGTCATGCGGGCCAGCTGACCGGCGCCGACCATGCCCACGGTGGCGGTGGGAGAAGCCATGGCAGGCGCAGCCTACCGGCCTTCGTGGGTGGCGCCGGCGGCCACCAGGCTGCCGTGGTCCAGCACGGCGTAACGGTCGGCCACCCGCAACGCGAAGTCCACGAACTGCTCCACCAGCAGAATCGACAGCCCCCGGTGGCGGTGCAGCCTCTCGATAGCCTGCTCGATCTCGGCCACGATCGATGGCTGCAGGCCTTCGGTGGGCTCATCGAGCAGCAGCAGCCGCGGCCGGCTGGCCAGCGCCTGGGCCATGGCCAGCTGCTGTCGCTGGCCGCCGCTGAGCAGCCCCGCCGACCGGCTTGTCAGCTCGGCTAGCCCGGGAAAGACGTCCAACGCCTCGTCGACGTCGGCGCGGCTGGCCGTCCGGGAGGACTCCCTGACGACGCTGAGGTTCTCGCGCACCGACAGTTGCGGGAACACCGCCTGGCCCTGGGGCACGTAGCCCATTCCGCGCCGAATCCGCTGGTGGGCCGCCATTTTCGTGACCGCCTCGCCGTCGAGGCGCACCTCACCGGCCCGGACGGGCAGCAGTCCGATGAGGGCGTTGAGCAGGGTGCTCTTGCCCACGCCGTTGCGGCCCAGCAGGCACACCAGCCCGCCGTCCTCGACGTCCAACGAGACGTCCTCGAACACCGCGGCCCCGCCGTAGCCGGCCGCCAGCGCGGTCACCGACAGCATCAGCGCGCCGTCGCGGCGGTCAGCTCGTTGGCGTCCAACGCCTCGTCGGTGTCCGACGCCTCGTCGCCGTGGTCGGGGGCTAGGTAGAGTCGCTGCACCTCGGGGTCCGCTTGGACCTCGGCGACGCTGCCCTCGCGCAGCAGCCCGCCAGCGTGCAGCACGCTGACGTGCTCAGCGAACTGGCGCACGAACTCCATGTCGTGCTCGATGACCACCACCGTGCGCTGGGAGGCGATCTCCACCAGCAGCTCGCCGGTCGCCGCCCGCTCGGCCTTGCTCATCCCGGCTACGGGCTCGTCGAGCAGCAGCAACCGCGGCCTCTGGGCCAGCAGCATGGCGATCTCCAACCAGCTGCGCTGGCCGTGGCTCAGCGAGCCGGCCGGGTCGTGCGCAACCTGTGCCAACCCCACGTCCTCCAGCAGCGACTCCAGCTCGCCGCTGAGCGCGGGCGGGCGCAGCAGCCCCCACCGGCGGTGGGAGCTCGCGGCCAGGTCCAGGTTCTCGCTGACCGTCAGGGCGTCGAACACCGTGGCGTTTTGGAAGGTCCGGCCGATGCCGCGGCGCACGATCTTGTGCTCGGCGAGCTTTGCGATCTCCGCGCCGTCGAAGCGCACCGATCCGGCGGTGGGCCGCGTCAGCCCGGTGGCCACGTCCAGCAGGGTCGTCTTGCCGGCTCCGTTCGGGCCGATGATGAAACGGAGCTCGCCATCGCCGATCGTCAGGCTCAGCCCGTCCAGCGCCAGGAATCCGTCGAAGCCCACCCTGAGCTCGTCGATTTCCAGCAGCTCGTTGCTCATCAGCGCTCCTTTGTCGCAAGCGTCGGCACGATCCGGCTGTCGAACCGTCCGCGGGCGCTGCGCAGCAGCCCGACCAAGCCCAACGGCGCGGCGACGATCACCACCACCAGCAAGGCGCCCTGCGCATACGACCAGCCGGCCGGGAAGACGCTGCTGATCGTGAACTGGGCGTAGTTGACCAGCAGGGCGCCGAGGATCGCCCCCACCAACGACCCTCGGCCCCCCAGCGCCACCCAGATGACCATCTCGATGGAGGCGACTGCGCCCAGCATCTCGGGTGCGACGATGCCCACCACCGGCACGAACAGGGCGCCGCCGAGGCCGGCGAGGGCCGCTGACAACGCAAAGGCCACGACCTTGATGGCCACCGGGTTGTAACCGAGGAAGCGCACACGGTCTTCGGTGTCGCGCACGGCGATCAGCAGCCGGCCCCAGCGGCTGCGCACCAGCTGGCGCGCCAGGAGATAGACGGCCACCAGCGCACCGGCCGTGACAAAGTACAGCAGCCGCTGGGTGGACACCGCGCCGAGATCGAGGCCGAACATCGTCTCGAGGTCGGTCAGTCCATTGGAGCCGCCGGTGTAGCCCTGGTAGCCCACCAGCAGGATCGTGAAGACCACCACCGTGGCCTGGGTCAAGATGGCGAAGTAGGCACCGCGGATGCGGTTGCGGAACACGAAGTAGCCCATCGCGGCCGCCACGGCGGCCGGCAGCAGCAGCGCCATCGCCGTCGCGAACCCGGCGTTGCGGAAGGGCTCCCACCACCACGGCAGCTCCGAGCGCCCGCTCCAGACCATGAAGTCGGGCATGTCGCGCCCGGCCGCTTCGAGCTTGAGGTGCATCGCCATGGCATAGGCGCCCAGCCCGAAGAACAGCCCGTGGCCCAGCGACAGCATGCCGCCGTACCCCCAGGCCAGATCCAGGCCCACCGCGAGGATGGCCAGTGCCAGGAAGCGCGTCAGCAAGCTCACCTCGAACCCGGACATCACCACCGGCACCATCAGCAGCACCGCCGCCCGGGCCAAGGTCGCGCTCGTGCTGAACTCCACGAACGTGTTGAGCACCCCCAGGGCGAAGGCGGCGACCACCGCCCCGCGCAGATGGCCGAGGCCGCCCACGATGACGATCAGGAAGGCGTCGACCAGATACAGCGTGCCCACCGAGGGGCCCACGGGTCCCAGCAGCGTCACCGCGACCCCTGCCAGACCGGCCAGGCCCGAGCCAACAAAGAACGTGACCCTGTCGACCCGGCTGGTGTTGACCCCGCGGGCCTCGGCCAGATCACGGTTCTGCAACACTGCGCGCATGCGGCGCCCGTGGGGCAGCCGGTCGATCATCAGCGCCAGCAGCACCACTACGCCCACAGCCAGGCCCAGGATCGTCAGGCGCGTGAAGGGCATGTTGACTCCCGCCAGCGTGATCCCGCCCTGCAGGGCCTCGGGGCGCATCAGCTGCACGTTCGGCGCGCCGAAGATGTCACGGGCCGCCTGCTGCAGGATGATCGCCACGCCCCACGTGGCCAGCAGCGTGTCCAGCACGCGGCCGTGGAGGCGGCGGATCAGCAAGTGCTCCACGAGCACCCCGATCACGCCGGCGGCGACGAAGGCAACGGGCAAGGCCGTGAGAAACGACCATCCGGCAAGGTCCTCGCCCAGCACCGCCTGGGTCACATAGGCGCTGTACGCGCCGATCATGATGAATTCGCCGTGGGCCATGTTGATCACGTTCATCTGCCCGAACGTGACCGACAGCCCGACCGCGACCATGAGCAGCACCGCGCCGATGCTCAGCCCGATGAACAGCTGCGTGGCGAGCTGCTCCACGACTCACCTCCCGTGGTCCCGTCCGGGCTCACGAGCCCTCACCGTCTTCCAGGAGCTCGTCGGAGAGCCCAGAGGCCCAGCCGTAGCCCTGAAGGAACGGGTCCGGCTCGATGGGCCCGTCGGAGGACCACAGCTGCTGGACCTGACCGTCGGCTTGGACTCGGCCCACTCGGGCCGTCTTGGCGATGTGCTGGTTCTCGCCGTCGATGGTCACCGTCCCGCCGGGCGCATCGACGGAGACGCCGTCGGCGGCCTCGCGCACGGCCTCGACCTCGAAAGTGCCGGCCTTCTCCACCGCGGCCGCCCACAGGTAGACACCGTTGCGGCCCGCCTCCATCGGGTCCGTGGTCACCCGATCCTGGCCGTACTTCTGCCGGAAGTCGCTGACGAACTGCTGGTTGGCCGGTGTGTCGGTGGACATGAAGTAGTTCCAGGCCACCAAATGCCCTTCCAGGGTGGAGGGGCCGATGGCCCGGATCTGCTCCTCGGCCACGCTGACCGACAGCGTGGGGATGTCCTCGGCGCTGATGGAGGCGTCCGACAGCTGGTTGAAGAACGCGACGTTGCTGTCGCCGTTGAGGGTGTTGAACACAGCGTCCGGCTCGGCGTCGGCGATTTGGGTGATGATCGTCGAGTACTCCGTGTGCCCCAGCGGCGTGTACTCCTCGCCCACGATCTCGACGTCGTGCTCGGCGGCGTAGGCCTTGATGACCTGGTTGGCCGTGCGCGGGAAGACGTAGTCGCTTCCCAGCAGGTACAGCTCGTCGACGCCCTCTTCGGTCACGAGGTATTCCAGGGCCGGCACGATCTGCTGGTTGGGGGCCGCGCCGGTGTAGAAGATGTAGGGCGAAGACTCCATGCCCTCGTACTGGACGGGGTAGAACAGCAGCTCTTGGTGCTTCTCGAACACCGGCAACATCGCCTTGCGGCTGGCCGAGGTCCAGCCACCGAAGGTGACCGCGACATTCTGCTGGGTGATGAGGCGCTCGGCTCGCTCGGCGAAGGTGGGCCAGTCCGACGCGCCGTCCTCCACGACGGGCACCAGCTGCTTGCCCAGCACCCCGCCGTTGTCGTTGATCTGCTCGATGGCCAGCAGCGTGGCGTCGTGGACCGAGGTCTCGCTGATCGCCATCGTCCCGCTGAGGGAGTGCAGCACGCCCACCGGGACCTGATCCTGGCCGACGTCGTCGCTAGCCTGCGACGCCTCGCCGCTGGCAGCGCCGCCCGATTGCGACGTCCCCTGTTGGCTGCCCACACACGCGCTGAGCAGCAGCGCCACCATGAGGCCGAGAGCCACGAGACCGGGCCGCTGTGCCCGCGCTGAACCTGCCACCATCGCCACTCCTGTCGTCGGTGTGGTCGCCGCACCGGCCCGCTACCGGGTTGGCCCGTTGGCTCGATGGTTCGACGACGATCGGAGACGCTCACAGGAACGGATCTCGCGGGCGTTTCGCCTGCGTAAAAGGGGCGAAACAATCGACGCCGACCCGGCCCTGGCCCGACGACTCCCCGGCAGGATCAGGGCCACAACGCGACCGGCGGGGGCCCGATGGCGCCCGTGCGCACCACGCGCCACGCCGCCTCGAGCACAGCCTGGGCGCTCCGGCGGTCGCTCGCGGCGACCTTGACGGCCAAGCCGGCGCGGTTCCGCAGGGGTGTGACGCCGGCGAACCCGTCCAGGGCGGCGACACGCTCGGCGACCGCCGCCTGCGCGGGGGCCACGAGGTCGGCCGTGGCCGGGCCCACCGCGTAAAGGCTGGCTACCGCCGGCTGGCCGGCGGTGACCACCGGGCCCGGCACGCACCGACCTGGCGCCATCTCACCGGCCTCCACGACCACGGGCTCGCCGTCCACGCGGATCTCCAGCCGCGAGGCGAAGCTCGCAAAGCCGTAGCGCTCGCCCCGGCGCAGGCGACCCGACACCAGCGCGTCGGCCAGCACGACCGTGGCGTCGCCGTCGGCCTCCACGTCGTAGCGCTGGGCCAACCGCGCGCCATCGAACAGGATCGTCGGACGGGGCAGATGCTCCAGGTAGGCCCCGCCGCTCGCCCGCAGTCGCACGTGCTGGTATGCGCCGGTCTCCGGGCTGGCGTGCATCCGCGTGGCCGACTGGGTGGCCACCCGCAGCGTTGCCCGGTCGCGCGCGGTGACGTCGACGTCGAGCTCGTCGCCCTGCAGGACCCCGCCGGTGGGTGACAGCACCATCAGGTGGGCCACGTCGGGCTCTGGGCGCAGCAGTCGCTGCAGCGCCAGCGGCGCGCGGTGCTCGGCGTGCACCAGCCGCGGCGGCGCGGCTCCGGCCACGACCGCACGCGCGTACCCGCACATGCCCATGATCGCGGGCTGCTCGGGCAGCGCCGCCGCCTCGCCGCGGCCGACCCCCTGGACGCTCATCCCACCGGGCGCGGCTCGGGCTGGACGAACGCGGTGATCTGCTTCAGTCCCACCCCACGGCGGCAGTCCGCGAAGATCACCGGGCGCTCGCCGCGGGCGGCGCGGGCGTCGCGGTCCATGCGCGCGAGGTTGGCGCCGACGGCGCTGGCCAGATCGACCTTGTTGATGACCAGCAGGCCCGAGCGCGTCACGCCCGGACCGCCCTTGGCCGGGATGTCGTCGCCGGCAGCCACGTCGATGACGAACACGCTGCGGTCGACCAGGCCCGGCGAGAACGTCAACGTGAGATTGTCGCCGCCGCTCTCGATGAGCTCGATCGTCAGCTGGGGCACCCGCTCTTCCAGCTCGGTCAGCGCCGCGAGGTTGGCCGACGGGTCCTCGCGCACGGCCGTGTGAGGGCAGCACCCCGTCTGCACCCCGACCAGGTGACTCGCGTCGAGCGTGGACGTCAGCGACCACTCGAGGCGCTGGGCGTCCTCGGTGCTGTAGATGTCGTTGGTGACCACCCCCACCGCATGACCGTGGGCCACCAGGCGGGGCACCAACGCCTCGATCAGGGCGGTCTTGCCGGAGCCCACGGGGCCACCGAGGCCGATGCGCAGCGGTCGGGTCATGTCGCGAACAACCTCCGATCGGCGTGCTGATGAGAAGCCGCGGCCGCGTCCAGGCCTGGCGTCCACCCGCCCAGCTCGTCGACGGGCGTGGCCAGGGCTCGCTCGGTGAGCCCCGCCAGCCGGTGCCGCAGGCGATGGGCGGTCGCCTGCGCCTGGAGGTGGTCCACCAATCCCAACCGCAAGCCCGCGCCGAGTGCGGCGGTAACCGTCGCGTGCAGCTCGGCGGCCACCGTCTCGGCCAGCGCCACCCCTTGGGCGTGGGCGACGGCACCCATGGCCGCGGCGTGATGGCCAGGTGCTGCGCCGGTCTCGACCTCGCAGCGGTAGGCGGCCACCGCGCTGGTGACGTCCAGGCGCTCGGCCACCGCCAACAGCGCGCGGCCCGGCGCCCGGCCACGCGGCCTGGAACGGCGCCGTGGTGCGGACCCGGTGAACGCCATGGCCACCTCGTCGGTCGCCGCCCACCTCGCCGCGCTGCAGCTGGCCGACTC
>PXPH01000010.1 GCA_003021615.1 Actinobacteria bacterium QS_8_72_14
CCCAGCGTCGAGACAGTCCACCACCACGGCGTCGCCGCCGTGACGCACCGTCAGACAGGTGCTCTCTTGGGTGCCGTCGGTAAGCGTGCGCAACGACGCCTGTGCCGCACGCCGCACGTCCAGCTGGCGGGTGGCCTGGCCCCCGAGCTCGACGAGCGCCACCCCGAGCCGGAAGCGCCTCGACGCGCCATCGCGGAGGACCATGCCGCGCTCGGCCAGCGTGGTCAGCAGCCGGTGCACCACCGCGCGGTCCAACCCGGTATCGCTGCACACCTCCGCGACGGTCGCGCCGTCGGCGCGGGCCCCGACCGCCTGCAGCACGTCGAATCCGCGAGCCAGCGTGCGGGCCCCTGACGTTGGCTTGTGGGCCACCTCGCCTCCCGCGCCGACGGCTTGGGCGCCTCGCCCGTCCACACGCGCCCGACGGTCGCCACGGCGGGGAATGAGACCCGCCCACGACCGCCCGCAGACGAACAGTCTTCACACCCCGGCCCGCCCCGCGTCAACCCACACCAACTCGACAGACGGGGGGCGGGCGCGAGCGCCGCGGCCCTCTATGGGCACCGGCCGGTGCTAGCCTGTGGCGTCACCGAGCGCGGCGCGGGGCGAGGCGCCATCGCGCCCGCCCGCGCCAGGCCGCCATTCCCCGCCCTTTTCGGCGGGGTGTTCCACCGCCCCGCCCGCTTGCTGCCGAAAACGCGTGACCGCACGGTGAAAGGCCCGCTGTGACGACCCCCCACCCCTCGGCATCGGATCCCACGCAAGGCATGTTCGACTCGCTGCTGGAAGCCAGCGTCTTTCGCAAGCTCTACGACAACCGAGTGCTGTACCTGCGGGGCCCGATCGAGGACACCGTCGCCGACACGCTCGTCGCCCAGCTGATGGCGTTGGACGCCGACGCCAAGGACGACATCACGCTCTACATCAACTCCCCCGGGGGCGTCATCCACGGCATGTTCGCCATGTACGACGTGATGCGCCTCATGAACGCCCAGGTCCACACGGTCTGTGTGGGCATGGCGGCCTCGGCCGCGGCGTTTTTGTTGGCCACCGGCACCGGCACCCGGGCGGCCACACCCAACGCCCGGGTGATGTTCCACCAGCCGCTGGGTGGCGCCCGTGGCCAGGCGGTCGACATCCAGATCCAGGCCCAGCAGATCGTGTTTTTGCGCGAGCGCCTCAACCAGATCCTGTCCGAGCGCACCGGCCAGTCACTGGAGCGCATCGCCAAGGACACCGACCGCGACTTCTGGCTGTCGGCCGAGGAGGCCGTCGAGTACGGCGCCATCGACGAGCTGCGCACCACCGGCGGTATCGGCTCCGGCGAATCCAACAGCTAAGCCTCACGGCAGGTCAACGCCGCTGGCAGCTCGGGCAGTAGGTGGTGCCACGCCCGCCGACCTCGATCTTGCGCAGCGGCTGCGCACAGCGCCGGCAGGCACGCCCAGCGCGACCATAGACGGCGAGCGCGTCGCCAAATCCCCCCGGCTGGCCGTTGACCATTTGGTAGTCGCGGAAGGTGGTGCCCTCGCGCTCGATGGCCTCAGCCAGCACCGCGCGGATGGCGCCGTGCAGGCGGGCGGCTCGCTCGCGGCCCACCCGGCGCGCCTTGGGGTTGATCCGCGCGGCCCACAGCGCCTCGTCGGCGTAGATATTGCCCACGCCGGCTACCGCGCGCTGAGCCAGCAAGAAGGGCTTGACGGCCATGCGGGTGCGGGCCAGGCGCGCCGCGAAGACGGCGACGTCGAACTCCGCCGACAGCGGCTCGGGGCCGAGCTGAGCGAGCATGGGGATGCTGGCGTGATCGCCGGCGGTCACGACCGCCAGGCGGCCGAACCGCCGCACGTCGCGGAAGTCGAGCTCGCCATCATCCAGGGTGAGCGTGGCGCGCACGTAGGCGTCCGGCTGCCAGCCGTCCTGCCCGCGCAGGCGCAACGAGCCGGTCATGCCCAGGTTGACCACCAGCTCGTGGGTGCCGTCCAGGTCGATCAGCAGGTACTTCCCACGCCGGGCGACCTCGCCCACGACCCGACCGACGGCCGGCTCCAACGGCCCCATGCGGGCCTGGGGATGGGCGGTGGCCGCCACCACGCGGCGGCCCACCAGCCGCGGGCGCAGCTGGCGCCGCACGCTCTCGACCTCGGGAAGCTCCGGCATGCCGTTGGCATGATGACGCGGCGAGCCCACCGGCTCCTTGAGTACCCGGGCCAGCGTGCCGATCAGTGACACCACGTCACGTGGTTGGCCTGACCGGGACGACACGCGAGGGGCCCGGGGTTTGGAGGCACGTTGGCACCGCCTGGGCACTGCTGTCAGCACAGCGCGCCACCGACGATGGAGTTGGCCGTCCGCTTCGTCGTGCGCGAGTCCGCCGGCCTGGCCACGGCCTTGCGCGCCCCCGACGACCGCGCGGCGGTGGGCAGCGCACTGCGCTGGCACGAGGGCGCCCACCGGCCCTGGCTGTCGCTGCTGGCCGCCTGCCGCCGCGCGGACTGGCCCAGCGCCCACGGCCTCGCCCGCCTGTACGCCTACCACGGACGCTTGGTCGAGCTGCTGGAGCAGGGCCTGCTGACCGATCCCGCCACTGGCGAGGCGATCGCGGGTCACTTGCAGCAGCGCACCGGCGCCGTCATCGACCGGCTGCGCGCAGACGCGGCGTCACACGCCCAGCGCCTGAGCCGCCCGGAGCCAGACCAGGCCGCCGGCGCCACACACCACCCGACCGTCGACCGGTGAGGCGCCACGGGCGAGGCAGCGTCACCAGCGCGTGATCCCTCCACGTTCCTTTGGTGCCGTCATCGCCGGCACGGGGTGTCACAACACCGGGCAACCCAGCGGTGTGCGATGGCCGACGATCCACGCTCCGAGGCGAGGGGGTCAGAGCTGGTTGGGCCGGTGCTCGCGCTGTGTGTTGACGCCGAGCAGCGCTGGCACGAAACCCTGGAGCCAGGGCGGCAGGAATTTGAATCGAAAAGCATACCGCGCGAGTCCGCCACCCATTGCCGATGATGTAAAGCGACGTTATTGTTCGCCTCATCGTACCTCTCGACAAGGAGCCATTCGTTGGCAACAGCAAAGAACGAGGAAGACGCGATCCGCCGCTACCTCACGTACATCAACAACCCTGACGAGCTGGTGGATCAGGACCAAATCGAGAAGCTGCAGCAGAAGCTCGATCAGTACAGCGATCCGGTGGAGCGCATCAAGCTGCGCAACGAGATCGAGCGCATCAAGCAGCCGCCCAGCGACGAGCTCGAAGCCGAGTTCGTTCGCGTGGCCAAGCAGTGGAGCCAGCAGCACGGCATCAGCGCCGAAGCGCTCAAGGCCGAGGGCGTCAAGCCGGCCGTGCTGCGCAAGGCCGGCTTCCAAATCGCCGGCGACCGGCGCCGCAGCACCGCGGCCACCAAGCGCACCAGCAGCGGCCGTCGCCGGGTCACAAAGGACGACGTGGCCAAGCACGTCGAGGCCAAGCCCTCCGGCAGCCAGTTCACGCTCAGCGAGGTGATGGAGGCCACGGGGGCGTCACGCAGCACCGTCAATCAGGTCATCGCGACCATGACCGAAGAGGGCAAGGTCAGCAAGATCGGCAAGGCACAGCACACCGGCCCCGGCCGAGCCGCCGACCTGTTCCACATCGCCTAACGGTCCATCCAGCCCGCCAAGCCCGCCCGCCATCACGCCCGCGCGCGTGATGGCGCTGCGGCGTCAGCGCGCGGCCATGCGCAGCGCCCCGTCCAGGCGCATCGTCTCGCCGTTGATCATCGGGTTCTCGACGATGTGGCGGGCGAGCTTGGCGTACTCGGCCGGCTTGCCCAGTCGTCGAGGGTGTGGCACCTGCTCACCCAGCGACTCGCGGATCTCTTGGGACAGCCCGGCGAGCATCGGCGTCTCGAACAGGCCGGGCGCGATGGTCACGTTGCGCACCTGCCGCCCGGCGAGGTCGCGGGCCACCGACAGGGTCATGCCGACCACGCCGCCTTTTGAGGCCGAGTAGGCGGCCTGGCCGATCTGGCCCTCGAATGCCGCCGCGCTCGCGGTGTTGACGATGACCCCGCGCTCCTCGCCCACCGGCTCGGCGCCCGCCATCGACTCGGCCGCCAGCCGCAACAGGTTGAACGTGCCCACGAGGTTGATCTCCACGACCTGCTGGAACTGCTCCAGCGCCAGGGGGCCATTGCGTCCCAGCACCCGCCCCGGTGTGCCGATCCCGGCGCAGCTGACCGCCACCCGCAGGGTGCCCAACTCACCGGCAGCGGCAACGGCGGCGGCCACGTCGTCGGAGCTGGTGACGTCGCAGGCGCAGAAGCGCACGCCGTCGCCCAGGGCGTCGGCGACCGCGGCGCCCTCCGAGGACGCCAGATCGGCGATGACCACCCGCGCGCCGGCCTCGCTTAGCTCCTCGACGGTGGCCCGCCCGAGGCCGGAGGCCCCACCCGAGACCAGGGCCACCACGTCCTGGCTTAGCTCCATCGCTCTCGCTTTCCCTGGGCGTCACAGCCGGCGGGCAGCCTATCGACACCGCGCCAGGGGCCGCGTGCGGCGCTGACGCTGGAGCGCGGCGCGCGGCGCAGGGTTGGAAGCCGCAATGGCCGCCCGCCGGCGCATTGCAGCGCGCAGCCAGGGGTGGAACCCTTGGCGCAACCCCGGTGATCGACCGGGGCCCCGTCGGCTCCGCACTCACCGCTTGGCTTGCCATCATGACGACCACCGACCTTTCCGCCTGGTCACCGCGCTCCTGGCGGCAGCTGTCGCCCGCCCAACAACCCGATTGGCCAAACGGGCAGGCCCTGGAGAGCGCCCTGGCCGAGATCGCCTCCCAGCCGCCGCTGGTCTTTGCCGGCGAGATCCGCTCGCTGCGCGACAAGCTCGCCGCGGTCGCCGCCGGCGAGGCCATCCTGTTGCAGGGCGGCGATTGCGCCGAGACCTTCGCGGCGTTCAGCGCCGACCACATCCGCGACAAGCTCAAGGTCTTGCTGCAGATGGCGGTGGTGCTGACCTACGGCGGCAGCTTGCCGGTGGTCAAGGTGGGGCGCATCGCCGGGCAGTTCGCCAAGCCCCGGTCGCGGCCCACCGAGACGGTCGACGGCGTGGAGCTGCCGGCCTACCGCGGCGACGCCGTCAACGCGGTGGACTTCACCACGGACGCGCGCGTGCCCGACCCGGATCGGCTGGTGCGTGTCTACCACCAGTCAGCCTCCACGTTGAACCTCTTGCGGGCGTTCACCCGGGGTGGCTTCGCCGACCTGCAGCGGGTCCACCAGTGGAACCAGGAGTTCGTGGCCGCCAGCCCGCAGGGGCGGCGCTACGAGCGCATCGCCGAGGAGATCGACCGAGCACTGTCGTTTTTGCGCGCCTGCGGCGTGGACGTGACCAACGACCCCACGTTTCACACCGTCGACTTCTTTACCTCTCACGAGGCGCTGCTTTTGGGCTACGAGGAGGCCATGACCCGCCAGGACTCTCTCAGCGGGGACTGGTATGACTGCTCGGCGCACCTGGTGTGGGCCGGCGAGCGCACACGCGACCCCGACGGAGCCCACGTGCACTTCCTCTCGGGGGTGGGCAACCCCGTGGGGGTCAAGCTCGGTCCGAAAGCCACTGTCGACGAGGTGGCCGTGCTCGCCGCGCGCCTCAACCCCGCCAACGAGCCGGGCCGGCTGACGCTGATCACTCGGATGGGCGCCGAGCACGCCGACACGGCCCTGCCCGAGCTGATCCGCGGCGTGCGCGACCGCGGCCTGAGCGTGGTGTGGTCGTGCGACCCCATGCACGGCAACACCTTCACCTCCGAGTCCGGCTACAAGACCCGGCGCTTCGCCGACGTGCTGGCCGAGGTCAAGGCCTTCTTCGAGATCCACCAGGCCGAGGGCACCGTCCCCGGTGGGCTCCACATCGAGCTCACCGGCGAGGACGTCACCGAGTGCCTCGGCGGCGCCCAGGAGATCGCCGACCTCGACCTCGCCTACCGCTACGAGTCCGCCTGCGACCCGCGGTTGAACAACCAGCAGAGTCTCGAGCTGGCCTTTTTGGTCAGCGAGATGCTGCAGGGCTGACGTTTCGTCAGTACCGGCAGCGGCCGGTGTCGCGCGGGGCGTTCTGGGCCACCGCCTGCTGCACCGACGAGCGCACCTGGGCAACGGTCAGGGCATAGCCCGTGCCAGGGCGCACGGCGTTGGCGGCGAACACCACGCCGGCCACGCGACCGTTGGCGGTGACGAACGGTCCGCCCGAATCGCCGCGCTCTACCCCCGCCGACAACGTCAACACCTGGCGCTCGACCTGGCCGCCGCCGTAGATGTCGCGTCCCACCACCTCACCGCTTCCCATCACGGTCGCGGGGCGCGTCTCCATTTGCTCCTGTCCGCCCGGAAAGCCCAGCGTGGCGCCCTGCACGCCCCGCTGGGCGCCTTGAGCGGCCCACGACATGGGCGCAGCGGTGGTGGTGGGCGCCCGCAACACCGCCAGGTCCATCTCGGGGTCGAACCACACGGGGGTGACGTTGCGGCGCTCGCCACCGGTGTCACGCACGCGCAGGTCCTCGTTGCCGGCGATGACGTGGGCGTTGGTGACCACAAAGCCCGGCTGGATCACGAAGCCACTGCCCGAGGAGATGCCGCCGCAGCCGCGGGCACGGACCTGGACCGTCGAGGGCCGCCCGGCTGCGACCGCCGCCTGGGCCGCCTGCGGCGAGGTGGGATCGACCGGCGGCGCCAGGATGCCGCCGCCCAGACCGGCGGTGACCTGGGGAAAGCCCTGATCGTCGAGATATGCCGCGATGCGACCCACGACATCGGGCGGGGGCGGCAGGGCGTCGTCGAGCACGCCCACGCTTACCGAGCCGTGCAACTGTCGGGCGACGCTTGGCACCGGCCCGTTGATCAGCGCCCCGGCGACCAGCCACACCATCAGCGCCAGCCCGGCGACGCCAACGGCGATCCCACCCAGGCGATCGGCCCAGCCCGCCCCGGCGCGGTGGGCGGCCGCGCGCAGGCGCACCCCGATGGCCACCCCCACCGCCTGACCGATGAGCACACACAGCAGCAACAGCCCCAGCACCAGCAGCACCAGGGTGAAGCCGGGTCCTTGGACGAACTGCCGCGCCACGGTCGGCGCACCGAACCCGCCCACCAGGAGCCCACCCACGACCCCGCCGAAGGCCATGACCTGGCTCACGGCGCCCTGCAGAAAGCCGCGCACGACGGCGTAGAGCAGCAGCACGCCGATGACGAGGTCGACCAGGTTCAGATCGGACAGGTTCAGCCCGGAGAGGGCGTCGGCGTCCATGAGCCTCCCGTCGCGGTCAGTCTTCGGCAGTCGCGTCGTCGTCCTGGGCGAAGACGTCGCTGCCAAGCGACTCCGCACAGGCACGTGCTGGGCAGCTTACCGGCCGGCCGCCCCCGCGTGGGCCGTCGCCGCCGGTGGGCGGCCTTCGCCCGAAGCGGGCGGTTGCGCGGGCCGTACCCTTGGCCGCGGTCGCAATCGATCGGACACTTCCATGGATGACGCCACCGGACTGCTGATCACCGTGACCGGCACAGACCGGCCGGGCATCACCGCGCAGGTGTTCGGTCTCATCGACGAGCACGGCGGCCGCGTCATCGACGTGGAGCAGGTCGTGATCCGGGAGCGTCTGGTGCTGGGCATCCTGCTGTCTCCCAACGATCCTGACAAGTTGGCGGCCGCGCTTGCCTCGCTGGCCGACGAGCTCGGCGTGGAGATCAGCTGCGAGCCGGCCTCGGTCGGCAACGCCGGCGAGTCCGGCCCCCGCCATTTCGTGACGGTGGTCGGCCAGCCGCTGCGCACGGGGGCCATCGCCGAGCTCGCCGGCGAGATGGCCCGTCTCAACGGCAACATCGAACAGATCACGCGGCTGTCGCGCTATCCGGTGCAGTCCTTCGAGTTCCTGGTGTCGGGCGCCGATGGCGAGACGCTGCGCGCCGCCCTCAGCAACGAGGCGGCACAGCAGCACATCGACGTCGCGGTGCAGCCCGCCACCCTCTACCGCCGCGCCAAGCGGCTGGTGTGCCTCGACGTCGACTCGACGCTGTTACAGGGCGAGGCCATCGAACGGATCGCCGACCTCGCCGGCTGCGGCGAGCAGGTGCGCCGAGTAACCAGCGAGGCCATGCACGGTGCGCTGGAATTCGGCGACAGTCTGCGCGCGCGGGTGGCCATGCTGGAGGGCCTGGAGGTGGCCCACCTGCGCGAGTGCGTCGAGCGGTTGCGGCTCACGCCGGGGGCCAAGACCCTGGTGCGCACCCTCAAGCGGCTGGGCTTTCAGGTGGCCATTGTCAGCGGCGGCTTCACCCAGGTCACCGACTGGCTCACCGAGCGGTTGAGCATCGACTACGCCGCGGCCAACACCTTGGAGGTCGACCACGGTCAGCTGACCGGTCGCGTGGTGGGCCACGTGGTCGACCGCACCGCCAAGGCCCGGCTGCTGGAGGACTTCGCCGACCAGGCCGGCGTGCCGCTGTCGCAAACGGTGGCCATCGGCGACGGCGCCAACGACGTCGACATGCTGGGCAGCGCCGGGCTGGGCATCGCCTTCAACGCCAAGACGCCGGCCCGCGAGGCCGCCGACACGTCGCTGAACGTGCCCTACCTCGACGCGATCCTGTTCCTGCTGGGCATCACCCGCGAGGAGATCGAGGCCGCCGAGGCCGCCGACCCACTCGCGCCCATCGACGACTCGGGCGAGGCCCAGATGCTGCACGGCTCCTTTTGAGGCCGCGCTGATCGCGCGCTGCCGGTCACGCCGGATCCAGCCCGTCACGACCCTGCTAGCATCGTCGGGCGATGCTGTTCGCCCAGCCCAAGCGCCCCCCCTCGGTGAAGCTGCGCGAGCTGTCGTGGCAACGGGTGCGCTGATGGCCGCCGGCGAGGCGCTGTCGGCGCGCGTGTCGCACCTGTCGGAGTCGGCGACTTTGGCCATCACCGCCAAGGCCAAGGCGCTGCGGGCCGCCGGGGAGGACGTCATCGGCTTTGGCGCCGGCGAACCCGACTTTCCCACCCCCACCCACGTCGTGGAGGCCGCCCAGCAGGCCTGCGCCGACACCACGCTGCACCGCTACTCCCCCGCCGGCGGCCGACCGGCGCTCAAGGAGGCGGTCGCCGACAAGACCGCCCGGGACACGGGGCTGTCGGTGGCCCCTGAGCACGTGCTGATCACCAACGGGGGCAAGCACGCGGTGTATACGGTGTTCCAGGCCCTGCTCGACCCCGGCGACGAGGTCCTGATCCCGGCGCCGTACTGGACCAGCTACCCCGAGCAGGTCAGCCTCGCCGGCGGCACGCCGGTGGCGGTGCCCACCCGCCTGGCGGACGGGTACCGGGTGGGCGTCGATCAGCTCGAGGCCGCCCGCACCCCGGCCACCAAGGCGCTGGTGTTCACATCGCCCAACAACCCCACCGGCTCCGTGCACCATCCCGACGACGTGGCCGCGATCGGCCGGTGGGCCGCCGAGGCCGGGCTGTGGGTCGTCACCGACGAGATCTACGAGCATTTTGTGTACGGCTCGGCGCCGTTCGCCTCGCTGCCGGTGGTCGCCCCCGAGGCGGCCGACCGCTGCGTCGTGGTCAACGGCGTCGCCAAGACGCATGCGATGACCGGCTGGCGCGTGGGGTGGACGATCGCGCCGGCGGAGGTCACCGCCGCCATGGTCACGCTGCAGTCGCACACCACCAGCAACGTGTGCAACATCGCCCAGTCGGCGGCCATGGCGGCGCTGTCGGGCCCTCAGGACCATGTCGCCGCCCGGCGCGAGGCGTTCGCTCACCGCGCCGGCATCGCCCACGCGCGCCTGGCGGCCCTCGAGGGCGTGGACTGCCCCCGACCGGAAGGGGCCTTCTACGCCTTCCCACGTGTCGAGGGGCTGTTGGGACGCGACATCGGCGGGCAACGGGTCGAGTCGTCGGCACAGCTGTGCCAGGCCCTGTTGGAGACCGCCAAGGTCGCGCTCGTGCCCGGCGAGGCGTTCGGCGCCCCCGGCCACGTGCGGCTGAGCTACGCGCTGTCCGACGAGGAGCTGGCCGACGGCCTACAGCGTTTGGCCAAGATCGTTGGGTGACCTCGCTGACACCCCCGTGTGCCCCCGCCGACCGTTTAGGCTGCGACGCCGTCTCACGGCGTCGGCCCGCGCGGGCGGCCGTGGTCGCGGCTCGGTACTTGAACCTCGGGAACGGTACGTGAGCCGACAGCCGTGGGAAGATTCAAGCGCCGGGGTGCTGGAGTCCGAGTCGTATGAAGACGGTCCTCATCGGCGTCGGCCAGGCCGGCGGCAAGGTGACCTCCGCGCTGGTCGAGTTCGACCACGACATGGGGTTCGACTCGGTCCGCGGCGCGCTGGCGGTCAACACCGCGGAGGCGGACCTCCAGTCGCTCCCGATCGACACGGTCCTCGTGGGACAGGACCGCGTCAAGGGGCACGGCGTCGGCGGCGACAACGAGCTCGGCGCGGAGGTGTCCACGCGCCCGAGGAGATGTATCAGGGGCTCAACGACTTCGACGCGCCCGGCTGGACCGGACCCTCCGACGAGGGGCGAACCCACCGGATGTTCTTTCGCCTCTACGCCCTGGACACCGAGCTCGTCGAGCTCGCTCCGGGCGCCACGCGCGAGGAGCTGCGCGAGTCCGCCAAAAAACACGTGATCGACAGCACCGAGCTCGTGGGCATGGTTCCGTGAGCGGGTCGGCCGAGCAGCCCGCCGACGAACCCGCCTGGATCCGCCGGTTCCGGGCAGCACGCGTGTCGCTGCCGGTGTGGGCGCGCCAGCACCCGTCGCGTGCCTGCTATGCGACCAACGCCTCGGGGGTCTTTCAGGTCGTGTCCTGGGATCTGGACACCGACGAGGCCGTGCAGCTCACCGACAAGCCCACCGGCGTGATCGGCGGGCGCCCCACCCCCGACGGCCAGTGGGTGGTGTGGTTCGACGATCACGCCGGTGACGAGGTCGGCCGCTACGTG
>PXPH01000011.1 GCA_003021615.1 Actinobacteria bacterium QS_8_72_14
GTGCGTACGCTGTCCCACGAGAGCCTCCTTGCCGGGACCTCACTGCTTCTGTCCGGCACGGAGGCTCTCACCTTGGAAACAACCCTCCGAGGAACTACATCTAGGGTTGAGCCCGGCGACGCGGGCCGACGCCGCCTTCGAGCACGCTACCGGGAGCGACTCCATGGAGCCCAGCACCAGCCAGGCACTGGCCCACCACGAACGCACGATCCACCGCCCCGACCGGCTGTCGGGGGCTCGCGGGCCCCTGGACTGGTCCAACCGCCCCCGGCCGGACAAGCGCTACCGCGGCATCGAGCCCATCGCGCTGCCCACCGACTTGCCCCGCTCGGAGGCCCCCGCGGTGTCGGTGCTGACCGACGACGCGCCCAGCCGCGGCAAGCTCCGGGGCCTGGCGGGTCTGGCGCGACTGTTGTTCTTCGCCGACGGCGTGGTGCGTCGGCGTGAGCTCGACGACCTCACGCTGCATTTTCGGGCGGCGCCCTCGGCTGGCGCCCTGTATCCCGTGGAGGCCTACGTCGTCTGCGGCGATATCGACGGCCTGAGCGCGGGGCTCTACCACTTCGAGCCGGTCACGTTCTCGCTGCAGCCACTGCGCGACGGCGACTGGCGCGCTCGGCTCGGCGAGGCCGCCGCCGACCCCGAGCTGGCGGCGGCGCCGGCGACCGTGGCACTGACCGGCGTGCCGTGGCGCACCATGTGGAAGTACGGCGAGCGCGGCTACCGCCACCTGTTCTGGGACGCCGGGGCGGTGGCCGCCAACCTCATCGAGGCCGGCGCGGCGATGGGATTGCCGGTCCGGCTCATCGCCGGGTTCGTCGACGAGGTCGTGGCCCACCTGCTGGCGGTGACCGACGACCAGTCCCCCGCCCAGGGCGGCGAGATGCCTCTTGCGCTGATGCCGGTCGGCGCCGCCGGCGAGGAGCCGCCGCCAACCGATCCGCCACCGCCGGTGCGCACTGAGGTCGAGCCGCTGTCGCGCGAGAGCGTCGACGAGCCCCGGCTGTGGCAAGCTCACCGCGCCGGTGACCTCAGCAGCGCCGAGGCCGTCACCGCCTGGCGGTCCCAGCTCGTCAGCGCCGAGGCCGAGCCGATCGCCAAGCCGGGCCTGCCGCCACTCGACGGCGAGCCGGTCGACGAGGTCATTTTGCGGCGCGGCTCGACGCGGCGCTTCGCCCACACCGAGGTGTCCCGGGAGAAGCTCGACTGGCCCCTGGCAGTGGCCACACGGCACGTGCCCGGCGATCTCGGCGCCGACGAGCACACCCATGTGACCCCCTACGTGGCCGTACACGCCGTCGACGAGACCGACGCCGGCGCCTACCGCTACCACGACAGTCAGCTGACCCCGGTCGGCGAGGCCTCGCGTCAGCGCACCGCCGAGTTGTGCCTGGGCCAGCCCCTGGGCGGCGACGCGGCCTACACCGTGTTTCTGACCGCCGAGGTGGAGCGCCTGGTCGCCACCGCCGGCGACCGCGCCTATCGCAGCGCCCAGCTCGAGGCGGGCGTGGTCGCCGAGCGTCTGCAATTGGCGGCGTTCATCGCCGCGGTCGGCGCGACCGGGATCACGTTCTTCGACGAGGACGTGCGCGCCTTCTTCGGCACCGAGGCGTGGCCCATGATGGCCGTCGCCGTCGGCGTGCCGGCCTACGCGCCCCGCCCCGGCAGCCGGCCCGACCACACGGGGGTCTGACCCACCCTGTGGTGGTGGTTACCCCCCACCGTCCCCCGTGTTGGCGGTCACGTGATCGGGGGCGACCACCGACGCGGTCGCCGAGAACACCCTGTATTGCCCCCGACCGCGGTGCTTGGCGGCATACAACGCGTAGTCGGCCTCGCGGCGCAGCTCGCCGACGCCGTGGGGCGCCACGCCGGACACGGCGACGCCCACGCTGGCCCCCAGGGTGAGCTCGCCGACTCCCTCGACCTCGATTGCCACAGCGAGCGCGTCGATGAGTCGCCGGGCGACTCTGACGGCTTCCTGCTGGTCGGTGTCGGGAAGGACGAGGCCGAACTCGTCGTCGCCGAGACGCGCCAGCGTGTCGCCGGCACGCACACTCTCTTGCCAGCGCTGGGCGGTCTCGACCAACACGGCATCGCCGACCGTGTGCCCGTGGGCGTCGTTGACGGACTTGAACCCGTCGAGGTCGGTCAACAGCAGCGACACCGCCTCGCCGCTGCCTGCGCTGGCGGTCAGCGCGTGCTCGAGCCGGTCGGTCAGCACCGCCCGGTTGGCCAGCCCCGTCAACGCGTCGGTGGTGGCCTGGCGAGCCAGCTCGAGCTGGGCCTGCTTGCGATCGGTGATGTCGCGCACGAACGAGGCGAACACCGGGGGGTCAGCGGCCTCGATGAGCCAGGCCGCGAACTCAACGGGAAACGTGCGCCCGTGGCGGTCACAGGCGGTGCTCTCGCGCCGGACGCCGGCGAAGGGGTCCTCTCCGGTCGTGGCGTAGTGAACCAGCCCGCGCACGAAGCGGTCCTTGCCGCTGACCGGAATGATCAACGACACCAGATGCCGGCCCAGCGCCTCGCTGCGACTCCAGCCGAATGTGATCTCGGCTTGGCGGTTCCACTCGGTGACACGGCCGTTGGCGTCGTGCTCGATGTAGGCGTCGCTGGCGGTCTCCAGAATTGAGCGGGCGCGGGCCTGGCTGGCCCGCAGGGCCACCTCGGCGGCGTGCTGCTCGGAGACGTCCTGCAGCGTGCCGACCATCCGCACCGACCGCCCGCTGTCGTCGGTGAGCATCTTGCCACGGCCATGGATCATGGGGTGGACCGTTGCCAGCCACTGCTCGACGCTCTCGGCGCCGTCGCCCACGTCCATGCCGTGCAATCGATACATCCCCGGCGACCACGTCACCGTCCCGGTGGTCACATTCCACTCCCAGCTGCCCAGGCCGGCCACCATCTCGGCTTCGGCCACGCGCTCCCGACTGGCATAAAGGCCCTGCGACCGCCAGCGCAGATCCGCCATGATCCCGGCCACACAGGCGAGCTCGCCGTGCTCGTCCTCGTGCCAGCGGTAGGTGACCTCCACCGGGATGTGCGTGCCGTCACAGGCCCGGAGCGTCGCCTCCTGTCTCCCATCGCCGCCGGCCGCCAACGCCCCCACGCCCGCGTGACAACCCATCGACTCGGCGATCAAGAACTGCTCGAGCCGGTACGCGCTGACGGCCTGGTTGGGCTCGAGGTCCAACATCCGCCGCCCCGGCGGGCTCAACCAGCACAGTCGGCCGTCGGGGCCAGCAACGAACGCCAGGTCCGGCAGGGTCTGTGCGATGCCGGCCAGCTCCTCGCGGCCGATCCCGATCAACTGGCTCGTGGTCGCGTCCCCCTCGATGCGCACAACCCTCCCAGCATGAGCGCCACCAATAGTAGTGTACCAGCTACCGCGAGTCGCATCCCGCCCTCCGGGCTGCTGGCCCCTCCCGCGCCGCCGGTGGTCCGCGATGTCGCCACCGGTGGCCACAATCCAGGTTAAAAGGCGGCCGGTGGGTAGCCGTGGCGCTAGTGGGCCTGGCTGATCCACCAATCCCCGAGGGGCGCCGGCGCGAACTGGCACAGGGGCTAAACGCTCCTGTCTCTCCGCGATCTATGGGCCAAGGAGGCACCATGCGATCCACTTCCCGGCTGGCAGCGATCGTGGCGATCGTCGCGCTGACCGTGGGCGTGCTGGCTACCGGCGCGCTGGCACAAAGCGACACCGTCACCTTCCGCGGCCAAATCAACTCGCTCAACGACTCGGCAGCCTCGGCGAACGCCACGGCCACGCTGGACGAGTCCACCAACCAACTCAACGTCCGCATCAACGGCCAGGGCTTCGTGGCGGCGCCCCACGCCCAGCACATCCACGGCGTCCAATCCGGGCAGAGCACCTGCCCCACGGTGGGCCAAGTCGACGAGGACGGCGACGGCTTCGCCTCCACGCCCGAGGGCCAGACGACCTACGGGCCGATTCAGGCGTCGCTGACCACCGAGGGCGACACGAGCCCGGACAGCGCGCTGGCCGTCGAGCGCTTCCCGACCTACGAAACCGGCACGTACAGCCGCACGATCCAGCTCTCCCAGGACGTGGCCAGTGAGCTCGATCGGCTGCACATCGTCATGCACGGCAACGACGTCAACGGCAACGGCGAGTACGACGCCGGCGACATCGGCATGAGCCCGCTCAACGAGGAGCTGCCCTTCGAGGCCACCATGCCGGCTGCCTGCGGCACCCTGACGGCTCAGGCCGCCGGCGGCGTGCAGACGGGCGCGGGCGGTACCGCCGAGACCGGCGCGGGCATGACTCCCCTGGCCCTGCTCGCCGCCGGCGGGCTGGCCGTGGGCGGCTTCGGCTTCGGCCTGCGTCGCGCCGTCAACCGCTAACCCTGCGCCAACTGTGGCCAGCACACGCTTCCTCCAGCAGCACCGCGGGGCGGTCCTCGGGATCGCCACCGCGGTGCTGCTGAGCGCGTGCGGCGCCGCCGGCGGTGTCGACGTCGCCTCGTCCCCGGCGCCACAGCCACGACCCACGGCGCCCGCGCCCGCTGCGCCACCCACGCCCGTTTCGCCCGCGCCCACGGCGTCCAGGCCCACTTCTTCGCCGCACACGCCCGCCTCGCCCGCGCCACCGGACTCGAGCGCCAACGCGAAGCCCGCCTCGCCCGCCCCACCGGAGGCGACCGCGAACGACAAGCCCGCGTCGGCGCCAGCCCCCGCTGTCTCACCGGCGCCCAACGCGACACCGCGCGGGCAGCAACCACCCCCGGCCGAGGGCGTGCCCGCCGGCGAGGGCGTGTCCGCCGGCGAGGGCCTGGCGCCGGCGCGCATCTCTATTCCGGCCATCGACGTCGACGCCGAGGTCATCGATCTCGGGCTCAACGCGGACGGGACCATGGAGGTCCCCGACGACTTCTCGGTGACCGGATGGTTTCGCCACGGCGCCAACCCCGGCGAGCAGGGGCCCTCGGTGATCGCCGGCCACGTGGACTCCAAGGCGGGCCCGGCCGTCTTCTACCGGCTGGGCGAGCTCGACGCCGGCCACCAGATCGAGGTAGCCGACGCCCAGGGCCGGACGGTGACCTACGAGGTGCAGCGCGTCGGGCAGTACTCCAAGGAGGCTTTTCCCACCGACAAGGTCTATGCCTTCACCGAGGAGCCCACCTTACGGCTGGTGACCTGTGGGGGGCCCTTCAACGAGACCATTGGCCATTACGAGCACAACGTCATCGTCTTCGCCCAACGGGTGGCCTAAGCTCGCCGCGACCCGCTGCCTGAACGAGCGCCTTTCGGTGGCAAGCCCCAGCCAGTGGGTGCGATGAGCACGTGCTGGGCGGCCTCGGGTCACCGCCGCCCGCCCCCAGATCCGCCGCCAGCCTTCAGGTCCGCTCGCCAGAAAACGGCTAATCCGTGCTGTGCGCTCAAGCGCACTGACACCGCGCCTGGTACCGTCCGGTATCTGTGCGACCGTCGGGCAGGCCCCTCGAGTTGGGCCGCACCGGCGTCGACTGTCCGCGTGAGGCCAGGCCAGCGGCGCGAGGGGGTTAGCCGCTTGCTCGCCAGCAGAGCAGGACCCTGGGAGGGGAGCATGGAGTCCGGCGAAGACGGCAATGACGGCGTGGGCAGCGAGCGACTCACGGAGCTGATCGAGGCGTTTCGAGCGTTCGTGGGCGCCCAGCTGGTGGGCGTGTGCGACGCGACGGGCAACCATCTGGCCACGGCCGTGGCCGACACCGACGGCGCGGACACCCACGGCGACGCGACCCTGCGGGCCGCCGCCGCCAGGGCGGCCCAGCAGGCCCTCTGCGCCAAGGACCCGGCAGCCGACTCCGAGCCGGGCGATGCGATGACTGTGACGCGTGCGTCCACCGGCCACACGCTCGCCGCGACGGCGATTTGTGGCGGCCAGGGCCCCAGCGGCGCGGTGTGCATCGCCGTCCCGGCCGACCTCGCCGCGCAGCCACCCCGCGTGGAGTCGATGGTCGACATGCTGCGGCGCGTGCTGGCCCTGGCCTGTAGCAGCGACACCCCGCGGACGGTCCAGCGCCGGCACCTGGACGAGCTGGTCACGTCCTTGGCGTCGAAGCTGATGCCGGTGCGCCGCGAGACGCTGGCCACCGCCACCGCCGACACGCTGGCCCAGCTACAAGAGTTCTTTGGGGTCGACACCGTCTTTCTGCGCCGCAACGACCACGATCGCGGCATCAGCGCGCTGATCGACGAGTATCCCCGGCGCGAGGACGTGCCCGACCCGGACCCGCTCGGGGAGGTGGCCTTCGAGGCGAACTCGGTCTTTGCCGCCACCCGCGACCTGCAAGCGCCGTTCGTGCACCGCCCCCCCACCAGCGACGACAGCTATCAGCGTCGCGTCCAGGCGGCCTCGGGCATCGACGAGGTCTCGGTGGCCATGGCGCCGCTGCTCAGTGAGCGCACCGAGGGTGTGCTCGGGCTGGTCCGCTTCGGCGACCGCCCCTGGTCCGAAGACGAGACGAGCGCGCTGCAGGCGATCGCGTCGCTGTTGACCCAGCTGTGGGGCCGCGTGGCCGCCGAGGACCAACTGCACCACCAGGCCTGGTACGACCAGCTCACCTGCCTGCGCAACCGGCACGCGCTGTTCGCCGAGCTCGACCGGCGCCGCGCGGAGACGACCGGGCCGCTGGGCGTGGCGTTCTTGGACCTCGACGACCACAAGGACGTCAACGACGTGCTGGGCCATCAGGTCGGCGACGAGTTGCTGCGGACCGTCGCCGCCCGCCTGCGCACCACCTCGCGCCACGGCGACTTCCCCGCGCGCTTCGGCGGCGACGAGTTCGTCGTGCTGCTGGACGGGCCCGTGGACGAAATGGGGGCCTACGCCGCCACCGAGCGGTTGGTGGGCGTGGTGTCCCAGCCCATGACCATCGCCGGCCACGAGCTGCAACGCACCGTCAGCGCCGGGGTGGTGGTGGCCTCGGACCCGGCGACCAGCGCCGACGAGCTGCTGGGTCAGGCCGACGCGGCCCTGTACCGGGCCAAGGCGCTGGGCCACAACCAGGTCGTCGTCTTCGACGAGTCCCTGCAGGCCGCGGCCCGGGAGCGCTTTAGCACCGAGGTCCTGCTGCGCCGCGCCATCAGCGAAGAGCAGCTGGAGTTGCACTACCAGCCCGAGGTCGATCTGCACACCGGCAAGCTGTTGGCCGTGGAGGCGCTGGTGCGGTGGCGCCACCCCACCCAGGGGCTGCTGGGCGCCGACACGTTCGTTCAGGTCGCCGAGCGCACCGGCATGATCTTGGACCTCGGTGAATGGGTGCTGGAGGCGGCGGCGCGCCAGGCCACCGAATGGGTGCGGCGACGACCCGAGCTCGACTTCGCCACACGCATCAACGTGTCGCCGCTGCAGCTGCGCAACCGAGGGCTGGCCACCGCCGTGGCCTCGGCGGTGACCGACCGGCCCCTGCAGCACCGCCTGACCTTGGAGATCACCGAGCACGCCGTCATGCAAGACGTCGACCAAGCCCGGACGTTGCTGGGTGAGGTGCGCGACCTCGGGGTGGGCATCGCCCTGGACGACTTCGGCACCGGCTACAGCTCCTTGGCCCAGCTCAAGCACCTGCCGCTGGACCACCTCAAGGTGGACCGCGCCTTCGTGGCCGGTCTCGGCAACGAATGCCGCGACCGATTGGTGCTGGAGGCCATCTCCCGGCTGGCCGCCGCCTTCGACCTCGAGCTGATCGCCGAGGGCGTGGAGGCACCCGCCCACGTCGACCACCTGCTGGCCATCGGGTGCCACCGCGCCCAGGGCTATCTGCTGAGTTATCCCTTGCCGCCCGACGAGCTCGAGCGGGTGCTACTCGCCGGGGGGCTGGACATGGGGCGGATCCACGGTAACGGCGCTCAGGCCAGCCAGCCCGACGAGGACGCGACGATGAGCCGGCAGGCGGCTGCGCCGTCGCTGCCGGGCTCACTATCCTCGGGCCAGCAGCGGGGCTGAGCTCGTGCCGGCCTTCGCGTACGGCAGCCACGTCACCGACCGTGGCTCGGGCCTGCCGATCGTCGCCGGGCACCCCGGCGAGGCGCCACGACTGTGGCGGGCCTACCTCGACGGGGCCACGGCCCGTTACCGCCACCACAGCGTCGAGTCGGCCCTGGAGCGCGATCGCGTCGAGGACGGACGCACCGTGTCGCTGTTCTGGGTGGCCCTTGACGGCAACCGCGTGGTCGCCGGCCTGCGCTGTCACGGGCCGCTGGCGTCGCCCACCGAGGCCCGCGCCTTGGTGGAGCTGGGCGACCACCCCCATCTGGCGGATGTCCGCGCCGACCTGGAGGCGGCGGTGGACCAGGGCGTGGTCGAGATCAAGGGCGCCTGGGTCGAGTTGAACCATGCCAGCTCGCCGGCGCTGAGCCAGGCGCTGGCACGGTGCCACCTGCACTCCATGGAGTGGTTCGCCGCGCGCTTTGCGATCTGTACCGCCCCGACCCACGCCCAGCGGGTGTGGTGCACCGCGGGGGCGGTGGTCGCCGACCATCTTGCCCCGGTGGCCTATCCCGACGCGCGCTTTGCCACCCGCCTGCTGTGGTGGGACCGCCACCAGGTCGCCGCGCGAGCCGAGGCCGCGCAGCTGCGGTTGTTCGCCACTGAGGCCGCCGAGCTCGCCGCCGCGGCCACCGACCGCTCGTCGCCCACCCTGGCGTGCGCGCCACCGCAGACGAGCACCGCGCCCTGCCAATCCGCCTCCGGCGACGCCTGGCGCCCGCTGGTGCTGACCGAGGGCGACGGCGATGACGAGGCAGTTTTGGCCGCGGTGCGCGCCGACCCGGCGGTGGCCGTCCGAGACGGCGTGGCCGATCAGCGCGGCGAGCTCATCGCGCTGCAGCCAAGCTGTCCCGTTGAGCTGTTGGCCGAGCCGCCGCGCTGGGTGTACTACCCCTGGCGCCAGGCGTTGGTGCGCCTGCTGGGACCGGCGGGGTTCCGGCGGCTGCGCCACGACCGCAACCGCAACAAGCTCACCGATGCCGAACAGCAGCACGCCGCGGCCAACACGGTGGGGGTGGTGGGCTTGAGCGTGGGCCACACCATCGCGCACACGCTGGCCCTGGAGGGGCTGTGTGGCCGGTTGGTGCTGGCCGATTTCGACGAGATCGCCATTTCCAACCTCAACCGCCTGCCGGCCGACGTGTTTGACCTCGGGGTGAACAAGGCGGTGGCCACCGCCCGGCGCCTCGCCGAACTGGACCCCTACCTGCCCGTCGACGTGTGGCCACACGGCGTCGACGCCGACGTCCTGGATGCGTTTTTGGCCGACGTCGACGTGGTCATCGAGGAGTGTGACTCGCTGGACATCAAGCTGAGCCTGCGCGACGCGGCGCGACACCGGCGCGTGCCGGTGCTCATGGAGACCAGCGACCGGGGGCTGTTGGACGTGGAGCGCTTCGACACCGAGCCTGACCGACCGGCGTTCCACGGGCTGGTGGCCGGCCTGACCGCCGACGACCTCGCCGGGCTGACGACCCGGGCCAAAGCCCCCTACGTGCTGTCCATCCTCGAGCCCGGCCAACTGTCGGCCCGCATGGCCGGGTCGATGGCCGAGATCGATTACACCGTGACCACCTGGCCACAGCTGGGTGGCGAGGTGGCGCTGGGCGGGGCCAGCGTCGCCGCGGCGCTGCGGCGCCTGGCCCGCGGCCAGGCGCTGCCCTCCGGGCGGCTGCGCCTCGACCTCGACGCCGCACTCGACGAGCTCGCGCCCCCGGCCCAGCCCGCGCACCTGCACGACGCCGCCCCCGTGCCCCGCCCGGTGGCGCCGGATGATCCCCACGAGGCGATCGCGCACGCCGCGCACCTGGCACCCTCGGGAGGCAACACCCAACCGTGGGCTCTGGCGCTCGACGATGACGAGCTGCGCCTGTGGGTGGACCACACCAAATCCTCCACGCTCGATCAGGGCTTTCGGGGCAGCTACACGGCCCTGGGCGCCGCGCTGCTCAACGCCCGCGCGGCCGCCAGCGCCCACGCCCGGCTGGGACCGATCGCTTTCAAGCCCCGCACCGACGGCCACGACGACGAAGTCGTGGCCACCATGGCCTTTGGTGACGAGCTCGACCTCGACCTCGCCGAGCTCTCCTCCTGGGTGGCCGACCGCCACACCAACCGCAAGCCGGGCGAGCCGGCCGTGGTGGCCCCGGCGACCGTCGAGGCGCTGCGCGCCGCCGCGGCGCGTGAGGGCGGCGTGGCGCATGTGGTCACCGACCGGGAGACGCTGGCCGCCTGCGCGACGGCCCTGGCCGAGTCCGACCGGCTGCGCTATCTCACGCCCTGGCTGCACGCCGAGCTCATGAGCGAGCTGCGCTGGCCCGGCCACGACGCGCTGGAAAGCGGCATCGACGTGCGCACCCTCGAGCTGGACGCCGCCGAGCGCGCCAAGCTCGCCGTCGCCACGCGGGCCGACGTCATGGCCCACCTGTCGGCGTGGGACGCCGGCGCGGCGCTGGGCGAGATTACCCACGAGCGGGTGGTGAGCAGCTCGGCTTTGGTTGCCGTCACCGTCACCGGCACCGAGCCGGCGGCCTACGTGCGCGGCGGTGCCGCGCTCGAGCGGGTGTGGCTCGAGGCCCAACGCGCCGGCCTCGGCGTGCAGCCGGTCTCGCCGGTGTCGATCTACGCCCTGGCCGACGCCGACTACGTCGCCCTCGTCGGCGCTCAGCGAGCACCACAGCTGCGCGCGCTCGACCAGCGGCTGTGCCGCCTGTTGGGATTGGGCGACGGTGAGCAGCTCGTGCTGCTGCTGCGGTTGAGCCACGCTTCGGCCGCGAGCCTGCCCAGCGGGCGCCAGCCCTTGGAGGAGGTCCTGGTGCGCTTTCGTCGGACGGGCCCGTCACAGCCCGCGTCCATGTGACGGCCCGGCCCCACCGACCGACGCGCCGACACGGCCGGCGCCCACCCGCCCGGCTGGCGTTGGCCGGGTAAGCCCAGCGGGCCGGGTAAGCCCAGCGGCGGCCGCGTCAGATGCTGGTGGGATCGAAGCCGTAGGGCAGCTCGAGGCGGTGGGACGCCAGCAGCTCGCGGTCGGCCAACAGCTCTGGGTGACGACCACCTGAGCGACCGGCTGGCGAGCCAACACGGTGATCAGCGCGCGCCGTCCGGCGGGGTCCAACCCCGAGGTGGGCTCGTCGAGCACCAGCACCTCGGGGCGCATGGCCAACACCGTGGCCAGCGCCACCCGCTGGCGCTCGCCGTCGCTGAGGTGGTGCGGGGCGCGGTCGGCGACGTCGGCGGCGTCGACGGCGGCCAGCGCCTCGTCGACGCGGGCGGCGAGCTCGGCACCGGACAGACCCAGGTTGGCGGGCCCAAAGGCGACGTCCTCGCGCACGCTGGGCATGAACAGCTGGTCGTCGGGGTCCTGAAAGACCACGCCCACCCGACGGCGGATCTCGGCCAGGGAAGCGTTGGTCACCTCCAGGTCGCCGATGGCCACCCGCCCTTGGTCGCCGCGGTGGATGCCGTTGAGGTGCAGCGCCAACGTCGTTTTGCCACAGCCGTTGGGGCCCAGCAACGCCACGCGCTGGCCACGCGGTACGCACAGGTCCACCCCGCACAGCGCCTGGTGGCCGTCGGGGTAGGTGTAGGCGAGCCCGGCGACCTCGATCGCCGGGGTGGGGTCGTCGGTCACGGGCCCATCACCAGCGCGACGCCGGCCGCGACGCCGGCGATCAGCGGCAGGTTCGCCGCCAGCAGCCATTGGCGCGCCGGGGCCAGCCCGACGTCGCCGACGGGCATCGCGCCGGTGTAGCCGCGCGAGCGCATGGCGGCATACACGCGCTCGCCGCGCTCGTAGGCACGGATGAACAGCGACCCCACGCACGCGGCCAGCGGGCGGATCTGCCACAGCCATCGCGGGTCGTGGCCGCGGGCGCTCATGGCCCGGCGCATGCGGGTCAGGTCGCCGGCGATCAGCTCCAGGTAGCGCACCATGAACGACGCGATCTGCGTCAGCGGGGCGGGCACGCGCAGCCGCTCCAGGCCGCGCAGCAGCGCGGCGATCTCAGTGGTGGCCGCCAGCGTCACGCTGACCGCCACCCCCAGGGTGGCCTTGGCCACGATGTTCCACGTCGCCCACAGGCCCGGCTGGGACACGGCGACGCCCAGCACGTCGACGCGCTCGCCCGAGCCGATGAAGGGGATGGTGACCGCGAAGGCGACGAACGGCACCACCACCAGCATGCGGGCCAGCACGAAGCGCACCGGCAGACGCGCCACGGTGATGACCGTGGCCAGCGCCACGGCGTCGATGGCAAAGGCCCACACGGCGTGCCGGGGGGTCAGCGCCGCGGCGAACACGAACGCGAAGGCCGCGGCGATCTTGACCTCGGGCGCCAGCCGGTGCACAACACTGTGCTCGTGGACGTACAGCGCGTGCGTGTGGCCGGCTCCCATGGGCGCATCAGGCGTCGGCGACGCCGGCCGATCCCCCCCGGCGGTCGCGCACCGCCAGCACCATGCCGGTGCCCACGCCCAGCGTCACCGCCGAGCCTGCCAGGCCCGCCAACGCCAGGCTCAGCGCCTCGTTGTCGACCCCGGAGGTGGCGTAGTCGGCGAACACGCTGCTGGACAGCGGGTGGTGCTCGCCCTCAGCGGCGATGCCGGTCTCGGCGGCCACGCGTTCCAGGCCGTCGGGCTGGTCCACCGCGAGCTGGCTGACACCGCCCGCCACCAGCAGCGTCGCCGCGACGCCTCCGGCTACAAAGCCGCGCAACCCCACCGACGAGCGCTGGGCCCGCGCCGCCCGCGGCAGGTCAGCCGCGCCGGTGACCAGATCGCCGCGGGTGGCCAGCACCGCCCCGACGACCACCGCGCTGATCAGCCCCTCGCCGACGGCGATGAGGGCATGGACCCCGACCATGGCACCGAGCACGGTGGGAAACGGGATCGGCGCCGTCGCGCCGAACAGCCACTCCACCGAGAACGCCAGCGACGACAGCACCACCGAGATGCCCGCGGCCAGCCCCGTGGCCACCACCACCCCGGTCCCGTTGGCGGGCAGCGCCTTGCGCAGCAGGCGAAAGGCGGCATAGCCGCCCATCGACGTGACCACCGCCATGTTGAGCACGTTGTAGCCCAGGGCGGTCAACCCCCCGTCGGCGAAGGCCAGCGCCTGGACGACCACGACCACGGTGACGGTCAGGGTACCCAGCCACGGCCCCAGCAGGATCGCCGCTAGCCCGCCGCCCAGCAGATGGCCGGTCGTGCCGCCGGCCACGGGGAAGTTGACCATCTGCGCGGCAAAGATGAAGGCGGCGGCCAAGCCGGCCAGCGGCACCTGCTTGTCGGCCAGCTGCTCGCGTGACTGGCGCAGGGCCACCCCGACGGCCCCCGCGCTCAAGGCGCCGGTCGTCAGGGCCGTCGCGGCGTTGAGAAATCCATCGGGTGCGTGCATGGCCGCCGGACCCTTTCCGCTCTCCGTGCACGCTGTTGCGAACAAGTCGCAGTATAGACACGCCGGCTAGGGGTAGCAACGCCGCGGTCGAGCGTGGCGTGCAAAGTGGTCGGGCGTCATTTGCGCGCCTCGCATCCAGTCTTTAGGTTCGGCTAGCCTTATCAATCCGACTCAGGAGGCAACGATGCGACGGGGCCTCGCGCCGCTGGCCGCGGCGCTGCTGCTGGCCGGCGGGCTCACCGCATGCGGCCAGGACGATGGCACCGGCGTTCAGCAGCTGGACAACGAGGACGGCGCCACCGGCACGGGAGCCACCGGCACGGGGGCCACCGGCACCGGGGCCACCGGCACCGGGGCCACCGGCAGCTGACTGGGCTCAACGATGGCTGACCTGGCGGTGCTGGGCGCGGGCCCGGCGGGGCTGGGCGCGGCCTACCGCGCCGCCCGCCGTGGCTTCGAGGTGGTGGTGTTGGAGCGCGCCGAGCGCGTCGGCGGCCTTGCGGCCAGCTTCGAGGTGGCCGGCGTGCGCGTCGACCACGGCAGCCACCGCCTGCACCCCTCCATCGAGCCACGGATCATGGGCGAGCTCACGAGCTTGCTCGGCGACGATCTACAGCGGCGGCGCCGCAACGGGCGCATCCGCCTGGGCGGACGCTGGCTGGCGTTCCCACTGCGGGCGGGCGACCTGGCCGCCCGCATGCCGCGGGGCCTGGCGCTGGGCGCGGCGTGGGACGCCGCGTGGGCGTGGGCGCGCCGCCCGCGCGCCGACACCTTCGCCGAGGTGCTGCGCACCGGGCTCGGGCCCACCATGTGTCGCCGCTTCTACTTCCCCTACGCCCGCAAGCTGTGGGGGCTTGAGCCCGAGCAGCTCAGCGGCGAGCAGGCCCGCCGGCGCGTCAGCGCCGCCAGCCCGACGGCGATGCTGCGCCGGGTCGTCACCAGCGCCAGCGACGACCAGGCCGGGGTGTTCTACTACCCGCGGCGGGGCTACGGGCAGCTGGCCGAGCGCCTCGCCGAGGCCGCCGTGGCCGCCGGCGTCGACCTGCGGCTGGGCACGGCGGTGCGCGGGATGCGCCCGGGCGCCCACGGGGTAGAGATCGCCACCGACCACGGCGCGTGGCAGGCGGGCGCGGCCTGGTCCACCCTGCCGCTGACCGCTCTGTGCACGCTGGTCGACCCGCCACCGCCTGCCGAGGTGCGCGCCGCCGTCGACGGCCTCGAGTACCGGGCCATGCTGCTGGTGTATGTGGTCCTGGAGGCGCCGCGCCACACCCGGTTCGACGCCCACTACCTGCCGGAGGGCTGGACGCCGGTCACGCGCATCTCCGAACCCAAGAACTACCGCGACGCCACCGGCGCCGACCCGGCCGACGTCACCGTGCTGTGCGCCGAGATCCCGTGCGACCGCGGCGACGCCGTGTGGCAGCTCGACGACGCCGCCGCCGGCGAGCTGGTGTGCGACGCGCTGGCGCGCAGCGGGCTACCCCAGCCACCGGTGGCCGGCGTCGCGGTGCGGCGCCTGGCCCGGGCCTATCCCATCTACCGGGTCGGCGTCGAGGAGCGCTTCGCGGCCGCCGACGCCTGGATCGCCCAGCAACCCAACCTGTTGACGTTTGGCCGCCAGGGGCTGTTCGCCCACGACAACGCCCACCACGCCCTGGCCATGGCCTGGGGCGCCGCCGACGCCCTCGGCGACAACGGGCGCGTCGACGCCGCCAGCTGGGCCCGGGCGCGCCAGCGTTTCGCCGAGCACGTCGTCGAGGACTGACGGCGCGCGCCCGTGGGCTCAGAGGCGGTGTGCTCCACTCCGCGCCGGCGGACGACTGACCGCGCGCGTGCCCGTGGGCTCAACCGGCGCCGTCGGAGGCGGTTGGCGGCCAGGCTGGCGTGGTGCCCGCGCCGGCCGGGGCGGGCTGGTGCGCCGCGACGCGGCCCAGCAGGCGCCATACGGCCGGCACCACCGCGGTCACATAGGACCCTAGGCGCACGAACGACTGCCCCTGGGTGCGCCACCGATAGGAGATGGGCACCTCGGTGTAGCCATAGCCCTTGGCCAGCAGATCCAGGGTGAGCACCTGGGCGTAGTTGTAGTCGTGGGCGATCTCGGCGGCGCGGGCCGCCGCGGGCGACACGGCCCGATAGCCGCTCTGGCCGTCAGTGACTCGCTGGCGGGCCACCACCGCCAGCGCCCGGGTCAGCACAAGGTTGCCCCAGCGCCGGTGGAGGCGCATGTGGGCGATGTCGCCACAGAAGCGCGAGCCCACCACGTAGTGGGCCTGCCCGGCCAGAATCGGGGCGACCACACGCGCCAGCTCCTCGGGGGCGTACTCGCCGTCGGCGTCGCAGAACGCCACGGCAGCCGGCTGAAAGGTGGCGGCGAGCGCCAGCCCGTCGCGCACCGCCGCGCCCAGCCCGCCGTTGCGCTCGCGGCGCAACACCCGAGCGCCGGCGGCTTCGGCGCGCGCCGCGGTGTCGTCGCGCGAGCCGTCGTCGACGACCACACACCACACCGGGTGCTCACTCACTCGCGCGGGCACGCGCGTGACCACGTCGGCGACCGTGGCGGCCTCGTCGTGGGCCGGCAAAAACAGCACCACCGGCGCCGAGGCCGCCGGCGGCGACGGCGGCTGCGCCCCGGGGCGGTGGCGCGGCAAGCGCACCCGGTCGGCGAGGCCCGGAGCGGGCATGAGCAGACCCACGCCGCCGGCGGCCAGCGCGTAAACGGTCTTGAGCGCGTGAGCGGCGACGATGACCGCCAAGGCGGTGGCCGGCTCCACGCCAAGGGCGGCCAGCCCCGCGGTGCCGGCCGCCTCGTAGGTGCCCACCCCGCCGGGGGCGATGGCGGCGACCTGGCCCAGTACCGCCACCACGCTGACCAGCAGCGCCTCGCTGGCCGTCAGCGCCACGCCGGCCCATTGCGCGGCCTGCCACACCACGACGGCCTCGACGGCCCAGGCGGTGACGGCCGCGGCGACCACCCACACGTCGGGGGTGGCCACCCCCGCGTCGGGGCGCGCGGCGCGACGCCGCAGCCACACGCCGCCGCCGACGGCGATGCCCGCCGCCAGCACCGCGGCCACCGCGATCGCGGTCGAGCCGGGCAGCCGCGCCACCGTGCCCGGTGCCAGCACCAGCGCCAGCCCCACCAGCGCCACGGCGTCGACCGCCCGCAGCGTCACCGTGGAGGCCACCGCCGCGTCGACGGGGACGCCCGCGCGGCGCACCGCGCTGGCCACCCGCAGCGGCTCACCCAAACGGGCGGGCAGCAAATGGTTGCCCGCCAAGGCCACGCAAATCGCCGCCAGCGCGTGGCCCAGCGGCAGCGACGGCAGCACGCGCCGCCACGCCAGCGCCCGCAGCACAAAGGCCCCCGTATAGACCGTGGCCACCCCCACCACCACCAGGGGCCGGGCGGTGGCAGCCCGCCACGCGCGGTGCAAAGCCTCGACGTCCGCGCCGCGCATCACCACCGCGACGGTGATCGCCGCGATCGCCGCGCCGGCGACCCACAGCACCGTACGGGGCAAGCCGCCGCGTCGCCGGCCCGCCGCCGACGAAGAGCGCCCCACCGCCGACGACCGGCGCCCCGCCGTGGGCGTCACGATGGATCCCGGCGCCCACCGGGGGCGCCCGGGCGGGGTCGTGGGCCGGCGACGGCCTGCTCGCCGCGCAGCACGGCGGGGGCGTGGCCGGGGTCCAGGCGAGCGCGCACGCGCGTGGCGGCTTGCGCCTCCACGGTGTGGGGCTGCAGCGAGCGCACCCGGCGTCCCGAGGCCAGCACCAAGGTGTGCAGCACAAAGGCCCCTTGGAACTCCACGTCGGTGATGACCGCGTCGCCGGCCGGGTCCACCTCGAAGACCACCTCGTGGGGGCGGACCATGACCTCCAGGCCGGCCTTGTCGGCATCGCCCTCGCCGCACTCCGTTTCCAGCCCGTCAGCGGGCACCTCGCCCAGCTCGGTGCGCAGGCGCCCATCGCCGGTCGGGGTCGCCGGCAGAAAGTCGGCCTCGCCCATGAACGTGGCCACGAAGCGGGTGGCGGGGGCGTGAAACACCGCGGCGGGCGCGTCGGTCTGCTGCACACGCCCGGCGCGCATGACCGCCAGGCGGTCGCCGGTGGCCAGGGCCTCGCCCTGGTCGTGAGTGACCAGCAACGCCGCCGCGCCGGCGGCGCGCAGCACCCGGACGGTCTCGTCGCGCACGCGCCCACGCAGCGAACGGTCCAGGTTCGAGAAAGGCTCGTCGAGCAGGATCACCTCGGGGGCAGGGGCCAGCGCGCGGGCCAGCGCCACCCGCTGGGCCTCGCCGCCCGACAGCTCGTGGGGATAGCGCCCGGCCAGCTCCTCGAGGCCCACCAGGGCCAACACCTCGCCCAGCCGCGCCCGGCGCGCGCTCGCGTCGCCGCGCCGGCGTGATCGGCGCCGGCTGTGGCCGCGGCGGTCGGCCTCGATGAGGCCGAAGGCGACGTTGTCGGCCACCGACAGGTGGGGAAACAGCGCGTGGTCCTGAAACACCACGCCGGCGTTGCGGTCCTCGGGGGCCACCCAGGCGCGGGGCCCGTCGACGGTCTGCTCGCCCATGGTCACCGTGCCGTGGTCGGCGCGCTCCAGGCCGGCCAGCAGCCGCAGCAGCGTGGACTTGCCACAGCCGCTGGGGCCCACCAGCGACAGGATCTCGCCGGAGGCCAGCGCGACATCCACGCCGTCGACGGCCGACACGCCCTCAAAGCGTTTGGTCACCCCCGCGGCGGCCAGCACCGGCGGCGCCGCGCCGGCCCGTGCCGCGTCGCTGCGCGTCGCGCTCGCGTCAGTGACCGCCTCGCTCATCGCCCCACCGCCTGGTGTGGCGGCGGCGAGTCGTCGGCGGCGGCCAGCGCCGGCATGCCGGGGCCGGTCGTCGACCGCCGAAACAGCACGACCACCGGCACCGCCGAGACCGCCACGATGACCAGCGCCGGCAAGGCGGCCTGGGCCCACAGGGACTCACCGGCCAGCGTCCACACCCGCACCGACAGGCTCTCGAAGCCAAAGGGGCGCAACAACAGCACCATGGGCAGCTCCTTGATGGCGTCGATGGCCACCAGCACCGCCGCAACCCCGAGCCCGCCGCGCAACAGCGGCAGGTGCACCCGCGTCAGCACCCGTGTGCCGGAGGCCCGCAGCGCCAGCGCCGACATGGTCATCGAGGGGCTGAGGCGCTCGGCGCCGGCGTCCAGCGCGCCGTAGGCCACGGCCACGAACCGAGCCACGTAGGCCACGACCACCCCCATCAGTGTGCCGGTCACCAGCGGTCGGGCTCCCGGCAGGCCCACCGCTTCCATGGGCGCGTCCAACCCGGTGAACAGCACCAAAACCCCCACGGCCAAAATCACCCCCGGCACGGCGTAGCCGACCATGCTCAAGCGGGCGGCCCGGCGCGTGACCGACCCGCCGGCCATGCGGGTGCCGTGGGCCACCACGAGCGCCAGGGCCACACACAGCCCGGCGGTGACCGCCGCCAGCAGGCCGCTGTTGGCCAGGTTGATCACAAACCGCCCCTGGGCCAGGCCCGCCTGGCCTCCCCACGCCGGAAGGCCCGACCACGCCAGCAGCTGCAGGGTGGGGATGCCCACGGCGGCGGCCAGCACGCCGACACAACCACCGGTGGCCAGCCACCCCCGCCAGCCGGTCAGTCGCACCGGCGCCACGCCCCGACCGCCGGTGCTTTGGTGGTAGCGCGCCCGCCCGCGCAGCAGCCGCTCGCCGGCCAGCAGCGCCAAGGCGATGACCAGCACCAGCCCGGCCAGCTCACTGGCGGCCCCGCGGTCCAGCATCCCGTTCCAGATGCGATAGATCCCCACCGAGACCGTCTCGACGTTGAAGTACTGCACGGTGGCAAAGTCCGTCAGCGTCTCCATGGCCACCAGGGCGCCGCCGGCGGCCAGCGAGGGGCGCGCCAGCGGCAGCACGACGCGCGTGGCGGTGCGCCACCGGCTCAGCCCCAGGGTGCGGGCGACGTCGACGGTGGCCGCGGCGTGCTCGCCGATGGCCGAGCGCGCCAGGAGATAGACGTAGGGATACAGCGTGAGCGTCAACACCACGCCGGCGCCCAACACCGAGCGGATCTCGGGAAACCACACGTCGGGGCCAAACACGGTGCGCAGCGCCGTCTGGGCCGGCCCGGCGTGGTCCAGCAACGCCAAAAACACAAAGCCCAAGATGTAGGCGGGCATCGCGATGGGCAGCACCAGCAGCCACGACAGCGTTTGCCGCCCCGGGAAGTCGTGGGCGGTGACCAGCCACGCCAACCCCGTGCCCAGCGCCAGCGTGCCCAGCCCCGCCACCACCAGCAGGGCGGCGGTGGTGGCCAGCATCGCCGGCAGCCGGGTGTCCCACAGTTGGGCCCACACCGCCGGCGAGGGGGTCAGGGTCTCCACGGCGATGACCGCCACCGGCAGCACCGGCACGGCCGCCGCGGCCAGCACGGCCGCGCGCCAGCCGGGCCGGGGCACGTAGCGGCAGCGCCCCCGGCCCCGCTGGCCCACGAGTTGGATCACCGGCGTCACTCGTAGCCAGCCTCGCTCATCAGCTCGACGGCCTCGTCGTTGAGGGCGCCAACGCGCTGGGCGTTGAGCTCGTCCTGGGTGAAGTCACCCCACTGGGCCACCAACGGATCAGGGGCCACGTCGGGGTTGACCGGGATCTCGTGGTTGCCGTGGTTGAAGGCCGTTTGGCCGTCGGTGGCCAGCCACTCGATCAGGCGCTGGGCCAGTTGCGGATTGTCGGCGTGACGGGTGACGCCGGCGCCGCTGACGTTGACGTGGGTGCCCCGGCCGTTTTGGTTGGCCCACATCAGCGCCACCCCGAGGTCGGGCTCTTTGTCGCGCCTGCGCGCCAGGTAGTAGTGGTTGACCACGCCCACGTCGCAGCTGCCGTTTGCGGCGACCGTGTCGATGATGCGCACGTCGCTGTTGAGGATCTCCACGTCGTTGTCCACCCAGCCGGCGACGATCTCCAGCGCCCGGTCGAAGCCGTGATGGGCGATCAGGCTGGCCACCAGCGACTGGGTGTAGGAGTTGGTCGAGTTGCGCATGCATACCCGGCCCTGCCACCGGGGCTGGGTCAGCGCCTCGTAGGTCGACAGCTGCTGGGCATCGACCTCGTCGGGGTCGTAGACCAGGGTGCGCGCGCGCATCGACAGGCCGAACCAGCGGTTGTGGGGATCGCGTAGGTTGGCGGGCATCGCGCCGGTCAACGTCTGAGACTCCACGGGTTGGAACAAGCCTTGTTCGGCGGCCAGGGCGAGGTTGGCCGCGTCGACGGTCATGTAGACGTCGGCCTGGGTGTCGGCGCCCTCGGAGGCCAGGCGCTCGCGCAGCTCGGCGTCACCGCCAAAGAGGAACTCCACGTTGATCCCGGTGTCGGCGTGGAACCGTTGAAAGGCCGCCTCGAGGTCGTAGTGGCGCCCCGAGTACACGCGCACGGTGTCGTCCTCGCCACCGACGGCGAAGCCGCCACAGGCGGTCGCGCCCGTCAGCAGCGCGAGCAGCAGCACCACTAGGGCCCGGCGCGGGCGCCGGGAGGGCGCCCATGGGCGCCGCAGGCCGAGCATCGATTTCCTTTTAGGTTAGGTTACCTTTAACCTTTCCGATCATGGCGGGCGATCCCGGACCTGTCAAACCTCCCCGCGGCGCTGCTGGTCGGCGTGGCTATGGCGCTAGCGGCCGCGGCGCTCGTGCCCGCCCCGGCCACCGACACCGATGCCACCACCGGCGACGAGCCCCATTACCTGTTGACCGCCCGGGCGCTGGCCGAGCGCGGGACGCTGGATCTGGCCGGGGCCTACGACCAACAGCCCAGGCCGTTTCATCGCGACCCGCTGACGCCCCAGGGCCGGCCGCTGGCCGATGGGCGCCTGGTCGCACCCCACGACCCGCTGCTGCCGGCGATGCTGGCGCTGCCCATGGCCGCCGGCGGGTGGCTGGCGGCCAAGGCGACCATGGCCGTGCTGGCCGGCGCGCTGGGCGCGGCGCTGGTGTGGGTGGCCACCGCCCGCCTGGGCGTGGCGCCGTGGCCGGCCGCGGCGGTCATGGCCGTGCTGGGCGCGTCGGCGCCGCTGGCGGTCTATGGCGCCCAGGTCTATCCCGAGCTGCCCGCCGCGCTGGCGCTGACCGTGGGACTGGGGGCGGTCACCGGGGCGCCGCGGCCACACACGCACGCCGTGGCGGTCGCCGCGGTGGTGGCGCTGCCGTGGCTGTCGGTCAAGTACGCGGCGGTGGCGGCGGTGCTGGCGGCGTGTGAGCTGGTGCGGCTGCGCCGGCGCGGCGGCTGGGCCGGCGTCGGGATCGTCGGCGCCGTGCTGGCGCTGGCCGGGGTGGCCTATATCGCTGCGCATGTGGCCTGGTACGGCGGAATGACGGCCTACGCGGCGGGCAGCTTCTTTGCCGAGCACGGCGGCCAGCTGTCGGTGGTGGGCACCCAGCCGGACTTTGTGGGGCGCAGCGCGCGTCTGCTGGGGCTGCTGGTCGACGCCGACTTCGGCCTGGCCGCCTGGCAGCCGGCGTGGCTGTTGGCGCTGCCGGCGGTGGGGGCGCTGGCCCGGCCCGGCCAGGCGCCGGCCGCGGCCCCAGCCGGGGTGGCGCCACGCACCGTGGTGCTGGGGGTACTGGCGGTGGGCTGGCTCATGGCGACGTTTGTCGCCGCGACCATGCACGGCTGGTGGTTCCCCGGGCGCCACGCGGTGGTGGTGCTGCCGGCGGCGGCGCTGGCCCTGGCCTGGTGGGCCCAGCGCACGCGCGCCGCGCTGGCGGTGACGGTGGCCACCGGCGCAGCGGGGGTGGCGGTCCTTGCGTGGCTGGCGGTCGTGACCGCTGTGGGCGACGCCGCGCTGGCCGTCGACCTGCACGACACCACCAACCCGGCCACCCGGGCGTGGCGGGCGCTGCTGCCCAACTACCGGGTGGGTGATGCCGGCACGTGGATCCGCCACGGGGTCTGGACCCTGGCAGCGGTGGCCGCGCTCGCGTTGGGTTGGCACCGCCGGGCCGGCCGCGGCGCCCACCAGGGGTCGCCCCCGCGCCCGCCGGCCGGCGCCTGCTGACGACGTCGTCGGCGCCACGGCCGGTCCGTCGCGCCCGCGCCCGCCGGCCGGGCCCGACCGGCGACGTTGGAGGCCGGTCTCGAGTTGGGGCGGCTGACCGACGCTGGTAGCGTCCGCGCGGATCAGCGACCATCACCGGCCGTCGTCGCCACGGTGGCGGTCGCGTCGGCGACGGCGTCGGTGCCGTCTCGCCGTCGGGTGCGCCCGGCGGCTCACCCCGTCCTGCGTCGCGGAGGAATGACTGCCATGGACGTCGAGTCCCTGCCGTGGGTGGCCGTGGCCGCCGCGCTGCTGGCCGTGGTGGTGGCCGGCGTGCTGGCTCGGTGGGTACTGGCCCAGGACGCCGGGTCGCAGCGCATGCGCGAGATCTCGGGGGCCATCCAGGAAGGCGCGATGGCCTATCTCAGCCGCCAGTACAAGACCATCGCCGTGGTGGGGTTGATCATCGTCGTCGTGCTGGGGCTGACGCTGGGATGGGCCACGGCCGTGGCGTTCGTGGTCGGGGCGGCTTTCTCGGCGCTGTGCGGCTTCGTCGGCATGGGGGTGGCCACCCGCGCCAACGGCCGGGTGGCCCAGGCCGCCAGCACGTCGCTGACCAAGGGATTGGACCTGGCCGTCAAGGTCGGGGCGGTCACCGGCCTGATGTGTGTGGGCCTGGCGCTGTTGGGCGTGGCCGGGCTGTATCTGATCTTTGACGACCTGGCGGTGCTGGTGGGGCTGGGTTTTGGCGGCAGCCTCATCGCGCTGTTCGCGCGCATCGGCGGCGGGATCTACACCAAGAGCGCCGACGTCGGCGCCGACCTGGTGGGCAAGGTCGAGGCCGGCATCCCCGAGGACGATCCCCGCAACCCCGCCACGATCGCCGACAACGTGGGCGACAACGTGGGCGACTGCGCCGGCATGGCCGCCGACCTGTTCGAGACCTACGCGGTGACCACCATCGGCGCGATGTTGCTGGGCGCGCTGTTCTTTGCCGACCCGGTGTTCGTGGCCTACCCGTTGGTGTTGGGCGCGGTGGCGATCATCGCGTCGATCATCGGGCTGTTGGCGATCCGGCTGCTGGCCGGCGAGGCCATCATGCGGGCGCTGTACTTCGGGGTGTGGAGCTCGGCGGTGCTGGCCTTGATCGGCTTCTATCCGGTCACGGTGTGGCTGCTGGACACCTCCGTCTACTTCTTCGCGGCGGTGATCGGCGTGGCGGTGACCGTGGGGATCATGTACATCACCGACTACTACACCTCCACGCGCTTTCGCCCCGTGCGGTCGATCGCCAAGTCGTCCGAGTCGGGCTATGGCCCCAACATCATCACCGGGCTGTCGGTGGGCATGGAGTCCGCGCTGCTGCCGACGCTGGCCATCGTCGCCGGGATCTTGGGGTCCTACGGCGTGGCCGGCGGCGGCGTGGAGGGGATCTACGCCATCGGCATCGCGTCGATGGCGATGCTGTCGATGACCGGGGTGATCGTCGCGCTGGACTCCTACGGGCCGGTGACCGACAACGCCGGGGGCGTGGCCGAGATGGCCGATCTGCCCGACGAGGTCCGCGACGTCACCGACACGCTGGACTCGGTGGGCAACACCACCAAGGCCACCACCAAGGGCTACGCGATCGGCTCGGCGGCGTTGGCCGCCATCGTGCTGTTCAGCGACTACACCCACTCGCTGGGCGAGCAGGGCGTGGCCGAGGCCGACTTGGGCTTTGCCCTCGACGACCCGTTCGTGCTCGCCGGGCTGTTTTTGGGCGGGCTGATCGTGCTGGTCTTCTCGGCGTTGGCCACCGGGGCGGTCGGCCGGGCCTCGGGGGCGGTCGTCGACGAGGTGCGCCGCCAGCTCAAAGAGATCGACGGGATCATGGAGGGCACCGCCAAGCCCGACTACGCCACCTGCGTCGACATCGTCACCAAGCGCGCGCTCCAGGAGATGGTGGTCCCGGGCCTGGTGCCGGTGGTGGGGGCGCTGCTGGTGGGGGTTGTGCTGGGCCATCAGGCCCTGGGCGGGCTGCTGATCGGGGTGATCGTGGTCGGCATCGGCCTGGCGTTGCTGCAGAACAACGCCGGCGGCGCCTGGGACAACGCCAAGAAGCACGTCGAGGACGGCCACTTCGGGGGCAAGGGCAGCGACGCCCACGCCGCGGCGGTCACCGGCGACACGGTCGGCGACCCTCTCAAGGACACCGCCGGACCAGCGATCAACCCGGTCATCAAGGTGGTCAACGTCGTGGCGCTGCTGGCCGTGGCGCTGCTGGTGTAGCCGGCCGCGCCCTGCGCGGGGGCGGTCACGTGAAGTACGCCCACACCCCCCACACGCCGCCGGCGACGATGGCCGCGCCCAGCACCAACCGCCCCACCACCCCCGGGGTGGCCAGGGCGGTCACCTCCTTGTCGCCGCCGGGCGCTCGACCGGTGCGTTTGACCCGCACCATCGCCGCGGCTGTGCCCGCCAGCATGGCTGCGCCCAGCCCCAGCACCAACAGGGCGCCGACCAGCAGGTACTCCTCGCCCACGACACCTCCCGTGGCGACGTCGGGGTCACGATGCCACGTGCGAGCCTAGCCCACCCCCGGCGCCGCCTTCGGCGCCACACGAGCTCACAGCGGCGCGCCGCCACCGCCCCCGCCGCCGCTGGGCTCGCTGGAGCGCCCGGTGTCACGACGCAGGTTGGCGAAACGGCTCGTCGAGCCCAGAAACGCCAGTGGGATCGTGCCAATGGGGCCGTTGCGGTGTTTGGCGACGATCAGCTCGGCCTCGCCCTTGGCCGGCGAGTCGGGGTCGTAGGCCTCGTCGCGGTAGATGAACGACACGATGTCGGCGTCCTGCTCCAGGCTGTTCTCGACCACGACACCGTCGGCCAGGAAGTTGTGGGTGTCGGCCACGGTCGCGTCGTAGACGGGCTGCTCACCCACGTCGTCGATGCTGGCCACGACGTCCCACGCCAGGTCCGAGGCGGCCAGGGTGGCCAGATGGTCGCAGTCCAGCGTCTCGGCGGCGCGGGCCACCACCTCGCGTGACGGCGGGCGCGCCCACAGCCGCGTGGCACACCCACCGTGGCCGACCGCGGCCGACAACGCCGCCGGTGTCACGTTTTGGTCGCTCATCCGCGTGCGGATCTCGTCCCACACCTCCAGTGGCCACGTGTCGCTCTCGGCTGTGTCGGCGCTGAGCGCGTCCAGATGGGCGCGCAGCTGCTGGGCGGGCTCGCCGCCGTCGTCGGCCAAATTCAGGCGCGCCAGCAAGGCCCGCTGGGCCGCCACCTCGACTACCTCGAGGCGCCAGGGGGTCGGCGCCCGGCCGTGGGTCAGCCGGCTGGCCACGCCCAGGCGCGTCAGGGCCGCCTGCAGCCCGCGCGCCAGCGCCTCGCTGTCGGTGGGATAGGCCGCCTCCAGTCCCTGGGCGGTGGCCCGCAGCAAGCCGCCGGCGGCCCACAGCGACGCCACGAACAGCGCCAGTTGGCTGTCCTTGAGCCGAAAGACCACCTCGGGGATCCTTCGCTGAGGCGTCAACAGCTCCCCCCGGCTGGCGAGGTCCAGCCACGCCGCCGCCGAGTGCTCGCCCCCGGCCCGGCCGCTCGCGGCTGCGGCATCGAGCGGCGTGGCGCCCACTCGCGCGTCGTCAGCCGGCGTCCAGCCGCCAGCCAGCAGCCCGGCCACGCGGACCAGCGCCGGCTCGGGCCAGGCCTGGCCGGCCTGGGGCTCAGGTACGGCGCGGGGCACGGCAATGCGCTCGCCGGCGTGGAGCTCGTCCAGGCGCGTCCAGCCCGCGAAGGTCAAAAACGGGTGATTGGCGCTGGCGTGGACCTGGCGGCCCGAGGCCAGCCGCACACAAAACACCCGCTTGGTGCCGGTGGGAAACGCGCGCACCAGCCGTGCCGGGACCAGGCGGTAGTCGCGTCCGAGGCTCCACACCCACACGTCGCGGGCGTCGTCGGCGGCCAGCCGGCCGATGGGCACCCGTTCGCCGGTGTCGGCGCGCCACACGCGGGTGGCGGCGGTAACACAGCCGGACTCGCGCAGGTCGGCCAGCTGCGGGCGGTGGTCGACGCGGTCCTCGGGCTTGCGCGACAGCTGGCTCAACGCGATGACGGGCACGTCGAGCTCTTTGGCCAAAACCTTCATTCCCCGCGAGAACTGCGCCACCTCCTGCACGCGGCTCTCGACCTGCTGTGGCGACTGCATCAGCTGCAGGTAGTCGACGATGACCAGCTCCAGGCCGTGCTGCTGCTTGAGCCGCCGGCACTTGGAGCGGATCTCCATCATCGTCACGTCGGGGGTGTCGTCGATGAACATGGGGGCGTCGGCGAGCTTGCCGAACGCCTCGGACAGCTTGGGCCAGTCCTCCTCGCGCAGCCGGCCGGTGCGCAGCCGGTCGGAGTCCACCCGGGCCTGGCCGGCCAGGATGCGCTGGACCAGCTCCATCTGGCTCATCTCCAGGCTGAAGATCGCCACCGGTCGGCGCAGCTTGACGCTGACGTGGGTGGCGACGTTGACCACCATCGTCGACTTGCCCATGGCGGGCCGGGCCGCCAAGATGATGAGGTTGCCGGACTGCAGCCCGGCGGTGAGGTTGTCGAAGTCGGTGAACCCGGTGGCCAACCCCGTCAGCGCCGACTGGTTGTCGTGGAGCTGCTCGATCATCTCAAAGCCCGAGGTCAGCAGCTCCTTGAGCGAGGCGACCTCGCCGACTCGCCCGTTGGCCGACAGCTGATAGATCAGGCTCTCGGCGCTGTCGACGGCCGGCTGGGCGTCCTGGGTGTCGTCGTAGCCCAGCTGGGTGATGCGCGTGCCGGTGTCGATCAACCGGCGCTTCATCGCCGCGGCCGCCACGATGCGCGCGTAGTAGGCAGCGTTGGCTGGGGTGGGAACGCGGTGGACGATCTCGGCGATCTCCACCTGCCCGCCGACGTCGTCGAGGCGCCCCAGGCTCTTGAGCTCCTCGGCCAGGCTGACCGGGTCCACCGGCTCGCCGCGGTCGTACAGCGACAGCGCCGCCTCGAACATCGTGCGGTGCGCCCCGCGGTAGAAGTCGTCGGCGCGCACGTGCTCGGTGGCCTCGGCGATGGCGTCCTTGGACAGCAGCATGCTGCCCACGACGCTGACCTCGGCGTCGAGGTTGTGCGGCGGAACGCGGTCGACCTGTGGCCCACCGCGGGACGGGGAAGGTGCGGTGAGATCCGGCTCGACGGCCATGCCCTCCCCCCTGTCAGCTCTCGCGCTCGACCTCCACGCGGATGGTGGCCTCCACCTCTGAGTGCAGCTTCACCGCGACGTCGTGCTCGCCCAGCGACTTCAGCGGCCGCTCCAAGGGGATCTGCTTGCGGCTGACGCTGACCCCGCGCTGCTCGCGCAACGCGTCGGCGATCTTGCCGTTGCCCACCGAGCCGTACAGCGTGCCGTCCGGGCCGGCCTTGGCTCCCACGGTGACCGACGTCGCCTCGAGGTTGGCCTTGAGCTCCTCAGCCTCCTGGCGGTCGCGCTCCTCGCGCTTGACCCGGGCGGCCCGCAGCGCCTCGGCGTCGGCCACGGCGCCCGTGGTCGCGCGCATGGCCATGCCGGCGCGCAGCAGGTAGTTGCGAGCGTAGCCGTCGGCGACGTCCACGACGTCGCCGACGCGACCGAGGTCGGTGACCTCTTGCTTGAGAATGACCTTCATCGCGGCTCCTGGGCCCGCACGCCAGCGGGCGGGCTAGCGGATGTGAGCGGGCTAGCGGATGTGATAAGGAAGCAGGGCCATCTCGCGGGCGTTCTTGATCGCCTCGGCCAACAACCGCTGGTACTGCGGGCTGGTGCCCGTCACCCGCGCCGAGCGGATCTTGCCGCGGTCGCTGATGAACTTCTGCAGCAGCTCGGTGTCTTTGTAGTCGATGTACTCGATCTTGTGCTTGGAGAAGTAGCACTCCTTGCGGCGCGGCTGGCGCTTGCCGCTGGCAGCCTGTGCCATCGCGAAACCTCCGCGGAAGACGGGGACGTGGGCTGGGGACACGGTTGGCGGCTTTAAGGCCACTGCAGGGGCGACAGCTGTCCCTGGGTGGCTAGAAGGGGACGTCGTCGGGCTCGGGCGGCGCCGACTGCCCCGGCTGGACCGGTGGGGCGGGCTGGGCCGGCTGGCCGCCGTCGGACGGCGGGGGCGGTCCCGAGCCAGCCTGGCTTTGCCCGGTGCGCGACGACTTGGTCACCTGGGCCGTCGCCCACCGCAAGCTGGGGCACACCTCGTCGGCCTCGATCTCGGTGACGTAGCGGGTCTCGCCCTGCTGGTTCTCGAAGGTGCGCTCGGTCAGGCGCCCGTTGACCATCACCCGGGTGCCCTTGGCCAGCGAGTCGGCTGCGTTCTCGGCGAGGCTGCGCCACACCACGACGTTGAAGAAGCCGTCGGTGCGGTCCTCCCATTCGCCGCTCTGGTTGTTGCGGATACGCCGGTTGACCGCCACGCGCATGTTGGCCACGGCCGTGCCGGCCTGGGTGAAGCGCAGCTCCGGATTGGCGGTCAGGTTGCCGACAAGCGTCACGTTATTGTCGACCACGGATGCTCCCTTCGCTCGGTCGTCGCCCGACTCGGCCAGCCAACCCGCTCGGGGCGGTCAGGTCCTGGGGCCGGGCGACGGTCTCGGCGGCGACGCCGGTGCGGGCACCGCCGCGGCGGTCAGCGTCACGAGGCCCGCTTGACGCGAAGGTCGGGGCGGATCATCTTGAAGCGCACGACCTCGTCGGAGATCCGCAGCTGGCGCTCCAGCTCGTCGTGAGCCGAACCGTCCATCCGCAGGTCGAAGACCGTGTAGTGCCCCTCGTTCATGTCGTCGATCTCGTAGGCGAACTGGCGCTTGCCCCAGTGATCGACCTTGTCGACGGTGCCGCCGAGCTCGGCCACCTTCGAGGTGACGCGCTCGATGCTGTTCTGCACGGCCTGCTCGTCGAGCGAGCCGTGCGTGATCACCATCAGCTCGTAGGTACGCGTGGCCATGACCCCATCCTGTGGACTGGTGCGGCCCCCGGGGCGGACGTCGCCGCCGACGGAAGCAGGACGGTAAGCGGTTCGCCGACCCTAGCACCGCCGGCAGGGCCCACCAACCGCCATGGCCCACCCACGCTTGACACACCGAAGCGACCTTCCTTCGCGCCGCGGCTCCGCCGCGGTGGCGGACCTCGCGTGCAGACCCGCACGGTAGGCCGGGGGTGGCACAGGCCGCGGCGCGACGCCGACCTCGCCTGTGGACTTCAGGACGCCAGGCGGGCCAGGGCCGCCACGACGCTGTCGGCCGGCGCCGTCAGCGCCTCGGGCTGGGAGTTGGCCAGACCGCGGGCGGCAGCCGCCTCGAGCTGGTGGCGCAGCGGCTGCCAGAAGCCGTCAGGGTCCAACAGCACCACCGGGCGGTCGTGATAGCCCAGCTGGGCCAACGTGAGCATCTCCAACAGCTCGGCCAACGTGCCCAGCCCGCCGGGCAAGACCACGAACGCGTCGCTGCGCTCGTCCATGATCCGCTGACGCTCGCGCATCGACTCGGTGACCACCAGCTCGTCGACCTCGCGCAGGGCCAGCTCGTGGGTGACCAGCTTGCGGGGAATCACCCCGGTGACGCCGCCGGCGGCGGCCAAGGCGGCGTGGGCCACCTCTCCCATGAGGCCGACGTCGCCGCCGCCGTACACCAGCCGCCAGCCACGCTCGGCGATGGCCGTGCCCAGCTCGTGGGCGAGCTTGCGGTCGCGGGCCGCTGCGCCCTCGCTGGAGGCACAGAACACACACACCGCGCGGATCTCGGTCATGACCCGCGCAGGGTACCCGGCGGTCCTGGCCCCTGGCGTGTCACGCGCGCAGCCAGGCATGGCAGCCGTGTGGCTTGTCACCCAGCTCAGGCCGTGGCGGTTTTAGGCTGTGGCGGTCGAGGCAGGCAGGCCCAGGCGGGCCATCAGGCGCTCCACCAGCTCGGGATCCACGCGCACCTCGCCGGTGGCCACCCACCACAGGCGGGCCACGTCGTCGGCCTCGTCGGGCAGGCACGCCAGCCACCGGCGAGCGGCGGCGCCCTCGGCCTGATGGCCGTCGCACCAAGCCTCGTCGCCCAGCTCGGCCACACACCGCCGGCCCAGCGCCCAGTCCCGGCTGGCCGGCACGGCGAGATCCGGCAGGGGCCCGCAGGGCTCGACCATGCGCACCTCGGCCTGGCACCGGTCGCACTCGCCGGCCTCGACCGCCCGCGGGCCGATGTCGGTGTGGGCCACCCACGGGTAGCGCCGGCGCAGCGCGTCGCACAGCTCGGCTGAGCCCACGGCCTCTCAGCTCCAGGCGCTTGCCGCCACGACGGCCCCCCGGCGCCGACAGCGCCCACCCGGCGCGACGCCGGCGCTGGCGTGGCGATGAGCGTCATGGCAGCGCATGGGCACCTCGCGGCCGACGGTCGGCGCGGTTGCCTTTCCGGCGGGGCTGTCGGCGATGATACGCCCGCGGCGGTCGACGCCGGCGGCCCCGGGCGGGCATCCTCTGGGGCCATGAGCGACGGCGACCATCCCGGCGACGCGCTGCCCGGTGAGAACGACCCCGAGCTGGCCGCCGCCGGAGCGGCGTTTCGCGCCGAGCTGCGCACCGAGGC
>PXPH01000012.1 GCA_003021615.1 Actinobacteria bacterium QS_8_72_14
GACCGGCGGGGGCAGGGGCCGCGCAGGACCGTCCCAAGGCACGGCCGATGCCGAGCTTTAGCCGCAGCCGTGCGGGATTGAAGCAACAGGTAAGCCCGACGCGCTCGTCGGGTCCGCTGTAGTAGCACCGCTCGATCCAAGCGAGCAGCTCGTAGACCGCCGCCACCCACTCGGGATCGGTGATCGCCTCGTGCGGGCTGCGGTCCTCCAGCAACGGGTTGGGCGCGTCCAGCCAGCGCTGCTCCTCGCGCTCGATCAGCGTGTCCAGCTGCTCCTCCGGTCCGGGGACGGGCCGGTCGCGGCGGGCCTTCTCCGACAGCACCGACCAGCCACCGCCCCACCCCAACGAGGACCGCGCGAAGCCGAAGCTGCCACGCACGCCGGCGTTACGGCGCTTGACGTCGGGCACCGCCCCGGCCAGCTCCCCGACCACCCGGGCGTAGGCCTCACGCGAGACCGCTTCGACGCACACCGACGGGTACCGGGCCTCGTGGGGCCACACCGCCGCTCGCAGCCACCAGCCCCAGTCGGTGTCGACGATCTCCACCCAGCCGGCGCCGCGCCGCTGGTAGCGACGATCGAGCCAGCCCGCCACCGCCTGCAGGTCCGGCACGCCGAAGCGACCCTCGGCCACGCAGGCCTCCTCACGCTCGGGGGTGAACAGCCCGCGCGTGGGAAACGGCGGCAGCCGCTGGGGGTTCCAGTGCGCGATCACGCCGCCGTGGCCGTCGGGCTCCCAGTCCCACCACCAGTCGTCGCGCATGACAGCTCCTCCCCGCGATCGTGGACGGCCCCGACGCTACGCGTGGCACCCGGTGGAGCTTGCACCCGAGCGGCGCGAACCTGTGGACGACGCCGGCTGTTGCCCAGCTGGGCTTTGGGGCGACAGATGATGAGAGAGGAGCGCCCGGGCCCGGACCCCGGTTCCACGGTGCGGCGCCGGCGGTCGTGCAGACTGCGCGCCATGGGCAAAAACAACCAGCAGCGCCGCGCGGCGAAGAAGCGCAAGAAGCAGCAGCGGGCCCGGGGCGGGCCCGGCCGCCCGAGCCGTCCTCACGGGCAGAGCCGGGCGCACCGTCCGCACGGCGACGCCACCGGTCGCCACGCCGGCGCCCGCGGCGACGAGGGCACCGGTCACCACACCGGCGCCAGCGCGCCCGGCGTCGGCGCCGCGGGGGCGTCCTCGGCTGGCCCACGACTGGACGAGCTCGCACGGGCCGCGGCGGCCGCCTACGGCCGCGACTCGGCTCGCCACGAGAAGCTGATGGAGACGCTCGCCGCGCGGGCGGAGCCGGCGGCGCCGGTGGTCGAGGAGCTGCTCAGCGGCCTGGTGGGCGAGTTGTGGGCGCAGGGCTGGACGCCGGCGGACCTCGCCCACGTCGCCTCCCGCAAGCTCTCGGCGGCCCACGGCGATCTGGTGGCGGAGGTGGCCGTCGTCGACGGCCGGGCGCGCGCTGAGCGCGGCGAGTCGATGCATCCGCGCTGGGAGGCGCAGCTGGCCGCGCTGGCCGACCGCGCCGGCGTGCCCACCGGCCTCGACCCCGCCCGGCTGCGCCTCGGTGTGCAGCTGCTCGCCGTGTGCTCGTGGCTGCCGCCGTTGACCACCACGGTGCCGCCGCCCGGCGAGGCGTCGGCGACCGCCCCGGCCGCCGCCGGGCTGGACGAGCAGAGCCTGGCTCGCGTGCGCGGCCTGTTGGCCAAGGCCGAGGTCACCGAGTTCGACGAGGAAGCCGAGGCGCTGACGGAGAAGGCCCAAGAGCTCATCGCCCGCCACGCCGTCGACGAGGCGCTGGCCCACGCCGGTAACGACGTCGGCGAGCCGTCGGCGCGGCGCATCCCCGTCGACCCGCCGTATGCCGAGCCCAAGGCGGCGGTGCTCACCCAGGTCGGCGAGGCCAACCGCTGCCGCGTCGTTTACAGCCACGACCTCGGGTGGGTCACCGCCATCGGCTACGAGGGCGACCTCGACGCCGTTGAGCTGCTGGCCACCTCACTGCTGGCCCAGGCCACCGCCACGATGGCCCGCCACGGCTCACGCCGCGACGCGTCGGGGCGGTCGCGGACCCAGTCGTTCCGCCGGTCGTTCCTGTTCGGCTTCGCCGGCCGGATCGGTCAGCGGCTGCGGGAGGCGACCGAGCACCAGACCGCGGAGGCCGCCGCCGGCGATGGCCGGCTGCTGCCGGTGCTGTCGGCCCGCGACGAGCGGCTCGATGCCGCCGTTGCCGAGCTCTTTCCCGACATCGAGCACCGCTCGGGGGCGGTCAGCCACGGCGGGTGAGGGGCATCCGAAGGAACTCGGGATCGTGCTGGAGCTCGCTCGACGGACAGGATTCAAGTGGCCGAAGTTCAGTATCGGCTGCACGCATTACGGCAGATGGTCGAACGCGGCATCTCCGTTTCCCAGGTGCAGCAGGTATTGACCCACGGTGAGGTGGTGGAGGAAGCGCGCCGGGCGGGACGCCCCTACCCCACGCGGCTTCTTCTCGGTTGGATCCATGATCGCCCTTTGCACGTCCTCGTTGCGGCTGCACCCGAGGGGTCGCAGTATGTCATCACGGCTTACAAGCCCAGCCTGGACAGGTGGGAAGGCGACTACCGCACACGCAAGGAGCGCCCGTGACGTGCCCGCTCTGCGGCCAAGACGTCCTTCGCGCAGGCGTGACGACCTTCGTGGCTGACGCCAGCGGAACCGTCGTCGTCGTCCGCAACGTGCCAGCGGATGTGTGTGCTGAGTGCGGTGAGGCCGTCATCAACGAAGACGTGGCGCAGGATCTTGAAGATCTCGTAAACGACGCCCGGCGAAGTGGGACCGAGAGCCTTGTCCGTCATTATCAGCCGGTTGCGTCGTGAAGCGGGCCGAAGCCGTGTCGGGCCGACCGCGAGCGACGTCCTCGACCCGCTCCACCATGCCGTCCAGCGCGGCGTGCGGGTCGTTACCGAGCTCGGCGAGGCCGGGCGGCGTCCGCAACCCGGTCTCGCGCCAGTCGGCCTCGGCCTCCGTGACGACACGACGAAGCTCGATGCGCTAGGCCCGTCCTTCGTCCGTGCCGGCGCCGTGGAGCCAAGCGCTGATGCGCCACAGCGTCGTGAGCCACGGCACCCACGCGATCGCGCTCATGGGCCCTCCTGCAGCGCGACCTTGCCGTCCTTGACCCGCGTCCACCCGTACGGTGACTCCCAGCCCACGAGCTGCGGCGCGGCCCGGTCGGCGAAGCCGGCGAAGCTGTGGCGCTCGCGCAGCGACCGCCGCCCGCAGCGGCGAGCGCGCGACCGGGCGATCGCGGCCTTCGTTTCGGCGGGCCTGCCGCTGTGGGTCGCGTGCCTGCTCGACGAGATGCTGCCGCTGCAGCCGTGGTGGGAGTGGGCGCCGGCCGAGTTCTGGCAGCGCTGCGCGTTGTCCGATGACGACCGGCACGTGGGGCACCGACGAGCACCCCGTCATTTAGAGCGCGAGCGTGACGTCACCCCAGGCGCTCGGTTCGGGGCGCGACTCGAGCACACGAGCCACGCCGTCGATGATCGCGTCGAACTGTTGGTGGCCAAGCGTCCAGATGAGGATGCAGCCGGAATGGGACCGTCCCGCCTCGGCCCATTCGCGTAGCAACGGTGCGAAATCACGGCAGTTGCGGGTGACCAGGATCCGGTCTTGGTCGGCCGCCAGGGCCAGGACCTCAGGGTCGTCCAACGCGCTCAGCCTCGGATTGGCTGCGAGCGCCAGCACATCGTGACCCTGGGCTTCGAGGGCCGCGCCGACGCGCTTGGGAGAGAGGTTGGCGTCGAGCAGCAGCCGCACCGATCAGCGGCTCGTGGTCTCGATGAAGGGATAGAGCACGTCGATGTCCTCGATCGGTCGCTGGTTGTCTTCGATCGCTGCGGCGATCTCTTTGGGGTAGGCGTCGCGGTAGGCCAGGGCGAGGCGCGCCTGGGCGGGCGTCAGCTGGGTCTCGGCGCAGACGGTGTCGCTCGAACCGAAGTCGTCCGCCATCTGCACGATCTCCCAGACGTCCAGCCCGGAGCCGATCACCCAAGCGCGGCGCCGAGCGTCATCGCCCCGGAAGCCGATGCCGGGGAAGCGACGAGAGCGCGCGGCCTCTTCCGTCAGCGCCTCCACCACGGCGCTCTTGGAACGTCGGGTCCGCCGCGCTTCCTCGGCGACGAACCGCTCGGTCTGCTCGTCGAGCCGCACGCTGAACGGCTGGCCCTTCGCCACAGCGGCCCCCTACGACGTTTACTACATTGTAGTGGACCTGGTGGTCCGGTACGGCCTCGCGACCCCGTGGCGACCGACAGGAGGCCCATCACCGCCGAGGCGCACGTCGCCGAGCTCCTCGCCCTGGTCGAAGAGGACGCCGGGATCGCCCTGACCGACGTTATCCTCACCGAGTTCCTCATCCTCACCGAGCTCCTCCAAGGCATTCGCAGGCAACGGGAGGCGCAACGCGTGGAGCAGCGGCTGCGAGCCTTCGACGTGTTGCGCCTCGAGCGGTTGGAGGACTTCACGCGGGCTGTCGAGCTGTGCCGGACTGCGCGCTCACGCGGCTACGTCTGACCAGACCAGGTCTGAGAAAAAGGGTTTCTCTGCAATTTGACAGGGAGGCCACTTCGAGGGTCGCCAGCCGTGAGTCTACGGGATGGCGTGCCCGCGGGAGGATTCGAACCCCCGACCTACTGCTCCGGAGGCAGTCGCTCTATCCCCTGAGCTACGCGGGCGGAAGCGCCCGTGGATCGTAGCAGCCGAGCCCGCCGCGAGCCTGGCGCCCCTTAAAGTGAGCGCAGCACCGCCGCGCCCGCCAGCCTCCCGGCAACAGCGCCGCCCGGGCGGGGCCCTTAGCATGCGTCGTCGAGAACGTCAGCATGTTCGGAGGCGCGGTGTCGCGTGTGCTGGTCGTCGACGACGACGCGGTCATCCGCAACCTGTTGGAGGTAAACCTCCAGCTGGAAGGCTACGAGGTGTCGCTGGCCATCGACGGCGGTGACGCCCTGACCCAGGTCGCTGCCGCGCCGCCGGATCTGATCCTGCTGGACGTCATGATGCCGGGCATGGACGGCTGGGACGTCGCCAAACGCCTCAAGGACGACGAGATCGCCGCCGCCATCCCCGTGGTCTTGCTCACGGCGCGGGCGATGCGCGCCGATGTCCAGCGCGGCACCGACCTTGGCGTGGAGGGCTATGTCACCAAGCCCTTCGACCCCGACGAGCTGTTGGCGGTCATCGACCGGCTGCTGGGTGCCGGCGCCGGAGAGCGGCGATGATCACCGCCGACCAGCTGGCGGCCGCGGTGCGGGCCGCCCTGGCCGACGCCCGGTTGCCCGACCGCGAGCCTGAGCTCGAGCGCCCCGCCAACCGCGAGCACGGCGACTGGGCCACCAACGTCGCCATGCAGCTGGCCAAGCCCGTGGGGGCCGCGCCGCGCGAGATCGCCCAGCGCATCGTCGAGGCGTTGGGCACGCCCCCGGGCGTCGAGCGCGTCGAGATCGCCGGGCCCGGCTTCGTCAACTTCCACCTGTCACAGGGGGCGCTGGCCGACGTGGTGCACACCGTCATCGCTCAAGGCGAGCAGTACGGGCACTCGTCGGCGTGGGCGGGCTGGTCGGCCAACGTCGAGTTCGTCAGCGCCAACCCCACGGGGCCGCTGCACGTGGGCCACGGACGCCAGGCGGCGCTGGGCGACGCGCTGGCGGCGGTGCTGGCGGCGGTGGGCTGGTCGGTCACGCGCGAGTACTACTTCAACGACGCTGGCAACCAGATGCGCCTGCTGGGCGCGTCGGTGCGGGCGGCCATGCGCGGCGAGGCGCCCCCCGCCGAGGGCTACCAGGGGGCCTACATCGGCGAGCTCGCCGCCGAGCTCACCCGCGAGGGCTTCGACGCCGAGGACGTCGAAGGGGTGACCGAGGTCGCCTATCAGCGCGTGCTGGCCCGCATCACGGCGACGCTGGCGCGCCTGGGGGTGGGCCATGACGTGTTCGTCGGCGAGCGCCGCCTCCACGGCCCCGAGGGGGTCCCGGCGGTCGTTGAGGGCATGCGCACCGCCGGCTACGCCTACGACGCCGACGGCGCCACGTGGGTGGCCACCAGCGAGCTGGGCGACGAGAAGGACCGCGTGGCCATCAAAAGCGACGGCCAGCCCACCTATTACGCCGCCGATTGCGCCTATCTGGCCGACAAGCTCGCGCGCGGTTTCGACCACCTCGTCTACGTGCTGGGCTCGGACCATCACGGCTACATCCCGCGGCTGAAGGCCGCCGCTGTGGCCCAGGGCGGCAAGCCCCGGCGGGTCGAGGTCGTGATGCATCAGTTCGTCAAGCTGTTGCGCGGGGGGCAGCCGGCGCAAATGAGCACCCGGGCCGGGCAGTTCGTCACCCTCGACGAGCTCATCGACGAAGTCGGCGCTGATGCGGCGCGCTACACGTTCCTGCGCTACTCACCGGATGTGGCCATCGACTTCGACCTCGACGCGGTGGTGCGCCAGGACAAGGACAACCCCGTCTACTACGTGCAGTACTCCAGCGCGCGCATCGCCGGGATCACACGCACCGCCACCGAGCGCGGCGTGGAGGTCGGCAAGGTCGGCGAGGCCGCCCTCGAGCGCCTGGCCAGCGAGCACGAGCTAAAGCTCATCCGCCGGCTGGGGGCCTACCCCGAGCGGGTGGCCGAGGCCGCCGCCGAGCGCGCCCCCCACAAGATCGCGCGGTACGCCGAGGACGTCGCCGAGGCGTTCCACAAGTTCTACACCGAGTGCCGGGTGGTCTCCGATGACGCCGAGCTAACCGTGGCGCGGTACTGGCTGTGTCGGGCCACCTGGCAGGTGCTGGCCGGCGCGCTGGGGCTGCTGGGCGTGACCGCCCCGGAGCGGATGTGATGGCCAGCAACTCGCCGCCGTTTCCCGCCACCGCCGATTTCGACGGCGACCGGCTGGTGGCCCTGGGCGGCTGTGCCGTCGACGACCTCGCCGCTGACTTTGGCACGCCGCTGTGGGTGATGGACGAGGCCGACCTGCGCGCGCGCATGCGCGCCTACCGGGAGGCCCTCGGCGACGGCGATGTGGTCTATGCCGCCAAGGCCTGCAGCGTCGTCGCCGTGCTGCAGCTGGCTTTGGCCGAGGGGCTCGCGGTGGACGTGGCCTCGGCCGGCGAGCTCGCCGCGGCCCAGGCCGCCGGGGCCAGCCCCCAGCGCCTGGTGCTGCACGGCAACAACAAAAGCGCCGCTGAGCTGCGCGCCGCCGCCGACGGTGCCGTGGGCCGCACCGTCGTCGACGACCTCGGCGAGCTGGCCGCCCTGGCCGAGCTGGGCGAGCAGCGCGTGGCCGCGGGCCGCCAGCCGGGCGCGCCGGCTAGCGGCCAGGCCGGGGGCCCGGCTGGGACCCCGATCGACGTGTGGCTGCGGCTGACGCCGGGGGTGGCCGCCGGCCACCACGAGGCGGTGCGCACCGGCACCGACGAGCAGAAGTTCGGCCTGTCGATCCGCGGCGGGCTGGCGCGGCAGGCGGTCGACACCGCGGTGGCCGCACCGGGCCTGGCTCTGCGGGGGCTGCACTGTCACGTGGGTAGCGGGGTGGTCGACCCGGCCGCCTTCGAGCCGGCCGTCGACGCGATGGTGGGGATGCTGGCCGAGGTGCGCGACCGTCACGGCATCGAGCTGGCCGAGCTCGACCTCGGTGGGGGGCTGGGCGTCGCCGAGGGGTGGGGCGACCCCGAGCCGTCGATCGCCGCCTATGGCAAGGCGCTGCGCGCCGCGGTGGAGGCCGCCGGCGCCGCTCACGGGATCAGCCCGCCGCGGCTGGCCGTCGAGCCGGGTCGCTCGCTGGTGGGGCCCTCGGGGGTGACGCTGTACGCCGTGGGCTCGGTCAAGCAGATCCCGGAGGTGGGCACCTACGTCGCGGTGGACGGTGGCATGAGCGACAATCCGCGCTACGCGCTCTACCGCGCCGCCCACCCCTTCACTTTGGCGGGGCGCAGCGCCGCAAAGCCGGCCGGCGAGCCCGTGTCGGTGGTGGGCAAGCACTGCGAGGCCGGCGACGTGCTGGCCCACCACGTGGCGCTGTCGGGGCTGCCCCAGTCCGGCGGGTTGCTGGCGGCCGGGGCGGCGGGGGCCTACACCCAGTCGATGGCCTCGACCTACAACCGGGTGCCGCGCCCGGCGATGGTGCTAGTCGCCGACGGCGACGCGCGGTTGGTGCTGCGCCGCGAGACGCTCGACGACCTGTTGCGCCACGACGTGGCGCTGTAGCCGGTCGTGGCGCGCGCCCCGCTAGACTGCCTGGCGATGGTTGACACTGATTCGGCTCCGGGCGCCGTCACCGTCGGGCTGTTGGGCTGTGGCACCGTCGGCAGCGGCGTGATCACCCTGCTGCGCGACAACGCCGAGGCGATCGCCTCGCGGCTGGGCACCCCTTTGCGGACCGGCCCCGTGGCGGTGCGCGACCCCTCCCACGAGCGCGACGTGGCCGTGCAGGGCCTGACCACCGACGCCCAGACCGTGGTCGACGACCCCGAGGTCGACGTCGTCTGTGAGGTCATGGGCGGCATCGACCCGGCCCGCGAGCTGATCACGGGGGCGCTGGAGCGCGGCAAGGCGGTGGTCACCGCCAACAAGGAGCTGGTCTCCACCCTGGGCCCCGAGCTCTTCGCCCTGGCCGGGGCCAAAGGCACGCGCCTGGAGTTCGAGGCCGCCGTCGCCGGCGCGATCCCCATCATCCGCCCGCTGCGGGAGTCGCTGGCCGGCGACCGCGTGCGGCGCGTGCTGGGCATCCTCAACGGGACCACGAACTTCATCCTGACGCGGATGACCGAGGAGGGCATCGGTTTCGACCTCGCCCTCGGCGAGGCCCAGCGCCTGGGCTACGCCGAGGCCGACCCCACCGCGGACGTGGACGCTTTCGATGCGGCCCAGAAGGCCGCCATCGTTGCGTCGCTGGCGTTCGACCAGCACGTGGTGGCCGACGACGTCTACCGCGAGGGCATCAGCGCGGTTACCGCCACCGACATCGCCCTGGCCCGGCGCATGGGCTATGTCATCAAGCTGCTGGCGATCGCCGAGATCGACGACGGCGGGCGCATCAGCGTGCGGGTGCACCCGGCGCTGGTGCCCGTCAGCCACCCGCTGGCCAGCGTGCGCGAGGCCTTCAACGCCGTGTTCGTCGAGGGCGAGGCCGTGGGCGAGCTGATGTTCTACGGGCGCGGCGCCGGCAGCCTGCCCACCGCTAGCGCCGTGGTCGGCGACCTCGTCAGCGCCGCGCGCAGCACGCTGCGCGCCGAGCGCGCCCCGGCAATGGACGGCTGGCCCCACGCGGCCCTGGAGCCCTTCGAGGACACGCTGGGTCAGTTCTTCATCCTGCTGGACGTCGTCGACGCGCCGGGGGTGCTGGCGGCGGTCGCCGGGGTCTTTGGCTCCTGTGACGTGTCGATCAAGAGCGTGTGGCAGGAAGGCCGCCAGGACCACGCCCAGCTGTTGCTGATCACCCACGCGGCCGTGGAGCGCAACGTCCAGACCACCCTGCGCCGGCTGCGCGAGCTCGATCACATCCAGGACGTGGCCAGCGTGATCCGCGTCGAGGGCGGCGAGCTGTGACCGCCGGAACCGCGCCGCCCTCGCCGCCCCCCTCGGGTGCGCCCACCGCCGGGGCCACCCGTCAGTGGCGGGGGGTCGTCGCCGAGTACGCCGACCGCCTGCCCCCGGAGGTCGGCACCGGCACGGTCGTGACGCTGCGCGAGGGCGGCACGCCGCTGATTCACTCGCAGGGGCTAAGCCAGCGCACCGGCTGCGACGTGTGGCTGAAGTTCGAGGGCACCAACCCCACGGGGTCGTTCAAGGACCGGGGCATGACCACCGCCATCTCGGCGGCGGTCACCGCCGGCGCCCGCGCGCTCATCTGCGCCTCGACGGGCAACACGGCGGCGTCGGCGGCGGCCTATGCCGCCAAGGCCGGCCTGACCTGTGGCGTGCTGGTGCCCCGCGGCAAGGTCGCGCTGGGCAAGCTCGCCCAGGCGCTGGTGCACGGTGCCACCGTGCTGCAGATCGACGGCGGCTTCGACGCGGCGCTGTCGATGTGTCGCAGCCTGGACGAGAGCGAGGCCGTCGAGCTGGTCAACTCCGTCAACCCGTATCGCATCGAGGGGCAAAAGACCCTGGCCTTCGAGGTGTGTGAGTCTTTGGGCCGCGCCCCCGACGTTCACGTCATGCCGGTGGGCAACGCTGGCAACATCACCGCGGTGTGGCGTGGCTACCACGAGGAGCACGCCGCTGGCCGCACCGCGGGCCTGCCGGTGCTGCGGGGCTATCAGGCGGCCGGCGCCGCGCCGATCGTGCGCGACCAGTCGGTGGAGAACCCGTGCACGATCGCCACGGCCATCCGCATCGGCAACCCGGCGTCGTGGGGGCCAGCGATCGCCGCCGCCGAGGAGTCGGGCGGCTCGATCCGGGCGGTGACCGACCGGGCGATCCTGTCGGCGTACCGCTTGGCGGCCGCCCAGGAGGGCGTGTTCTGCGAGATGGCCTCGGCGGCCTCCATCGCCGGGCTGCTGGAGCTGGCCGACGCCGGGGAGCTGACCGCCGGCGAGACGGTGGTGTGCACCCTGACCGGCCACGGCCTCAAGGATCCCGACTGGGCGATCGCGGGGGCCGCGACGCCGCCGGTTATCGCCGCCGACGTCGACACGGCTGCGCAGCGGCTCGGCCTGCGCGATGTCGCCTGAGCCACCCGCGGGCGTGGAGGTGCCGGCCTCCTGTGCCAACCTCGGCCCCGGCTTCGATGCGCTGGCGGTGGCCGTGGACCTGCCCCTGCGCGCGTGGACCGAGCAGCCCCGCGACGGCGCGCGGGTGCGCCTGCGCGGGGAGGGCGCAAGCGAGCTGCCCACCGGCGACGACAACCTCGTGTGGCAGGCGCTGACCGCCTACTGCGAGTGGGCCGGCGTGGCCGTGCCCGCCGTGGGGCTAGCCGTCGACAACGCCATCCCCCTCGAGCGCGGGTTGGGCTCGTCGGCCGCCGCGGCGGTGGCGGGCGTGGCGCTGGGGCGGGCGGTAACCGCCGGCGGTGGCGCCGACGCCGACCTGCTGGCCATCGCGGCGACGTTCGACGGCCACGCCGACAACGTCGCCGCGGCGCTGCACGGCGGTGTCGTGGTCGTCGCCGACGGCGTGGCCCACCCGCTGCCGCCGACCGAGGCGCTGCGGCCGGTGCTGTGCGTGCCCGCCCAGCGCCAGGCGACCCACGCCGCCCGCGGGCTGCTGTCCCAGCACGTGGCGTTGGCCGACGCCGCCACGACGGGGGCTCGGGCCGCGCTGGTCCTGGCGGCGCTGTGTGGCTGCGGGGCGCTGGAGGCCGAGACCATGCGCGACGTGCTCCATGAGCCCGCGCGCTTCGAGGCGATGCCCCATACGGCGGCCCTGGTGGGCGCCCTGCGCGAGGCGGGGCTGGCGGCCTGTCTGTCGGGTGCCGGCCCGACGGCGCTGGCCGTGGCCCACGCCGGCGACCGCGCCGCGGTGGACCGCGTGACCCGCCTGGCCGGTGACGGCTGGCAGGTCCACGCCCGGCGCTGGCATCGCGCCGGCGCACAGTCGTGGTTGCCGGCCCCCTGAGGGCGCTGGTAGAGTTCTACTTACTACCCTTCTCTGCCGCTGCCGGCTGTGTGCCCAGCGGGGCTGATGAGGTGACTCTTCCTTCGACCGGCTGTTTGCCGAGCCAAACCTCTGGCAGAGACAGTCGCCCTGTCGGAGATTTCGACCCTTGGTAGCGGCACAGGGCGAGATGGTGGGAAGTTTCGTGATGAGTCGGATGCCGCCACGGTGTCGGCTCGACTGACCGCAATCCAGGAGCAGCAGGGTCATGGACCAGCGCGTCCTCGCACGCAAGCCGCTCAGCGAGCTCAAAGAGATCGCGGCGGGCTTGGACATGGAGGGGTATCAGCGCCTGCGCAAGGCGGAGCTGATCGATGCCATCGTCGAGCGCGCCGGCGCCGACGACGTGCCGGGGGCCGGCAACGGCGAGACCCCGACCGGCTCGGGCGCGGCGGTCCAAGAGCCCTCGGCGCGAGCCGCTCCGGTGACGACGACGGCGGCGGCGGGCCCGCTGGCGACAACGGCAGCGCCGGCGGCGCGCGGGTGCGCCAGCGCCGGCGCACGCGCGAGCGTACCCAGGAAGAGATCGACGCCGACGAGGCCGCGGCTCAGCCACACGGCGAGTCCGGCGGGCAGGTCGCTCAGGCAAAGACGGAGGCGGGCCAGCGCCGCGACGATCGTGTTGGCAAGGACACCGCGGAGGCTCAGGCCAAGGGCGGTGGGCCCCAGGCCAAGGGTGGCCAATCCCAGGCCAAGGGCGGCCAACCCGCCCAAGCCAAAGGCGGCGACGCCCAGGCCAAAGGCGAGGCCCAACGCAGCGATCAGCCCAGCGAGCAGGCCCGCAACCGCAACCGCCGGGAGCGCAAGCGCGGCAAGGGCAAGGGCGGCCAGGGCCAGGCCCAGTCGGAGCAGGTCGAGCTGGGCGAGGTACGCAGCGGTGTGCTGGACATCCTGCCTGAGGGGTATGGCTTCACCCGCGCTCAGGGCTATCTGCCCGGCGACAAAGACGCCTACGTCTCCCAGGGGCTGATCCGCCGCCACAACCTGCGCCGGGGCGACGTTGTCTCGGGACCGATCCGCGCCCACCAGAAGGGCGACAAGGTCCCGGCGATGCACGTCGTCGAGGAGGTCAATGGCGTCAAGCCCGACGACAGCGGCAGTTTGCCGCACCGTCCCGACTTCAAGGACATGACGCCGCTGTTCCCCGAGGAGCGGCTGAGCCTGGAGACGCCGGACGGGCCCATCTCGATGCGCATCGTCGACCTGATCGCCCCGATCGGCAAGGGCCAGCGCGGCCTGATCGTGTCGCCGCCCAAGGCCGGGAAGACGACCGTGCTCAAGGAGCTGGGCCAGGCGATCGCCTACAACGACCCCGAGGTGCACATCTTTGTGGTGCTGGTCGACGAGCGCCCCGAGGAGGTCACCGACATGCGCCGGTCCATCCCCGGTGAGGTGATCGCCTCGACGTTCGACCGGCCCGCCGACGACCACACCCAGATCGCCGAGCTGGCCATGGAGCGCGCCAAACGCCTGGTGGAGATGGGCCAAGACGTGGTCGTGCTGCTGGACTCCATCACGCGTCTGGCGCGGGCCTACAACCTCGCCGCGCCGGCGTCGGGGCGCATCATGTCCGGTGGTGTGGACTCCAGCGCGCTGTATCCGCCCAAGCGTTTCTTTGGCGCGGCCCGCAACATCGAGGGGGGCGGCTCGCTGTCGGTGTTGGCCACCGCGCTGGTCGAGACCGGCTCGAAGATGGACGAGGTCATCTTCGAGGAGTTCAAGGGCACCGGCAACATGGAGCTGCGCCTGGACCGGCGCTTGGAGCAAAAGCGCATCTTCCCGGCTATCGCGGTCGATCAGAGCGGCACCCGCAAGGAGGAGCTGCTCATGGACCGCGAGGAGTTAGAGGTCGTGTGGAAGCTGCGGCGGGTGCTCGCGGCGTTGGAGGTCCCGGCCGCCCTCGAGCTGCTGATCGACAAGATGAAGCAGACCAAGGGCAACAACCAGTTCTTGACCCAGATCCAGAAGTCCAACCTGCAGACCTGACGCGCCGGCGGCGCGGGGGCCAGGGCCTAGCCTGGCCGCTCGCCGGCCAAGGAGCCGCCATGAAGCCAGGCATCCACCCCGAGTACGTCGAGGCGACCGTGACGTGCTCGTGTGGCAACACCTTCACCACGCGCGCGACCACCTCCGACATCCGCGTCGAGCTGTGCAACGCCTGCCACCCCTTCTACACCGGACGCCAGAAGCTGGTGGATTCCGGTGGTCGGGTCGAGCGCTATCGCCAGCGCTACGCCAACCGCGGCAAGAAGGGTCGGGGCTGAGCCGCCACATCGACCATACGCCCACGTACTACGGCGGCCAGGCCGTCATCGAGGGCGTGATGATGCGCGGGGCGCGCATGTGGGCGTTGGCCGTGCGCCGCCCCTCCGGTGAGATCTATCTGGAGCGCCACCGCGTCAACGACGCCGCCGAGCGCCACCGCGTGCTGCGCCTGCCGTTGGTGCGCGGCGTGTGGGCGCTGGGCGACGCCTTGGCGATCGGCATGCGGGCGCTGACGACCTCGGCCAACCAGTCGATCGACGACAGCGAGGAGCAGCTGTCCAAGCGCGAGACCGCCATCAGCCTCACGCTGGCGGTGGCGTTCTTCCTCGCGGTGTTCATCTTTTTGCCCAACGCCGGGCTGGCGTGGCTGCTGCAGGGGCTGGACAACGAGGTCGTCTACCACGTCATCGAAGGCTTCGTGCGCGTGGGGATCTTTCTGGGCTATCTGGCGGCGATCTCGGCGATGAGCGACATCAAGCGCGTCTTTGCCTACCACGGCGGTGAGCACAAGACCATCGCCGCCTGGGAGCACGGCGAGGCCTTGGAGCCGTCGCGGGTGCAGCCCTACTCGACGCTGCACGTGCGCTGTGGCACGAACTTTTTGCTGCTGCTGGTGATCACGGCGATCTTTGTCTACACCGTGGTTGGCTCGATCGTGCCGCCCCCGGAGGGGGTGGGCACGATGGGCTACGCGATCTATCACATCGTGCTGCGGATCGTGCTGCTGCCGGTGGTGGCCGGCGTGGCCTACGAGGGCTTGCGGCTGGGCGCGGGCACGTCGGCGACGCTGACCCGGCTGGCCATGAAGCCGGGCTTGTGGTTGCAAAAGATCACCACGCGGCCACCGGATGACTCGATGGTGGAGGTGGCCATCCGCGCGTTCCAGGCGGTGGTGCCCGCCGACGATCTGGCCCCGCGGGTGGCAACGCTGCCGTCGTCGGTGGTGTGGGGTCGCGACGACGCGCCCGATGATGTCTACGCCACCGTCGGCGTCGACCCGCGGCTGGGCGAGGCGGCCAGCGACGACGCCCCACCGGTCGAGTCCCACGACGACGGCCCGGCCGTGGACTCCCACGACGACAAGGGCACAGGCGAGTCGTGACGAGCGCGGAGGGCCACGCCGATCTGGGAGCGCTGGCCGAGCGCCTCGCTGAGCTCGAGCGCACCCACGCGGAGCTGGAGAGCCAGCTCGCCGACCCGGAGGTGGCCGGCGATCCCGCCAGCTACCGGCAGGTGGCCAAGCGCCACGCCCAGATCGCCGAGGTCGTTGACGTGGCCAACCGCTGGCGGGCCGCGCTCGACAACGCCCAGGCCGCCCGCGAGCTCGCCGCTCAGTCCGACGGCGACGACCGCGCCGCGTTCGAGGGCGAGGCCAGCCAGCACCAGCAACACGCCAGCGAGTTGGCCCAGCAGCTGCGCGGGCTGCTGATCCCTGCGGATCCCCAGGACCATAAGGACGTCATCGTCGAGGTCCGCGCGGGGGCTGGCGGTGACGAGGCGGGGCTGTTCGCTGGCGAGCTCTTTCGCATGTACCGGCGCTTTGCCGAGGCGCGCGGCTGGAGCGTCGAGGAGCTCTCGGTCTCCGAGCAGGCCCCCGGGGTCGTCAAGGAGGTCGTGTTCCAGCTCACCGGCGGCGACGGCATCTACTCGGTGCTCAAGCACGAGTCGGGCGTGCACCGCGTCCAGCGCGTGCCGATCACGGAATCGGGCGGGCGCATCCACACCTCCACGGCCTCGGTGGCGGTCATGCCCGAGGCCGAAGAGGTCGACGTGGAGCTCGACCCCAACGACGTGCGTTTGGACACGTTCCGCGCCTCGGGCCCCGGCGGGCAGAGCGTCAACACCACCGACAGCGCGGTGCGCTTGACCCACGTGCCCACCGGCGTCGTGGTGTCCTCGCAGGACCAGAAGTCGCAGCTGCAGAACCGCGAGCGCGCCATGCGGGTGCTGCGCGCGCGGCTGCTGGCCGCCGAGCAGCAGCGCGCCGAGGCCGAACGGGCCTCCGAGCGCGCGGCGCAGATCGGCACGGGGGACCGCTCGGAGAAGGTGCGCACGTACAACTTCCCCCAGCGCCGGGTGACCGATCACCGCATCGGCCTGACGGTGCACAACCTCGACGACGTGCTCGACGGCAAGCTCGACCAGATCGTGGGCGCGTTGGCCGAGGAGGAACAGCGCCGGCGCTTGGCGGCGCTGAGCGCCAACGGGTCGTGACGGGCCACGCCGGCGGGTCGGCCGAGCCACCCGACACCGGCGGTGTGGGCGGCGCCACGCGTCAGGCGGCGCGCTGGGCCACCGTGGGCGACGCCCGCGCGCACGTGACCGGCCGGCTGGCCGCCGCGGGGGTGGAGCCGTGCGAGGTCGACGCCGACCTCCTCATCGCCAGCGTGTGCGGCTGGACGCGGCCGCGGGTGGCCTTGGAGCGCGACACCCCGCTCAAAGCGGGCACGGCCGCGGCCATCGGCGCGCTGGCCGATCGCCGCGCCGCCCGCGAGCCGTTGCAGCGTTTGCTGGGAGAGATCGGGTTCCGCCGGTTGAGGTTGCGGGTGTGCGACGACGTGCTGGTGCCCCGCCCCGAGACCGAGGTGCTGGCCGGCCTGGCGATCGAGGCGACCCCGCCCGAGGGGACCGTGGTCGACGTCGGCACCGGCACGGGGGCCGTGGCCCTGGCCGTGGCCGACGAGGCATCACCGGGGCTCGTGGTGGCCACCGACGTCAGCGAGGCGGCGGTGGCCTGCGCGGCTGACAACGCCCAGCGGCGCGGCCTGGCCGTCAACGTGCGCCTCGGGGACTTGCTCGAGGCGGTGCCCGAGCAGCTTCGCGGCGAAGTCGACGTGCTGGTGTCCAACCCGCCGTATCTGACCCCCGAGGAGGTCGCGGCGGCCGCCCCCGAGGTGGCCGAGCACGAGTCGCGCGAGGCGCTCGTGGGTGGCGCCGGCGGTCAGGACGTGATCTGGCGGCTGCTGGCGGCCGCGGGGCAGTGGCTGGCCCCCGGCGGGACCGTGCTGGTCGAGGGCGCCACGACCAGGTTGGCCGCCGCGGCCGAGCGCGCCAAACAACTCGGTCTCCGGGGCGTGGGGGTGCAACGGGACCTTGCCGGCCGCGAGCGCGTGCTGGTCGCTCGCCGGTGACGGGCCCCCCGCCCCTTGTGCTCATTTCAGGTCGAAGCGCCCGAGGTCTTTCCGGTCGAAGCGCCCGAGGCCGTGTGAGGCCATGGGAAGGTCTCCAACGCAGGCCGTACCATCGGGTCATGGCGCTGGTGCTGGATGCCGCCGAGGACGGCGCGGTGGATCACGCCGTCGAGGTTGTAACCGGCGGTGGCTTGATCGTGGCGCCCGTGGGGGGTGTCTATGCGCTCATCGGTGACGCGTTCGTGGGTCAAGTCACGGCGCTGCTGCGCGCGCTGCGCGGCGCCGCTGTTGACCTGCCGCTGACGTTGCTGGTGCGCAGCCACAAGCAGCTTCCCGGGCTCGCCTCGCAGGTGCCCGAGGCCGCCGAGGAGCTGGTCGCGGGCTTTTGGCCGGGGCCGCTGACGCTGCTGCTGCCGGTGGCGGAATCGATCGCGGTGGACCTCGGCGCGAGCGACGGCACGGTCGCGGTGCGCCAGCCTGCCGACGAGGCCACGCTGGCCGTCGTCGGTGGTGTTGGGCCGCTGGCATGCTCAAGCGCTGCGCCGGTGGCAGAGCCCTTGCCGGCCACGATCGCCGAGGCCGTCGACGCCTTCGGCGAGTCCGTGGGCGCCTACCTCGACGCCGGCGAGCTGGACGGCGCGCGGTCGACGGTCGTGGACTGCAGCCGCGGTGGCGCCGAGGTCCGCCGTCGGGGAGCGATCAGCGCCGACGAGGTGCTGGACGCCGTCAGCGGGCTGGATGGCACCGGCTCCGGCGAGCCGTCCGCTGCGCCGCAAGCTCCCGCCGGACCCGGCGGCAACGCCGACGGGTCTGAGCGCATCGACTGATGTGTGCAAAGATGGACGCATGCGCATCGCCATCGGATCAGATCATGCGGGTTATCCCCTCAAGAGCCATCTCGTGGCGTGGCTAACCGGCCAGGGCCACGAGATCGACGATCGCGGCACTCACGACACCGAAGCGGTCGACTACCCTCCGGTCTGCGCCGACGTCGCCGGCGAGGTCGCCGACGGCCGCGCCGAGCGCGGCATCGTGCTGGGCGGCAGCGGCCAGGGCGAGCAGCTCGCCGCCAACAAGGTGACCGGTGTGCGCGCTGGCCTGTGCCACTGCCTGTACACCGCGCGCCTGGCCCGAGCCCACAACGACACCAACGTGCTGGCGATGGGCGCGCGGGTCGTCGGCACGGGCCTGGCCGAGGAGATCACCAGCACCTGGCTGACCACGCCCTTCGAGGGCGATCGCCACCAGCGGCGTGTGGACCAGCTGACCGCGCTGGATCGGGGCGAATCCCTGACGAGCTGACCCCGGACAGCAAGTAGCGAAGCGGTAGCGACCACGACCCAGTCGCTCAAGTAGCGAAGCGGTAGCGACCACGACCGAGGAGCAAGCCGATGAACGCCGTCTACGGGCCGGACTTCGACGCGCTCGAAGCCGTGGACCCCGAAGTGGCAACGGCGATCCGCAACGAGCGCCAGCGCCAGACCACCCGCCTGCAGCTCATCGCCAGCGAGAACTTCACGTCCCCGGCGGTGCTGTCCGCTCAGGGCAGCGTGCTGACCAACAAGTACGCCGAGGGCTATCCCGGCCGGCGCTACTACGGGGGCTGTGAGTTCGTCGACGTCGCCGAGGAGCTGGCCATCGAGCGCGCCAAGGCCTTGTTCGGCGCCGACCACGCCAACGTGCAGCCCCATTCGGGGGCGCAGGCGAACATGGCTGCCTACACCGCGCTGGGGGTGAGACACGGCGACCGGGTGATGGGCATGCCCCTGGCTCACGGCGGCCACCTCACCCACGGCGCCAAGCCCAACTTCACCGGCAAGTGGTACGAGGTCGTGGAGTACGGGGTCGACGCCGAGACCGAGCAGGTGGACATGGGCGAGGTGGCGCGCATCGCGCGCGAGGCGCGGCCCAAGGTCATCGTGACCGGCTATACCGCCTACCCGCGGGCGATCGACTTCGCGGCATTCCGCGAGATCTGCGACGAGGTCGGCGCCAAGCTCTTGGTGGACATGGCCCATTTCGTGGGGCTGGTCGCCGGCGGGGCCCATCCCAGCCCGGTTGGCTACGCCGACATGGTGACCTTTACCACCCACAAGACGCTGCGCGGTCCCCGCGGGGGCACGATCCTTAGCCGCGAGGAGTACGCCAAGGACGTCGACAAGACCGTCTTCCCGATGCTGCAGGGCGGGCCGCTGATGCACGCCGTCGCCGGCAAGGCGGTGGCGTTCAAGGTGGCCGGCGAGCCGGAGTTTCGCGACTACGCCCACCAGGTCGTGGCCAACGCCCAGGCGCTGGCCCAGGCGCTGGCCGGCGAGGGGATGCGCCTGGTCGCCGGTGGCACCGACATCCACTATCTTTTGGCCGACCTCCAGCCGCTGGGCATTACCGGCGCGGACGCGGAGGCGCGTCTGGACCGGGCCGGCATCACCCTCAACAAGAACACGATCCCCTACGATCCCCAGCCGCCGATGGTGGGCTCGGGGGTACGCGTGGGCGTGCCCTCGGTGACCACCCAGGGCATGCGTGAGACCGAGATGGCCGAGATCGGGCGCCTGATCGGCCGGGTCCTTAAGGCCGACGACGACAGCGAGGTCGACGCGGTCCGCCAGGAGGTCCTCGAGCTGTGCGGTCGGTTCCCGCCCTACGGCGTGGGTCGCTGAGCCGGCGGATGCCGGCTCGCTGACGCGGTGGGCGGGCTGCGCGACCCATTGCTGGTGGCGGCTGCGGCCTTCGTGGTCGTGGTCGCGACCACCCCGCTGACGATCTGGCTGAGCCGTCGACTCGGCGCCGTCGATCAGCCCGGCGGCCGCCGGGTCAACACCCGCCCGCTGCCGAGGCTTGGGGGGCTGGCGCTGTACGCCGGCCTGTTGGGGGCGTTCGCCGTGGCCTGGCTGCTGCCCACGTTCCGCCCCGTCTTTCGCACCACCAGCGACCCCATCGCGTTCGTGCTGGCCGCGACGGTGATCACCGCCGTGGGCGTGCTCGACGACATGCGGGGGCTGACGGCCTCGGCCAAGCTGGCCGGCCAGGCCATGGCTGCCGGCGTGCTCGTGCTGTTTGGCGTGCTGCTGCGCTTTGTCTACATCCCCGGCGAGCTGGGCACCGTCTCGCTGAATGCCGACCTGGCGGCGCTGCTGACCATCGCCGGCGTGGTGGCGATGATCAACGCCGTCAATCTGGTCGATGGCCTCGACGGGCTGGCGAGCGGCGTCGTGGCGATCGCGACGGTGGCCTTGCTGGCCCACCTGCGCCTGACCGATCAGGCGCTGCGGTTTGGCGACATCCCCTCGCCCCAGTTGCTGCTGGCGACGGTCCTTGGCGCCTGCCTGGCCTTTCTGCTGTTCAACTTCCACCCGGCCAAGGTGATTATGGGCGACACCGGGGCCATGCTGCTGGGGCTGCTGCTGGGCGCGGCGGGCGTGTCCGCGGTGGGTGGCACGCTGGCGCCGGGGCCGGGCGCGGGGGATTTCGCCGCCCTGTCCATCCCCGTGCTGGTGCCCGCGCTGGTGATGGCCGTGCCGCTGATCGACACGGCCTGGGCGATCCTGCGGCGGCTGCGCACCGGCCGAGCGGTGTTCAGCCCCGACAAGAAGCACCTGCACCACCGGCTGCTGGAGCTGGGCCACTCCCAGCAACGGGCAGCGCTGATCGTCTACCTGTGGTCGGCGCTTGCCGCGACCGCCGCGGTCTCGGTGGGCCTGCTGCCGCTGTGGGCGGTGCTGGGGCTGCTGGCCACCGGGGCGGCGGTTGCGCTCGCGGTGACCCTCGCCGGCCGCCGCGATCCGCGGCGCCACCGCGCGGCCGACGAGGGGCGCCCCCGGCTGTAAGCCCCGAGGTGTGGCCCCCGGTGTGGCCCACCGGCTGTGTCGGGGCCAAATTGTTGCCCCCCGCCGGGGCCTGCGAGACTCCCGGGCATGACCGCCGACTCCGAGGCCGCTTCCGGCGGCGCGGGTGACCGCTGGCCGGCGTCCCAGCCGGGCGGCGTCGCGGCGCGCGCCTCGCGCTCGGCCGCCTCGACCGGTCGCGGCGCGATGATGCGCGACCTGGATCACGCCTCGGTCCTGGTCGGTGAGCTGCTGGCCGGGGTGCTCGTGTGGGGCGGCCTTGGCTGGTTCGTGGGCACGACCTGGGGCGGGCACCCGTGGCTGTTCATTGTGGGCAGCCTGCTGGGCTTTGCCGGTGGCTTCTACCTGTTGTGGCTGCGGGCCGAGGGGCGTGTGGGCAGATGGCCGCGTGCCCGCTCGAGCGCGTCACGCCGCCGCGATGCGGACGACACCCCGGCAAGCGTTGACGGGGACGCCGAGGGGTCGTGACGCGGGACCCGTCGCGGGGCCGCACCGCTGCCCGCTGGCGTGACGCGCGGCAGTACACGCAGCGCCCGCTGCGGGTGGGCATGGTGCTGGTGGGCCCGGCCGTCGTGCTCGGGTGGCTGCTGGTGGGCTGGCGTGGCGCGGTGGGCGCGGCGTTGGGCCTGGGCCTCGCGCTGCTGATCTTCGCCGGCGGGGGCGTGACGTCAGCTTTTGCGGGGCGGGGCACACGCGGTAGGCTGCTCGCGGTCACGCTTGCGGGCCTGTTCGCCAGGCTGCTGGCCGCCGTCACTGTGCTGTGGCTTTTGGCCGTGAAAATCAGTGTGGCCCACGGCCCCAGTGTCGCTGTGACAGCGATGGTGGCCGTTGTTGCCACACTCGCGACCTACATCTGGGCGATCGAGCGCAGTCGAAGATCGACGACCACGCGACCTGAGCGCGCAGGAGGAGCACGTTGGTGACCGATACCTCCGGCGGGATCGTGGCCGCTGTCGAGTACGGCGGCGAGTGGGGTCTCCCCGACAACGTCAACGAGCTGTTCTCTTTCCC